>CAZSCE010000006.1:12666-40278 GCA_964605355.1 uncultured Candidatus Saccharibacteria bacterium
CTCAACCAAGGAAAATATCTCCGTGGAAATTTGTGCTGTCTGTCACCCTTTTTATACTGGTAATGACAAGGTATTAGACACCGCTGGACGCGTGGAGAAATTCAAAGCTCGTAAGGAGGCTGGTGCTGCTAAAAAGAAGAAATAACAACCTCTCCCGTTATAGGAATAACGACCTCCCCTCATCTGATGGGAGGTATGGGGAGTAACGTATTCACCCTCCCATTAGTTAAGGGGAGGGTGGCATTCTGATGCCGGGTGAGGTTGTGTTATAATTATATTATGACAATAGAAGAATTCAAAAATAATAAAAAAACCACTTATCTGGCTGATGAGTATATCAGGCTTGATACGGAGGAAAAGTCCGTCACAGAAATGCTGGCCAGTGATGCCAGTATGAAAGAGATGGCCGAGGTTGAGCTTGCCACCCTTAAAAATCAAAAGGAGGCTCTTTGGGGGCAGATGGAGGAAATTTTGACAGAGGAAAAACAGGAAGAGGAATTCCCAAATGAAATTATTATGGAAGTGCGTGCCGGCGTGGGTGGGGATGAAGCCGCCTTGTTTGCGGAAACTTTGGCTAAAATGTATGCCGGTTATGCCGGGATAAAAGGCTGGAGTTTTTCACCGGTGGATGAAAGCCGAAATGATATTGGCGGTTACAAAGAAGCCAGTTTTGAAATAAAGGGTTTGGGTGTCTATAAAGAACTGCGTTACGAGACCGGCGTGCACCGTATTCAGCGTGTGCCGGAAACAGAGAAAAATGGCCGAGTGCATACCAGCACCGCGTCCGTGGCGGTGTTACCAATCAGAAAGAAAAGTACGGTAGAAATAAAACCCTCAGATTTGTTGATAGAATTTTCCCGCGCTGGAGGTAAGGGTGGGCAAAATGTGAACAAAGTGGAAACCGCGGTGCGTATTGTACATAAACCATCTGGGCTGGAAGTACGCTGTGTGGCCGAACGTAGTCAGTCCAGAAACAAGGAAAAAGCCATGATGATTTTGCAGGCTAAATTAGAGCAACAGAAATCAGAGAGTGATGCTATCCAATTTGCCAAGGAAAGAAAAGATCAAATCGGTACCGCGGACCGCTCAGAAAAAATCCGCACCTATAACATTTTGCAGGATCGGATTACGGATCACCGCGTCAAACAGTCCTGGTATAATATTGAAAAAATCCTCTCTGGCGAAACAGTCGGGGACCTCATAAAATTCGTGGGTGAAAACATCGGCAAGCCTACTGATGGTAAGGCTGATGATGAGGATTAAAATAGTTGCATTTTTACCCCATATTTGGTAAGCTACCCACACATATGACAGAAGAAAAAAAGGTTAATAATGAAAGGATTGAGCAGATGTTTGCCGTCGGTGCGCATTTTGGTTTCTCTAAAACCAGAAGGCATTCCAGCGTTGCACCTTATATTTTTGGTGTAAAGAATAAAGTTGAAATAATTGACCTAGAAAAGACAGATGATTTACTAGAGAAAGCCCTAAATTTTATTGCCGGTTTAGCCAAGGAAGGTAAGCAGGTATTATTTATTGGTGGTAAAAATGAAGCCCGCTTGGCCCTAAAAATTGCTGCTGAATCAGCCGGTCAGCCTTTTGTGGATGGACGCTGGATTGGAGGAACCCTGACAAACTTCCCAGAAATTAAAAAGAGATTGATGAAATTAGAGGATTTGACCAAACAAAAAGAAAAAGGCGAGCTTTCTAAATATACTAAAAAAGAGAGACTGATGATTGATAGAGAAATTGCTAAACTGGAGAGATTTTTCTCTGGTATTGCTTCTGTCAAAGATTTACCAAAGGCTATTGTAGTTGTAGATCCTAAAAAAGAAATTATTGCAGTGACTGAGGCTCAGGCCATGAAGATCCCGGTGATTGCCCTTTGTGGTACAGACTGTGAGATCAACGGTATTAATTATCCTATTGTGGCCAATGACGCTTCTGTGGCCAGCATCACTTTCTTTGTAAATGAAATTGCCAAGGCTTATCACAAAGCCAAGACTCTCAAGGTCTAGTTTCCTCCTTTCACTTTTGGCCAGGTATGATATAATTGGGCGTACTTATTAATTAACCCGCCAAAATTTTTATCTTATAAAAACTTAGGAGGGTAAATAACAAAAATAATATGGCAACAATAACCACAGATTTAATCAAGGAATTAAGAGATAATACTGGTCTTTCTATTATGCAGTGTAAAAAGGCCCTAGAAGAGGCTGAGGGGGATATTGGCAAGGCCACTGTTCTTTTACAAAAGAAAGGGGCGGGTATTGCGGCTAAAAAGGCTGATAGAAACCTGGGCGCTGGCCGAGTGGCTTCTTACGTGCATTCTACGGGTAATATTGGCGCTCTAGTAGAGCTTTTATGTGAGACAGACTTTGTAGCTAAGAACGAGGAATTTGGCGTTTTAGCCTATAATATAGCCATGCAGGTAGCGGCTACCAATCCTCTTTTTCTAAGAATGGCTGATATCCCTGAGAATGTTAAAATGGAGGCTGAGAGTGTCTTTGCCAAGGAAGTGGAGGGTAAACCAGAAGAAATGAAAGCCAAGATATTAGAGGGTAAATTAAAGGCTTATTTCAAGGAAAAGGTATTAGTAGAGCAAGATTATATTAAAAACCCCGAGGTTACTATTAATAGCTTAATAGAATCCTTTATCCAAAAGTTTGGAGAGAGAACGGAGATTGGCAGATTTGTGAGAATTGGTGTTGGGCAAAAATAGTTCAATAAAGATTCACTATAAATAATTATGTTTTCTTTCATTGTATTTATAATTTCTCTAATTCTAATCATTCTTTTGTTTATAATAAAGGATGTGGAGATTTATCATGGCCGCAAGATATTCTTGGAAAAGTTATTTATAAAATGTGATTCCTGGATTCATAATATTATTATCAAGATAAAGTTTTGGTGGAGCCATGTGAATTTTAAAAATACCAAGTTGCTTTTTTCTTGGATTGTCGTTAAGATACAAAAATTGATCATTGCTGTTAAAAGGCGCTTTGATCATAAGCAAGCTCATTTCTTTACCAAGCGTGAGCATGGTCCAATGAGGAATAGAGGCTCAGTCTCATTCTTTCTGAAGGACGTTTCAGATTACAAAAAGAAATTACGAGAAGGGGAGGAGAATAAATATTAAACTAAAAAATCACCATGGAGGTGATTTTTTACTGGAGCCGCCTCCCGGGTTTGAACTGGGGACATCCACTTTACAAAAGTGGCGCTCTACCAACTGAGCTAAGGCGGCTTCTTATTAACCTAGAGATTATACATGTTTTTATAAAAAAATCAAAGATTATTTTATATGTTTAATGTATAGCATTCGGAGACCTACTCGTGGTATAATATAAGTATTATGAATTGTTTAAATTGTGGAGAAAAAACTAAAACTCGACATCAGGTAAAATATTGCTCAAATAAATGTCAAATATATTATAGATATAAAATTTATATCAAGGCATGGAAACTCGGCAAAAAAGATGGCAACCGGGGTATTATAACTAGAAATATATCTGGCCATATAAAAAGATATTTAATAGAGAAAAATGGAGAACACTGCTCAATTTGCGGCTGGAATAAGCGGCATTTAATAACCAAGCATGTTCCAATTGAAATTGATCATATTGATGGCAATGCGGATAACAATAAAGAAATTAACTTAAGATTGGTTTGCCCAAACTGCCATTCACTCACACCTCATTTTCGTAATTTAAATAAAGGAAACGGTCGAAAGTGGCGTATTAATATTATAAAAACAAATAAATAATTATTTCTTAGTACTGGTACTTATGTTTTTAGTACTGGTGGCGGTATTTATCATCCAGGCTGGGAGATAGCCTTCAAGCTTATTTTTATCAATAAAGCCGTTATAGACAGAGTCATTGATAACTATGGCTGGCACCGCTTCCTTTACTTTATATAATGAAATTAGAGTATGTAGGACAGGATTATCCAGATTATAATCAAAAGAATATATTCTAAGATTTGGATACTGCTCACGTAGATAAGTTAAAACATAACCCTGCTGCTCACAAGCGGGGCAGTCACTGGTATAAAAATATAAAATAAAGACCGGTTTTGTCCCACACTTCACACTTATTTTCTTCATTAAGAGGTAATCTTTAATTTGTAATAGCGTATAATAGGTCTTTAGCCTAAGTAGGTCTGGGCTATTTTTACCAAAATTTTCCTCTGTGTAGGTTAATTTTTGAGCCAGGGTGTTTAATTCTTGTGATAAGGCGTTAGAGGAAATATCCTTACACGAGGATTCCGCTAGTAAGTCATATTGGGTTTCTGAAGACATTATGTCTATAGAAATTTTATTCTCAATATCATTTAAACTAGCAATTTTTTTATTACTAAAGTAATTACTCATAGCAATAGCCGTGACAAATATGGCAATAGTAATAATCAGAGTTAAAGCATATTTTTTCCAGTTAAGATTTTGCATAGTAAGTTGTTAGCGCCAAGCGGTGCCCTTGGATATTAGCACGTTGTAAACTGATTTCGCAAGCCAAATAGGGGCAATAAAAGGGTAAATAAGGAAGAAATAAAGAAGGTCTCGGGAGGGTTTAATCTTACCCTCAGAAAACTTCCGGCCAATTAGAATCAAGGTTACTGTCATAATAAATGCCACTATAGCCACCAGGGCAATAACACTAGTATTGAGGTAAAACCATTCAAAATGAAATGATTTTGGAAAATGGAAATTAAAATTTATTGACTGCCAATTTAAAAAGTAATTTTTTATTATAGAGAAAATATTTGTCAAAAAAGAGCCGGCTAACCATAAGGTGGAAATAGGGGATATGATCATTAGAGGAAGAATAAAGAAACCTAAATTTCCCTGTTTCTTATTGAAAAATAATTCACGGTAATCCAAAGCATTTTTTAGAAAGCCGTAAGTCCAGCGCAACCTCTGAATAAATAATTTTGTGAATATATCCGGAGCAATAGTATAAACAAAGGCAGTGTGGCAGTTTCTAATTTTGTAATTATGCTTTTGTAGGCGCATGGCCATTTCCATATCCTCAGTATTATGAGCATTTCTATATGGGCCCAAATTTATAAATACTTCTCGGCGGAAAAATGAAAAAGGCCCAGGGGTAACGTATAAGGCATCAATAAAACAGAGCATTTTCCTTAAAAATATTCCCCAATCATATTCCACCTTTTGTACCCTTCTCAGGATATTATCTGGGTTATATATTTTAATAGCTGGGGTGACAGCCATGGTTTCCTTGTCAGAAAAATAAGAGGCTATATTTATAAGTGCCTTTGGGTCTACAAAAGAGTCTGCATCTAGGCAACCAATAATGTCAGAAGTGGATTTACTGATGGCATAATTTAGAACGGTGTGTTTACCACCATTTTCTTTTCTTAGGATTTCTATCAGAGGATTATTTTTATATTTTTGAATTAAATTCCAAGAATTATCAGTACTGCCATCATCCACTATCATGATCTGGAGCTTTTCTTGGGGGTAATCAAGAGCTAAAAGTGAGTCCACCGTACCAAATATACTTTCTTCCTCGTTATAGCAGGGAACAACAATAGTGACAGAGGGCAGGTCTGCTGGGGCGGTATTACCCTTATCAGTTAGGTTTTTTCTATTTTCTAGGAAGGTCAATAAAAGAAACACCTCAAAGAAAAGGGAGATAAAAATAAAAGCACAAATTATCAGGTTTGGGAAGTCAAACATACCTACATGGTATCATTTTTTAGCAGCCTTATCAACCGCTCCTTTGTCTCATCTGGGCTAATAACCCTGACGGTATCTACCCCCATTTCAAAGACGGGGTAATCATTGCCGTTCTCATAAACCGCATCGCCGAAGAAGAGTATTTCTTCTTTATTTAGCCTAAAATGATCCATTAGTATTTTAATGGCAAAAGCTTTATCCATACCTTTGGGGGTAATATCAATGGAAGTGGTACCACCAATTTTTACCTCAAAGTCAGGTAACATTTTCTCCAAATCCTTTTGTAAAGCAATTCTTTTCTTAAAGTCCGGATCCCAGGCGCGTTTAAGCTCCACCGGGGCATGTTCTCCTAAGGCTGAGTAAGTAATTTCTGAATCTCGGTCTTGTATTTTATCACCAAAATCATTTACAATTTCTATATTATTGACTACTTCTTTTATGGCAGTAACAATTTTCCATTTTTCATCAGAGGTTAGACGATGTGAGGAAATCTCCTTCCATTCTCCAGTAAACGTCCACAAACCACCGCCGTTAGTGGGAAGTAGGGTTAAATTTCTATTTAATTCGTTATTTAAACCTATTCCTGATAAAATTTGTTTTTCAATGTCAGCAAATGCCCCCCCCGTGATAATTGCTACCTTTTTTATAGCTAGAAGTTTGGTAAGGAGGGAAGCCATTTCCGGATCTATCAAGCTACGGCTCATAGACAAAGTCCCATCAACATCAAAAGCTATCATTTTTTTATTTTTTAAATTTGTTTGATCCATTTTTTTTAAATAATATTACTATATTATTAAACGGGCTATTAAGTATGAAATTGTTGATTCAGCACCTTGATTTAAATTGATATTTTTTTCTTGCACACCATCATAACAGCCCCCAGTTTCTTGATCATAAACAACTTGTCCTAAAAGATTATTACCTAGGAACCAATTAAAGGCATTTATTGTATTATTTTTATATTGCTGATCACCAGTTATATTATGCATAGTGTTTAATACCTGAACTAGGGAAGCCACCTCTTCTGGCTGTTGATCAAAGTACGCCCTCTCACTTCCTTTTCTAAACCATTTTTGTTGACCAATTGGTATACAGGTAGATTCCTTGAATGAATGCGAAATAAGAAAATCCAGTGTCATTTTTGCCACATTAAAATATCTCTCGTCACCAATTATTTTGTAGGCTTGGAGTAAGGATTCAGGTAAAACTCCGTTTGAGTAGGCTAAAATATCCTCAAACCATGTCCAGCCGGGCGTATTATTATCATCATATATTTTTAATAAATATTCACAGTGTTTTATTATCTCATCTTTTATTAACTGTTCTTTTTTAATTTCAGTCAATAAACAAAGTGCTTTTATATAAAAAGCAATTGCCCTAGGGGAGGTTAAATTTTTTATGATCTTTTCTCTCCCTATATTAAATAACCTTAACGCTTTTTCTGATAGTTCAGGTGGTAATTTTTTTGAGGAGGCAGTATAAGCAAGGGCATACATACCCCGAGCATAGGAATCCTCAAGATTTTCAAGGTTATTTTGAGCTGTATTAAAAGATTTGTCACTGTTTATGTAATTATGTAAACCATCTTTTTTGTAGGTATATTCTATAAATTTTAAGTAAGTTTTTATTAGTTTAAGAGATAATCCGTCTTTCTTTTTTGAATAATATTCAGTAACAGCTAATAGTGCTCTAGCATTGTCATCCAGGGTATAACCAAATTTTGGGTTAGGTTCCGTTAATTCGGCAAATTGAATTATGCCAAATTTATCTGTCATTTTTGCAATATGTTGTAGTTTTAATTTTGGTACGTTTTTCTCTTTTTCATTTAGGTCGGGAATAATTGTTGATATTTCTCGCATGTAAGATAGAGCTACATTATGCCAAATCATATTTCTGGTTCTAAAGTAGGCATTTTTACTCATCTGTTCCAAACTGGTTGGATTTTTTAATAACCTAATTATGGATTCCTCGATTTCTTTTGGTTGCTTGAAATCTACCAGATAACCTACTTCGGTAGTTATGTCTTCTTTTGCTTGAGCAAATGAAGTAGATACTACTGGCCGCCCCGCACCTAAGGCGTATGACAGGGTACCAGAAACAGCTTGATCAGGATTCTGTGATAAGGAAAGATAAATATCAGTTGCCTGAAGAAATTGTAATAACTCATCATTTTTAAGATAACTGTTATAAAATATCACGTTTTTTTCTAGTCCAAGCTCCTTAACTTTTTGAATTAGTTGCTCGCGGTATGTTTCCCCTTCATTTTTAAGAATCACAGGGTGCGTAGCGCCAATTATCAAATAAGAAATATTAGGGTATTCTCTGACAACATTTGGTAGAGCCTCAATAGCGTACTCAATTCCCTTACCAGGCCCAAGCATACCAAAGGTGGATAAAACAATCCTATCACTTAGTTTTAATTTTTTCTTGGCTTCTATACTTGCTGAGTATGAAGATGGATGAATCCCGTGGGGAACTATTCTAATTTTCTCTGCCAAGATTCCATAGTCTGATACTAATATTTCTTTAGAAGTTTTGGTCATAACGAATATTAGGTGAGAATAATCATTTATTTTGTTTACCGTACTCTTCATTTCCTCAGTAGGTTTTGGTAATACTGTATGCATAGTTACCACAACCGGTTTTTTTATCTCCGCCAGAAAAATTAAAATGTTAGCTCCCAGGTTTTCCCCATAAATACCAAATTCATGCTCAATATGAATAAGTTTTATGTCTGACATAAGATTGATTTTTCTCGCTACTTCTATGTAATCATTTTTATTATTTTGAGAAATTTGAAATATGACTTTTTTGGGGTATATGTAGGTGGACACATTATTTTCATTCATGGCAATAATCTTTGAACCAAGCTGTGGCGCAAAAAGATCATCAAAGGCAGCTGTGAGATCAGCCGTGAAAGTTGCAATGCCACACTCGCGTGGCGGGAAGGTAGAAACGTACGCTATATTATAATTATTCTTTTTTATCATTTTGGGAAATTAGCTCAGTTAGCAAGGAGCTGAGTTCTATGGTTTTAAGGGCAATTACAGAATCAGCGGCTCCATAGTATATATCAATTTTTCCGTCTTTAAGAATTGCACTTGTTGGGAAGACAACGTTGTTTACGGTGCCATCCTTTTCCCAGTCCTCGGTGGGTGAAAACAAAGGATAACTTAAACGGCCAATTATTCTGGTTGGGTTATTCTTATCAAGTAAGGCTACAGCGGCATGATAAGTTTTGCTTGAATTATGTTCTTCAATGGCGTGATAGAAAAGAAGCCAGCCAGCCTCTGTTTCAACGGGCGGGCAGCCGCCACCAATACCAAAATTTTCAAAGTTATAGGCCGGCTCAATAACAATAAATTTTTTCATGTGTCTAAAATATTTTGTCCAATATTCTTTGTTTAGGTTAGAGAAAGAATCAAAATAGGTTATTTGAATTCCAGGTAGGACTCGGTGAAGCATGGCAAAGTGACCGTTTATTTTTTTTGGGAATATAAATGTGTCCTTCTCCCAGAGCAGAATGTTATCATCATTTTTTCGATATAAACGTTCAAATAAAGTATATATTTTTTTTACTTTTGATTGTGTAAACAAGTCTTCAACCTTGTCATAGGTCATCTGCGAGGTGATAACACCCTTCTTTTTAAAAGTTTTTAAATCACGGCTGGTAGCCAGGGCAACCCGGGCATTTGTCCCATCATAAGCAACATAAAAAAGATAATAAATTCCATCCAAGAAAATTATTCTAGGATCCTCAGTTCCGTGTTTCTCATATTCAAACTCCGGTTTAATTATTGGCTCTTTGGAGCGGTAAATTAGTTTTCCGTCTTTGAATTGGCAATACCCTATAGAAGAGTGATTTCCCACTTTTACGGCTCGATAAAACATATGGATAATTCCATCTTTTTCAATACAGGCGGGATTTAGAACCGCTTGATTCTCAAATTCCAAATCAGTTTTTCTGAGAATGATACCCTTGTTTTCAATTTTTATCATAAATTATTTTCGGCCAAAATCATCCTCATACCGCACAATATCATTTTCATCAAATACCCCAGTGGAAATTTCAATAAATATTAAATCTTCCTTCGGACTGGCATTCTCTATTCGGTGTTTAGATAGGGTGGGGATGTTAATACTTTCTCCGGTTGTAATATCTTTAGCAGTATCATTTAGGGTTACTTTTCCTAGTCCTTGTATAATAAACCAGTGTTCAGCTCTTTTATTGTGTGATTGATAAGAAAGCCTTTTTAACGGCCTGACTGTTATTCTTTTAATTACCGTATTGTCAACTTTTCCTAGGATTTCAAAATCACCCCATGGTCTAGTGGGCTTTATTTCACCATTATTCTTGTTTTTGCCGAACCAAAAAGTCATACACGCTATTATAGCATATTTACTCGATGGATGCTTCCGGGGCAGTTTTATATTTAGGGTTTTTGACGAGGGCAGGGACACCGTCTTTTTCAACCACAAAATAAGCAAAGCCACCCATTCTTTGTACCGCGGTATAATCAGCATGGCCAGGGAGGCCTACGGGGTCTACATCATCAGGATACACCGGGCTATCATCAGAGGTGACCAGCCAAATATTACCGGTATTTACTATCAAGTGCCCAATTTCCGGATTAATAAAATGTATGTCACCAGCCTTAACTTTTATAGCCTGGAAACTTTCTATTTCATCATCTATTGGTTTTCCGTCAGCATCAACTTTTCTTTTTTGTAATAATAAAATTCCTTCACCTTGGATGATAGAATAAGTCTCGGAAATATCACCCACATGATAGTGGCCGTAGGTTTTTATATATTCATCTCCCACTTTTCCACATTCCCAAACGGTAATATTAGTTTTATCTTTGCCACCGCGGATCATATAGTAATGTACCTCCGGTCCCTCGGCAGTAGGATTCATCAACACCTCCTTCATTTTTTCATCGCTACGTTCTGCAAATGGTTTAAACATATTCCTAATTATACGTGTTTTTTAATTTAGAACAAGCTATAATAGCCCCATGACCTTTGAGGAGAAATATAAACAGCTGAATAGTAAGCAAAGGGAGGCAGTGGAGGCCATAGAGGGACCGGTGATGGTGATTGCGGGCCCGGGGACGGGGAAAACCTCTATTCTAACGCTTAGGATTGCCAATATTTTAAAACGGACAGATACCAGTCCGGATTGTATCCTGGCGCTTACCTTTACGGAATCCGGGGTATATTCTATGCGGAAAAAGCTGGCTGATATTATTGGTAGTGCGGCGTACAAAGTAAATATTTATACTTTTCATGGTTTTTGTAATGATATTATAAAAAATTATCCAGAAGAATTCCCGCGCATTATTGGCGCCCAAAACATTACAGATATTGATCAGATAAAAATTTTGGAAGAAATAATTGATAATACTAAATTAGAAATTTTAAAACCATACGGGGACACCTATCATTATGTGCGCTCTATTATTAGTGAAATTAATAATTTAAAGCAGGAAAATATTGCCCCGGCTGATTTGTTAAAAATTCTTGATAAACAAACTACGGATTTTGATTTGATTCCAGATTTATATCACGAGAAAGGTAAATATGAAGGGGAGATGAAAGGTAAATATAAAGATTTGGAAAAAAGTAATGCCAAGAATAAGGAACTGCAGAAAATTTATGTAAAGTATGAAAAGGCCCTGGAAGAGAAACGGCTGTATGATTATCAGGATATGATTTTGGAGGTAATCAAAGCTCTTGAATCCAATAAAGATTTATTATTACAACTTCAAGAAAAATATCAGTATGTTTTGGCTGATGAGCATCAGGATGCTAATAATTCGCAAAATAAAATACTGGAGCTGATTTCTGGTTTTCATGAGAACCCTAATATTTTTATTGTGGGGGATGAAAAGCAGGCCATCTTTCGTTTTCAAGGCGCCTCGTTGGAGAACTTTTTATATTTCAAAAAATTATATCCGCAGGCGGTTTTAATTCAGCTTGAGGAAAATTACCGTTCTTCGCAATCTATTTTAGATGCTTCACATTCCTTGATTGGTAATAATACTTCTGGGTCTGATTTACGCGTGGAATTAAAAGCCAAGGCCATTCATCAAAATATACCCATTAATTTATACTCATTTGATCGGGTGAGAAATGAAATTCGCTTTGTGGCTGAGGATATTCAAGAGAAAATAAAGACGGGAATTAACCCTAGTGAAATAGCGGTTATTTATCGGGAGAATAGGGATGCTGGCGCTATGGCCCGCGCTTTGGAAAAACTGGGTTTGCCATTTTCTATTGAGTCTGATCAGGAGTTATTTGCGGATGCGGATATTGCCAAAATAATATTACTGATGCGGGCCATAGATGATTTAGGGGCGTCAGATATTTTGGCGCGGGCCTTGTTTATTGATTATCTAGAATTGTCATATTTGGAGATTTACAAAATGATTGCCCGGGCCAAAGTAGAAAAAGTTTCTATTTTTGAAGCTATAGAGCAGGATAAATATTTTACTGATTTATATAAGAAACTTAGTCATTGGGGCAAGCAAGCCAAGAATAATGATTTACTAGATTTCTTTGAGATGATTATCAGGGAGTCCGGCTTTATAAAACATATTTTACAGAGTAGTGAGTCCATAGATAAGATTGCTAAACTAGATAAATTATTAAACTTGATGAAGGAGCTCACTGCCAGTCATAAAAATTACCGGCTGAATGACTTTATAAATTATTTGGATGTTTTGGAAAAGCATAATATTACCGTAAAAACCAAAGGCAAGGCCCTGAGTGAAAAGGCGGTGCATTTATTAACCGCTCACAAGAGTAAGGGATTAGAATTTGATTATGTTTATATTATTAATTTGGTGGATGGGCACTGGGGAAATAAGCGAGAGATGCGCAAATTTAAATTACCGTTAGCGGGGGCTGATGTATTGGGCTATGACGTTATTGAGGATGAACGCCGGTTATTTTATGTGGGCCTCACCCGCGCCAGAAAGGAGGTGTGCCTGACTGGTGCCAAAATATCTGAAGAAGGCAAGGCCTTGTTACCGTCACAGTTTTTGGGAGAGATTGATCCAGCTCATTTAGTGGCAAAAGAAACTAAAGATTTAGAAAAGAAATATGAAGATAACCGGGCAGATGATTTTTTAGCTTCCAAGGCTATTCCAAAAGATTTGAAAGATAAGAAATATTTGAAACAGTTATTTTTTGAGCAAGGTTTGTCAGTTACCGCTTTAAATAATTATTTAACTTGTCCGTGGCAGTATTTCTTTAGTAATTTGGTGCGCATTCCGCAGTCTTTATCCAAACATCAGATGTATGGAACGGCGGTGCATAATACCCTGAAACATTTCTTTGATAAATATCGGGACAGTGAGGATTTGAGTAAAAAAGAATTACTGGATTTGTTTGAAAAATATTTAGTCAAACAGCCAATTAGCAGAAAAGATTTTGAAGAGACTTTAGCTAAAGGTCAAGAGTCACTTGGTGGCTGGTATGATAATTATAAGGGCAGTTGGAGCCGGTCCGTGATAAATGAGTTTAGTATTGCTGGGGTGTATTCTGATTTGGCTGAACCGGTAGAAGGGGAGGACAAGATATTATTAAAAGGCCAGCTGGATAAAATAGAAATAAAAAATGATGGCACAGTAAATGTGGTGGATTATAAAACCCGGAAACCGTTATCCCGAAATCAAATTGAGGGTAAAACAAAAGACGGTGATGGCAATTATAAACGGCAATTAGTCTTTTATAAAATACTGCTTGATAAATATGAAAAAGGAAAGTATCAAATGCAGACTGGCGAGATGGATTTTATTGAGCCGGATGATAAAGGGCGCTACAGAAAAGAGATTTTTGATATTACTAAAGAGGACGAGGCTGAAGTCTTAAAGCTCATTGGGGAGACAGCTAAAAATATTGCTAATTTAGACTTTTGGGATAAAAAGTGTGACAAAAAGGACTGCGAGTATTGCCAACTGGCAAACTTGATGCGTAAATAACCCTTTTACTTGAAAGAATTTTAGAAAGTGCAATAATACGTTCGGATTAGGTTGTTTGCTTAACAAAGAATGGAGGTCAATATGGCTCTGGATCATTTGGACAGTAGGCCAAAGGACGAGCAAAAGGTTTGGGATGAGATTTTGGCACATGGGACGCCGGATCAGATTCAGAAGATGCTCATTAACAAGATCTTTCTGGATTTGAACATCAAGGGGATACCAAAGGATCGTTTGCGCTGGGTCTATAATAACCCCAAGCTGGTTCTGCCCGAGATTGAGGCGGTATTGCGCGGTGGCGGGCATCGGTAGCCTGATGATTTGAGAAAACCCAGACTTCTTGGAGGGGGAGCTGGGTTTTGTGTTATAATCACAATATGAATTTTATACAATCAGCAATTTTGGGTTTGGTGCAGGGGCTCACAGAGTTTATCCCGGTATCTTCCACTGGGCACCTTATTTTAGCGCGGAATATGATGGGTCTTGATTTGGTGGGTTCGCTTTCTTTTGATGCTATTTTACAATTAGCTACTGGTTTGGCAGTGTTGGCATATTTTTGGAAAGATATTTGGAATATTATAGTAAATAGAAATATAAAATTAATTGGTATTTTAATTCTTGGTTCTATCCCGGCAGTTATTTTGGGTTTAGTTTTGCAGGATTATATGGATTCAGTATTTAGAGGGGCACACGTAGTGGCTTACGCTTTGATTGCTGGTGCTATTTTATTTTATTTTGCGGAGAAAAAACACAACCGCCCCCTGGCCCCCTCCTTAACTAATGAGGGGGGAGGGGAAATTTCATTATGGCGCGGTTTCAGTATAGGACTTTTCCAGTGTCTAGCCTTGATCCCCGGCATGTCTCGCTCTGGCTCCACTATCTCTGGTGGTTTGTTTGCCGGACTCAGTCGGGAAGCGGCCATTCGTTTTTCTTTTTTGCTTTCTTTACCAATTATTTTTGGTTCTGGTTTAAAAAAAATTTATGATTTATATCAGACTGGTACTTTAGCCCAGGTAGAGTCATCTCTTTTTTTAGCCAGTATTTTTGCTTTTATTTCTGGGCTTTTAGCTATTCATTTCCTAATAAAATTCCTTAAAAATCACTCCCTGAATTACTTTGGAGTGTATCGAATTATTCTAGCAATTGTAATTCTAATTTGGTTGTAATTTTAACCAAATAGGGTGTGGGTAATGGCAGATGAAGTTTTCTTTTCCCAGCCGGAAGTGTCCAGTTTTATATCTTTAATAACGCCAGCATCTTTAAATTTCAAACAGCCATTTTTTAGGGCATATTCATAAATATCTTTGGTAATCCGCACATCTTCAATACAGTATTTGATCACGTCATCATACCGGCCTTGCTTCCACCACTCCATAGCTTCTAAGCCATGTCCGGTTTTCTTTCTACCCAGGGTCGCCTCAGCTACGCTGTCTAATTTTAACCTGCGCCCTAGAGACTTTTTAATTTCCGAGAGTAAATCCACACTGCCAATTTTGCTTAAATCTCCGGAATAATATCTATTTAGAATTGGGGTATCAAAAAACTCATTATTATAACCAATCAGTAAATCCGCGCTTTCTAAAATGGGCCACAAATCTTTTAACTGTTCTTTGGTATAACTTGAGAATTTATCTGTTTCTGAATCATAAATACAGACCACATAAATATTGGGAAAAACTTCCTTGCCATTTACATTAGTAATTATTCCATCAGTCTCTATATCAAAAATTATTTTACGCATTTTATTCTGCTTCCAATTTTCTCCTCTTATAAGCCATAAAACCCCAGGCATTTAATCCCAGATATATAACAGTAGTTATTAATAAGTAGGGTAATACTATACTAATGGTGTATTTAATTATAAAGCCATACATTATTATAAATCCTAACCAACCGCACACTATATCGGAAATATTATTAGAAAAATATTCATGGACATTTAAGGCGTAATACTCAAAAAACTCCCAGATAATAATAAGCAATGATGATATGGCTAAATTTAACCAGAAGTCTGCCCCCAGCCAGTTTAGGAGGCCACAAAGAACCACTCCCGCCAATAAGTGGGGAATTGTCCACAGGTCAATATATCGGCCTTCCTCCCAAAGTTTAGCGTGATCTATCTTCATGGTATTATTTTAGAACCTTAGCCAAATCATCTTCCTTTACCATTTTTTCTTCACCGGAGTTTAGATTCTTTAATTTAAACTCGCCATTTTTTATTTCATCCTCGCCAATGCAAATAATGTTAGGAATCTTTTGTTTATCAGCGCTCTTTATTTGGTCACCCACTTTTTTATCAGTTAGGTTTATAGCCACATTTATACCGGCCTCACGGAGCTTTTGGGCCAATTCATTGGCATACTCAATATATTCCTTTTTTAAAGTACAAATATATAAGCTGGTTTTTGGTTTATAAGCGGGGAGCTGTCCATAAGTGGTTAATATATCACGAATTATTACATCACCAGCGCCAAAGCCAAAGGCCGGCACCTTTTCACCATCAAAGATAGAGAGTAAATCATCATAACGGCCACCACCAAATACGGAGCGTCTATTTTCTGGATTATTATCATACACTTCAAATACAATACCAGTATAGTAATCAAAACCACGCATCAAAGTCTGGTCAAAAACGGTGTTTGTAATACCCAGTTTTTCTAATTGGGCCATCACTTCTCTGATCTCATCTACTTTAGCAGAAACCTCCAGGGTTTTGGGTAGGCGGGAAATAAATTCTTCAAAGTTTTGGGAATTTAATAAGGTCAGAAATTCGGCACTTTTGTCGTTTAGTAATTCCTTGACACCATCAGCAAAATCTTTGGCCGCTAATTTATTTTTCTTATCAATTAATTTACAGATTTTGGTGGCGGTGGCTTCATCTAGAGATAATAAATCATTCAAAATATAATTCATAATCTTTCGGCTGTTAAGGCGGATCTGGAAATCAGTATCCTTTAAACCAATTTCTTTCATAATAGAATAAGCCATGGAAATAACCTCTACTTCGGCGGCGGTATCAGCCACGCCAAACAAATCTACGTTTAACTGCCAATGTTCTCGTAAGCGGCCTTTTTGGGGTTTCTCATATCGGAATAGATTTGGGATAGAATACCAGCGGAGGGGGAAAGAGAGTTCTTGTTTTTTGGCAGACACCATGCGGGCCACAGTGGGGGTCATTTCTGGGCGTAAGGTCACTTCACGGTCACCGCGGTCCGTAAAAGTATAAGTTTGTTCATTTACAATCTCATCTCCTGATTTTGCACGGTATAAATCAGCGGGTTCTAAAACTGAGGCGTCATATTGGTTATAACCATAACTCTCACAAACCTTTTTAAAGATGTTGAAAATATAATTCTGCACGGCCATATCCTCAGGATAAAAATCCCGCACCCCTTTGTACGCCTCCGTGCTTAATTTGTTTGTTTTGTTTGTGTTGTTACTCATTTAGGTATTCTAGCATTTATTGTGTGTTATACTCAAGCGAATGAAAAAGGACTTTGATAATTGGAATACTGAGAAGAAAAATTTAAATTCTAATGAGAAATTTCCTTTTTATAAAGAAAGGGAGATTTGGTGGTGTTCTATTGGTGTAAATGTTGGTTTTGAACAGGATGGAACAGGCGATAATTTCGACAGACCTGTTTTGGTAATTAAAGGTTTTATTAAAAACACTTTTTTAAGTATTGGTTTGACTGGAAAAAAGAAGATTGGAAAATATTATTTTTATTTAGGAAAAATAGAAGATAGAGATTCGACGGCTATTTTGTCCCAGATTAGATTAGTTGATACAAAAAGGCTTATAAAAAAGATTATAACTCTGGATGAAGAAACTTTCTCTAAATTACAGGAAGCTATAAAGGAAACCATTTTTGGGTAATATTTTACCCCCATCTTGCGATGAGGGCGAGGCCGAAGCCATATGTACTATTAGTATATCAGATAGGGTTTTGCTGTCAAGTCGTTATATTGCTCTTGTATTTTTTTACAGGGGGGGGGTAAAATAACATAAGTAAGTTTTATAAAATAATTAATAAAAATATGTTAGATAAAACACCACAAGCAAATAATGATGTCGCTGCTGCTGAAGCAAAAGCCGAAGGACAGAAATTGGAATATGGACCTTGTTTAGGTTATATGAGCGATGGACAATTAATAGAAAAGATTGAAGAATTAAATATAAATCTTTCACCACAAGAAAAAAAATGGAGGCTTCCTACTTTAGATGAGCTAAAGGATGCTGTTGATAATAACAAAATTACTATTACACGTGGTATGGAAGCTTCTTCATATTTTAGCCTAGCGAGTGATGATGATCATTCAGGAGGTGTTTGGATTAATAATCCCTACACTGGATTAGATGTTTATTATGTCTCAGAAAATAAGGAATTATTTAATGCTGAAATATCGGCAGATAAAAAGTCATATAAATCATCATATATAATGAGTTCTGTATTAGCACTAGTATTTCCGGTTAGATAAACAGTATAATTAATTTTAATTAACCATTTTTTATGCTATAAAGCTTGTATGAAAAATCTGCAAGCGGTATTAAAACTAGAGAAAAAACCAGGGGAGACACCACTGGAGTGTATTAGGAGATACCAAGAAGAAAATCCGGAATATGCGGGGGAGAAGATGACTTATGCCGGGAGGCTGGATCCATTGGCTAGCGGGGTACTTTTGGTACTCACGGGGGAAGAATGTAAGAAAAAGGAGAAATATTTGAATTTGGATAAGGAATATGAACTGACTGTTTTATTTGGCTTTTCTACAGATAGTATGGATATATTAGGGCTGATAGAAGAGGAGAAAGTGGGGGCGGTGAATGCTTTAGGGAACTTTAAGAAAAAAGATTTTGCAGATTTACTTTTGAAATTTGAGAAAACTTTTAAACAAAAATATCCGCGCTTTTCATCTAAGACGGTAGGTGGACGGCCGTTGTTTCAAATAAGTAAAGAAGGGGGAATTACGGATGATGATATTCCGGAAAAGGAAGTGAAAATTAAAAAAATAGAATTTAAGTCTTTTGGTATGGTATCAAAAAAATATTTACGAGATTATATTTTAGAATCAGTTTTTAGTGTCAAAGGGAATTTCCGGCAAAATATGATTTGGGCCAGGTGGGAGAAAACTTTAGAAAATTTCCCGGATAATAATTTACCTACTTTAACCATTACAGTGGCGTGTACCTCTGGCACTTATATGCGCTCCTTGGCCCAGGCTATTGGCGCAGAAATAGGTTTCCCCGCCCTGGCATTAAAAATTAAAAGGCTAAAAATAGAGGAATAACACAACCACCTCCCCATGAATACATGGTACTCCTCCTTGACTAAGGAGGAGAAAGGGGACTCAGTTTCTAAATCACTGTGGGTAAATTAAGGGTTCCCTTTCCCCGCCTTAGTCAAGGCGGGGTGGCGAGGCTTTGCGAGACGGGGCGGTTGTGCTATACTCTCCTCGTCGTAGATGTTTTTATAGGTCGCTTCTATAGATAGGGTTTAATAAAATATTTCAAGCAAATTAAATGGCAAAGAAATTATACGTTGGTAACTTGTCTTACAATACTACTGATGCTTCTCTAAAGGATGCTTTTGCACCAATGGGAGATGTTGAGTCAGCAAATGTTATTACTGACAAGATGACCGGACGTTCAAGAGGTTTTGGTTTCGTTAATATGGTCAATGATGCGGAAGCAGATGCGGCTATAGAAAAAATGAACGGAGCTGATTTGGAAGGAAGAAAACTTACTGTAAACGAGGCCAAGCCTCTTTCAGAAAGGCCTCCAAGAAGAAATTTTGATAGCAACCGATCTGGTGGCTCAAGATATTAGTAATCTAATCCTGATGTTTTCTTAAACAGAAGGACTAATTCTAAAACAAAAAAGCAAGCTTCACGGCTTGCTTTTTTGTTTGTTTATGGTAGTATTTCTCACCAGTTTCAGGTCTTTAAATTATTAAAAGGAGAGGAGGCTTATCGTCAAGAAACTGTGGTGTGATACTAGTTATTGTGGCTGATGCTCAAAAATTAACCGTAGTTTGTATTGGAGGAGGTTCGAGTGACGAAAACGAAGATCAATTGGGGTCTGCCGGTTGTTCAGGGAGTGGAAATTGTTGTGGATTATTCCATCCGTGAAATTCCGGCGCACCACATTGGGGAAATCGATAGCCCGGTCAAATCGTTTGTACCAGGGCACAAGTTCCCCTTTGAGACGGGAAAAAGGTCGGTCAAGTTTTCCTTCCACCGGGTGGAGGATGAGCGGGACATGGATGTCCTGCTGACCATGGCAAAGCAGATGGATCTGCGCCCAGTCATTTATCCGGAAATTGAGGCCATTAATCACGCCTCTTTCCAGGTGATGGAGCCGATCTTCTGGCAGTTGGAGCAGCGAGTCAGACAGGAAGGGAAGTTGCGGCCTGGTCATCGGCTGGACTGTCTCTATCTGCCTTGCGCTGGTTCGGTGGTTTCGGCTGGTCGGGTGCCTCTGGTACCCTGTTTGCTCAAATACAGATCAAGTGCAAACCAAAAGAATGTGGTTGATCTGAGGCTGCTTTCTGAGCGTCGCGCTCAGAAGGAGGTAAAAGGGCAAATGGTCACCAAAAGAGTTGGTGGCCCCCTACTGGGCCACGGCGCCGTCCTCGCCTTGATTAAGGCAAACGCGAAGAACTAGTTTCCTAGTGTAAGTTATGAGTCCCATTCGTCCAATCCGAATGGGGCTTTTCATTTATATATTTTATCTCACAGCGCGGGAGCGATCAATTTTAGTTAAATATTTTTTTCGTAAGCGGGTATTGTTTGGTGTGACTTCCAAATAATCTTCATTACCCATAATTTCTAGCCCCTTTTCAATATCAATTGGCATAGCCGGGGTTAGATAAATAGCTTCATCAGAACTGGTTTTACGAACGTTAGTTAAATTTTTTCCTTTAATAGGGTTCACATCCATATCTTCACCTTTGGTCACATTTCCTATAATCATCCCTTCATATACCTCAGCGCCGGGTTCAATATAAATAACTCCGCGTTCCTGTAAATTCCACAAAGAAAAAGCGGAAGCCTTGCCATTTTCCATAGAAACCATGGCGCCAAATTCCTGCTTTTGAATATCACCAGCGTACGGTTTGAAATCAATAAATCGGCTACACAGTATTCCGTTACCGCGTGTATCCACAATAAATTGACCTTTAAATCCTAATAGTCCGCGAGTAGGCACTTCAAATATCATTCTGGTTTGGCCATCCTTGGTTTTCATATCTTGCATTATTCCTCGGCGGCGGCCCAGTTTTTCAATTACTACACCGGCGGCTTCTTCTGGTACATCAATAGTTACTTCTTCATAAGGTTCACTTTTTACACCGTCAATATCTTTTATAATAGCCTGGGGCTGGGAGACTTGTAATTCAAATCCCTCCCGGCGCATATTTTCAATTAAAATAGCCACATGGAGCTCACCTCGGCCATACACTTTCATGGTCTCTTGAGTAAATTCAATTTTTAGCCCCACGTTTATTTCCAATTCTCTTTCCAGGCGCTCACGGATCTGGCGGCCCGTTACAAATTTACCTTCACGGCCGGCAAAAGGAGAATCATTTACTAAAAAGTTTAGAGAAATAGTGGGCTCATCAATATTAATAGAAGGCAAGGTTTCCTGCTTTTCATCTTCACATACTGTCTCACCAATATAGGCGTCCTCAAGTCCGGCAAAAAGCACAATATCTCCAGCGGTGGCCTCTGGCACCTCCTTTCTTTTTAAACCTTCAAAAGTAAATAGTTTAGTAATTTTAAATGGTCTAGAAGCACCTTCGTGTGTTTTGGAATAAATACGCTCACCGCTTTTTATCGTCCCTTTATAAATTCGGCAAATAGCTAAACGGCCCATAAAATTATCATAAGCCAAGTTAAAAATCTGAGCGGTCAGGGGTAAATTTTCATCACCAGCCTTGGCGGCGGCGGGCACTTTTTCAATAATCAAATCTAAAAGAGGAGTTAAGTCCACCTGTTCATCTGTGGGGTTTTTCATGGCCACACCTTTTCTACCAATAGCGTAAATAGTAGGGAAGTCCAGCTGTTCATTATTAGCCCCTAGCTCCATAAATAATTCTAGCACGGCTTCATGGGCCCATTCTGGCTTGGCGGCGTTTTTATCAATTTTATTTATAACCACTATTGGTTTAAGACCGAGTTCCAAAGATTTCTTTAATACAAACCGAGTTTGAGGCATGGGGCCTTCTTGAGCATCCACTACCAAAAGCACAGTATCAATAGAGCGGAGCACGCGTTCTACCTCGGAGCCAAAATCAGCGTGACCAGGAGTGTCCACAATATTTATTTTAGTACCCTTATATTCAATCGAGGTATTTTTGGCATATATGGTAATACCGCGCTCGAGCTCGAGCTTGTTTGAGTCCATAGACACACCTTCTTCACAGGCTCCCGTCTGCTTCATAATGGCATCCGTCAAAGTAGTCTTTCCGTGGTCCACGTGGGCAATAATAGCAATGTTTCTGATTTCCATATTTTTTTATTATAAAATGCGCCGGAGCGCAAAAGTGAGTTTCTATTAAAGCATATTTTTTAATAAAAGGGAAGCTTTGATCTGTTTTATTTCTTTAATAATTCCCGCACGTCACCAGAGAGGCCGGTGGCGTCACCTTCCAAACCGGTGACATCACCATAAACATTAGTCACATCACCTTTTATATTTGTTACAAAACCAGAAATATTACTGACAAAACCCACCAGGTCTGTTACATTACCAGACAGCTGGCTGACATCACCAGAGAGGTCATCCACATTTCCAATTAAATTTGAAGTGTCACCTGATATTTTACTGACCTCGCCACGGATTCTGGTTACACACCCTGAAATGTTTGAAACATCACCTACAATACCGCTAATATCACCGTTAATTTTTGAAACATTACCGCGAATGTTTATAAAGTCACCAATTATGCCGTCATGAAGGCCGGTTACCGTTTGAACATTGTGTTGGATTGGCGGTGTTTTTTTATTTTCTATTAGCATTCCATTATTATAACAGGTTATGGTATAATTGCATCCATGAATAATGAAATTGAAAAGATAAAGAAATTTGTGCGTGCTACAAACTATTTATCAGTTGGGCAAATTTATTTACAAGATAATTTTTTATTAAAGGATAAGCTAGCTTTTGATCATATTAAATCCCGCCTTTTAGGTCACTGGGGGACTTGTCCGGGTATTAACTTTGTTTATGCCTGTATTAATAATCTGATTATTAAAACTGACGCCAAGATGTTATTTGTCCTTGGTCCCGGTCATGGCTTTCCTGCTATTCAGTCAAATGTATTTATGGAGGGTACACTCAGCAAATATTATAAAGATGCAAAACTGACGGAAGATGGTATTGCTTATATAACTAAAAACTTTAGCTGGCCTTATGGCTTCCCATCCCATAGTAGCCCTATGACCCCGGGCGTTATTTTGGAAGGTGGGGAGCTTGGTTATTCTTTATCTACTTCATATGGAGCTGTTTTGGATAATCCAGATTTGATTGTCACCTGTCTTGTGGGTGATGGTGAAAACGAGACCGGTGCTTCCGCCACTGCTTGGCACTTAAATAAATTTATTGACCCCGCAAAAAATGGTGCTGTGTTACCCATACTTCATTTAAATGGTTATAAAATTTCCGGCCCCACTATTTTTGGCCGGATGAAAAATGCTGATTTGAAATCTTTGTTTAAGGGTTATGGTTATGAACCAATAATTGTAGAAGGTAAGGGTGACAAGGTGTATGAGAAGATGGTCCAGGCTTTGGATGTGGCTTATGCGCAAATCCGGAAAATCCAAAAGGAAGCCAGAGAAAATCCAAATAGAAAACTGGATGATTATTTCCGTTTCCCTATGATTGTCATGAAGACACCAAAAGGCTGGACCGGACCTAAATATTTAACTGGAGATAAAATAGAGGGTAATGGTGATAAAATTGAAGGTAATGCCCTGTCACATCAAGTGGTGGGTAAGGAAAGCAAGACTGATAAACAGCAGTTAAAAATGGTGGACAAATGGTTACACTCCTATAAATTTGAGGAATTATTTAATCCCCAAACCGGTTTTTCAAAAGATGTTTTGGATCTGGTACCGAGAGAGGATTTACGAATGGGTGATAATCAAACTGCTTTTGGTATTAGGAAAGGTGACACCAGCCGAGATTTGATTTTACCAAAAATTGAGGATTTTCATATTCAGATTGAAAAGGCCGGTACCACACCAACTGGCGCTATGAAAAGAATTGGTGAATATTTAGCCCAAGTTGTAAAACTTAATCAGGCAAAAAGGAACTTCCGTTTATTCTCTCCGGATGAAACTTATTCAAACCGTCTGCAGGATATGTTCAAGGAAACTACCAGGGCCTTTGTGGGTAAAATAGAAGAGTGGGATGCTGATATGTCTCGTGATGGTCGGATTATAGAAATGCTGTCCGAGCAGTCACTGCAGGGTATGGCTCAGGGTTATATTTTAACGGGCCGTTTCTCTATCTTTGCCTCATATGAAGCCTTTATACCTATTGTATCCAGCATGGCTGATCAATATAGCAAGTTCCTGAAAATTGCCCGGAAAACAGAGTGGAGAGGGGATGTTCCTTCTTTTAATTACATTTTGACCTCCACTGGCTGGCGCCAAGAGCACAACGGTTTCTCTCACCAGAATCCCAGTTTTATGGATGAACTATTAAACAAGCATCATGATTTTATAAACATTTATTTCCCAGCCGATGCCAATGAATCTGTTTTGATTGCGGAAAAATGTTTAATATCCAAGAATGAAATAAATGTGATTGTGGTAGAGAAAACCCTGGAGTCTATCTGGCTCACTCCGGCTGAGGCCAAGAGAGAAGTGGAAGATGGTTTGTCTATTTGGGATTTTGCCAGTGAGGAAAATCCAGACGTGGTGTTTGCTGGTTCTGGTCAATATTTGGTGAAGGAAGCCCTGGCCGCTATTGATTTGATAAAGCAGGAGGCGCCAGAAGTAAAGGTCCGTTTTGTAAATGTGGTAGAAATTTCACCTAATACTGTGGGCCATGAAAATAAAATTTCCGAAGTAGATTTTGAAAAGTATTTTACCAAGGATAAACCAGTGATTTTTAACTTTCACGGTTATGCTGACACTCTGGAGAAAACTTTGTTCCGTTTTGTAAATGCTCTGGATCGCATTTCTATTCATGGTTATATGGAGAGCGGTTCTACCACTACCCCTCTAGATTTACACATTAGAAACAAGACTGATAGGTATAATTTGTTTATAGAAGCGATAGAGAAAATGGCCAAGAGTGGAGTAGTGGAGCAGGAAAAAGCCAGTAGATTAGTGTTAATTTATCAGAATAAAATTAAGGATCACAAGGATTATATTATGCGTGTGGGTGATGATCCAGAAGAAATATTAAATTGGACATGGAAAAAAAATATTTAGTGGTGAATAGGGGGAGTGCGTCAGAAAAATATGGCATTTATAGTAAAGAAAAAATGCTAGGTTTTTTACATTTGGAAAAGTCAGAAACGGGAGCGGATTTTGACTGTGCTTTATATGTAGATGGTAAAAAAGAGGCCTGGAAAATAACCAAGAAAGAATATGAAAATTCTTTGGATTATGCCCTAAATATTTTCTTGAAAAATAAAATACTGGCGGGAAATAATATCAAGGAAGCCAAGGCGGATATTACTGGGATTGGTATCAGGATTGTGGCCCCTGGTCAGCATTTTCAGAATGATAAAATAATTGATAGGGCATATGAAAAAGAAATTAAAAAAGTAATTCATGACGCCCCACTCCATCTTTTGCCAACATATGAGATGATTGGTCTCCTGCAAAAAACTTTAAAAAATATTCCGATAGTTGGTATTTCTGACAGTGATTTTCATGACACTATTCCGGATAAGGCAAAATATTATGGTATCCCTTTTACTGATACTAAAAAATATAATATAGAGCGTTATGGCTATCACGGTATTTCAGTAGAATCTATTTTAAATAAATTAAGGGCTGAAGGTTCGCTACCCAGCAAATTAATAATTTGTCATATCGGCAGTGGTGTTTCTGTAACTGCCGTAAAAGATGGTCAGAGTATTGAAAACAGTATGGGCTTTACACCCCTTGAAGGCGTGATGATGGCCACCAGAGGCGGAAATATTGATCCTGGCGCACTTGCTATGCTAGCTGATAAATTGTGGCTTAACCCAAAAAGGCTAAAGGAATATTTAAACAAAAAATGCGGGTTATTGGGGGTTTCCGGCAAGAGTTCTGATGTGCGTGATTTAATCAAGTTAGAAAAAGAAGGTGATGCTCAAGCAAAGCTGGCTTTGGATATGTACGCCTACAAATTACAAAAATGTATTGGTGCATATTTTGTAGCCCTTGGTGGTTTAGATACTATTATTTTTACCGCCACGGTGGGGGAGCGTTCCTTTACCATGCGTGAGAAAATATGTGCTGGTTTAACTGCTCTTGAGCTTAAAATAGATAAAATTAAAAATGATCAGAGTGAGGGGGTGGACGCTGATATTTCTGCTACTGATAGTAAAATAAAAGTGCTTGTCAGAAAAACAGATGAGATGGGGCAGATTGCCCGGGATACTATTAGTATACTTGGATTTTAAGATTTTAAACTCTCTTTAATAGGGCCTCTTCTATTTCATCTATCCGGTGGTCACTCAAACCATGTTTGCTTTTATTTTCCCGCATCCACTTAATCTTACCTTCAATCTCATACTTTTCTAACCCTCTAGGGTGGGTATCTGTTCCGGGCATATTAAAATCTGGTGCAAATATATCATCCACTTTTGCTCGTTCATTTTTAGTAAAGCCATCACCATATAACTCGGATTTAGCTTTGCGGTATTCCTTTTCAGTTACCCGGGGTTTGCTGGTCCCAAATATAAAATCAAATATTCCCATACTTATATTATAGCACTAAATGTATATCTATAGTATAATAAAGACTGTTATGAGAAGAAGTAGTAATTTATTATTTGGACTATTTCTAATTGCCTCTCTGGGGTTTATCTTTTCTAGTGCTATTTTTAGAAGCTCAGTTTTTTTTCTGGATTTTAATGATGTGGTTATTTCCTTGGTTTCTGGGGTATTGGTGATTATTATTATTTTAGCCTTTATTTGTAGAGAGAGAGAAAATAATAAAATTCAGAATGAATTTATTACTATTGTCACCCATAAATTTAGAACCCCCCTTACCGGTATTCATTGGACTATTGATATGCTGCAAAAAGACATAACACTGCTGGAGAAGAAAGATTTATTAATGGAGATGGAAAAAGCCAACGAACGCCTTCTGGAAATTGTGGATCTTATGGTGGGTTTTGCCAAGTTTGATAAAAGGTTAGAATATGCTTTTGAAGCAGTTTCCTTGAGAGAGATTGTTGGTTTTTCCCTTAATAAATATTCAGCTGCTACTAGAAATAAAAATATTAAATTTGTCATTGAGTCTGACAGGGAATTACCATTGATCATAATTGATAAGGCTAAAATTCAGTTTGTGGTGGATATGCTGATTGATAACGCTTTGAAATACACACCCAAGGAGGGGAATATAAATATTTCATTTGATATTGATAAAAAGAATGTTACCTTAAAAATTAAGGATAGTGGTATTGGCTTTGATTTCTTTGATGGACTTAGAATTTTTAGGCATTTCTTCCGTTCAAAAAAAGCTAAACTCATGGATACAGATGGTTTGGGCTTGGGCCTTTACACCGCCAAAAAAATAGTAACACATCATGGCGGGCGCTTATGGGCCCAGTCTCCCGGCCCCGGCAAAGGCTCCACCTTCTTCCTTAGCCTACCAATAAAGAAATAAATAAAAACCCCCTCTCTCGAGGGTTTTTTATTTGCTCCAGTGGCTGGATGAAGTTAGAAACTTTTTTCTATAATAAATTTAGTACGGCT
>CAZSCE010000007.1:0-35349 GCA_964605355.1 uncultured Candidatus Saccharibacteria bacterium
GGTATTGTTTTGACTGGGTTGAAACTATTTACATAGTAGCCTTTTCATTCTGCATTGGTGTATCTGCCCTTTACATTATTTTCCTGTCCGTTATATAATGGACACAAAGGTTTTTCTCAAAAAGTCATTTTTTCTTAAAAGACAGCCATATCAGACAAGCTGGCCCATAAGAGTCATTATATAAAGGACTATTAAATTAGTCATATTATGTCAGACCAAAACAAACAACAGAATAACACCCAAGAAATTCAAAACAATCGTTCTGAATTCAGTGTTTCTGATGTTTCAGTCTTTCATAATAGTCCCAGCCAGTTATATCTATACAAAAAGACAGAGCGGCTTGTTTCAGCTATTTACTTACTCTCCGGTATCATATCGGACAAGGAACCCATCAAGTGGCAGATGCGCGAGGCTGGCCTAGAAATGATCGCCCAAAGCCTCTCAATGTCTGATAGAAATGGGCTTGTTGCCACCTCTTTAAATCTTATTTCTTTTCTAGAAATATCTCACCTTTCCCAGCTTATTTCCGAGATGAATTATCAGGTCCTAAAACAAGAATTTGAAGGCTTGATTCAAACTGCTCAGGTAGAAGAAAAAAGAAATAATCCTAGATCAATTTCGTTCCCAGAGAATTTCTTGACAGTGGCGGAACCGGCACCAGCTCAGGAAAATACCAATGTCCTTTATAAAGGACAAAACACTATGTCTGATAGAGTGTCCTTTAAAAAACCAGCTGAGTCCGTGAGGTCTGGTGAACAAAAACAAAAAGATAAAACTAACAGACAGGATTTGATTTTAGCTTTACTTAAGAAGGGGAATGATCTGGGCATAAAAGACTTTACCACTTCTATCAAGGACTGCAGTGAAAAGACAATTCAGCGTGAATTAGCCTCCCTGATTTCTAAAGGACTGATCAAAAAAGAGGGGGAAAAGCGCTGGTCTAAATACTCAATAAAAGGGTAAAAACTATCCTGTTTTTATTCCACCTAACCCTCTACTCAGTTGAGGAGAGGGAGGATCATTCTGGTGATGGGTGAGGTTGTCTAATCGTTAGGTCAAACACAACCGCCCCGGTTCGCAGACTCACCACCCCGCCTTAACCAAGGCGGGGAAAGGGGACTCTCGTTTCAGCACTTCCGCTTTCTCCTCCTTGGTTAAGGAGGAGAGGCATTCTGATGACGAGGTGGTTTGTTAGGTTGCATTTTGCCCTATATTATGCTAGTATTGGTCTTGTGGATTATGGCTTATTTACAGCCCTAAACAGGCTATCTAAAAGTTATCCACACCCCCTATTTTGCTTATTTACTAAGTAGAATATATAATAAGGGGTACAAGTACGAGGTACGAATGACCTTTGATAATTGAATAGCGAAATTTACCCGAAAAAATTCATTTGAATTTCGTCGGGTTATACTGAAATTACTAATTCTGATTAGCCCTATCAAATCTTTTTTTATTTGATTGGGGCCCACTGTTTTAAGGCTGAACTCTCTTCTCATTTTTGTCACTAAGATTCTGTCTTAAAATGAGTACCGAACATTGAAAATAATCTTTTGTTTTTAATGTTCGGTGCTTATCAAAGCACAGAATTATAGTTTGAAATTATGGTGATCATTTGTTTAATATTTTTAAATGATTATCGGAAAGCAGAGAATAATAAATAGGTCAAATTATATTTATTGTTTTTTGTGAAAAGTTAAAAATATGTTTTTTGAAAAGTCATCAGATTTTTCAAAATTGGCTCAGCTGGTTTTTAGTCGAAACCTTGCTGACCGTTTCTTAATAAAAAAAATTAAGGAATGTAGTTTACAAAAAGTATTTTCTTCACTTTATTCACCCGTTCAAGTTTTTGTTAAAAATTTGTTCGGGAAAATTTTATTAATTAAGAAGAAATTACTTGCCTTGTTTCTTTTAGAAACAAGATAATTAGAAAAATTATAAATCATGTCTAAAAAATTATTGGTTGCCGGTGTTATTATGACACTTGTCGCAGCCGTATTCGTAGGAGTAGGTGCTACTACAGCTTCCGCACAGTCAATGAGCTTGTGCCAAACTGTTGACGCCCTTGTTGTTGCCGGAGTTATTGCCCCTGACAAAGTAGCTACCGCTAAGGCCGCCGCTGGTTGTGGTGCTACCGTAGCCGCAGGTTCATTTACAAGAGATCTTACAGTTGGTTCAACTGGTGCTGATGTTACCGCTTTGCAGACAATGCTAGGCGTATCTCCAGCTACTGGTTACTTTGGTGCTATCACCAAGGCCGCTGTTGTTGCTTACCAGACCTCAAAGGGTCTTCCAGCAACAGGTTTTGTTGGTCCATTGACTAGAGCTGCATTAAATTATGTTGCTCCTGTTGTTGCTCCAGTAACCCCAGCTACCCCAGCCGCTTCTTCAGCTCTTGAAGGAACTGATGGTACCATTTCAGCAATTTCTCAACTCTCACAGTATAGTGCTGAGGAAGTAGGTGCTGGTCAGGAGAATGTTAAAGTTTTGGGTATGGAAGTCACTGCTTCAAAAGATGGTGATATCCAATTAAAATCTGTTAAGCTAACATTTGATGCTACCGGAAACGATGCCGGAGATTCAGATCGCTTAACTGACTATGTTGATTCTGTCTCTATCATGGCTGGTTCTGAGGTGGTTGCTACTGCTGATTCTGGTGATTTCACCAAAGACAGCACTGGTATCTATTCAAAGACTCTAACCCTTGATAACGTTGTCTTAAAAGCAGATGCTAAGCTTAAGATGTATGTTGCCGTAGACGCCGTTTCTAATCTTGATTCAGGTGATATTAATTCTGATTCTTGGACCGTTGGTGTTGCTAATATTCGATTTGTTGATGGAGGTGGCGTCACTACAACTGATGCTGATACTGCTCCAGCTGCTATAGAATATAACACTGCTGGTGATGGTGTTGCTATCGCTTTTGTTTCCTTCTCTTCAGCTGCTGATACAGAGTTGAAAGTTACTGTGGACTCAGCTTCTCCAGATGCCGATATCGTTATGGTTGACGATACCGATACTACTGATGGAGTTGTTCTACTAAAAGGTAAAATTCAAGTTAAGGGAACTTCAGATGTTTGGTTAGATGAATTGCCAATTACTCTTACTGCCGGTAACGCTACAGATATTGACAATATCACCACTAACTTAACTCTTACTATCGACGGTGAGGATTATTCAGAGTCAGTGTCAACCGCAACAGAAACTTCTGCTACAGTTACATTTAATGACCTTGATTTGACTCTTACTGCTGGTAAGACTTATGCTTTTACAGTTTCAGCTGATATTCTAGAGCTTGATGGCGTTGTCTTTGATGAAGGAGATACTCTTCTTGCATCTTTGACTACAACCAACAGAGGAAATATTGTTGCTGAGAATGAAGAGGGTGATTCCTTATCTACTGAATTGTCTGGTTCTGCTACCGGTGAAGCTCAGGAGTTTAGAACACAAGGTATTTCTGTTACTCTTGTTTCAGACTCAGAGTCCCCAAAGGGAGTGAAGAGTGCTGTTGATACTGATAATGGTGATTCAGCAACCTTTACAATTACATTTAAGGTCACTGCTGTTGGTGAAGATGCCTATCTTGCCACCGTCGCTGCTACTGGTGTAACTTATGTTGTTGATTACTCAGGTACTGCAACTACTACCGATGTTTCTGCTGTTCTTGTGAACGAGACAGATACTTCTGTAACTACTGCTGGTGCTTGGTTGATCGAGGCTGACACAAGTGAGACTATTACTCTTACTGTTCAGAGAAATCCTTCAGCTACTGATGGTCTATATAGACTATCTCTATCAGGAGTTAAATGGGATTCAAGTGATACTATCACTCCAGCTAATACTTATTCTTCAAACTTGGATAGCTTTGTCACTAATTACGTTAGCTTAGACTAAGCCCTCAGTTTGTTAGATTATTTAGCTACTGGTTAATACACCTTACAAAGTATTCCAAAACCCCCGATGTACATCGGGGGTTTTGTGTTGGGTGAATATTTACGTGATTTGATGTATAATTCATTTTATGAAAAATTGGTTAGAGAGAGGAGTTGAATATAGCATTTTCTTAATTGTGTTTTTAATCCCTTTATTGTATTTTGGCGGTAAATTCTTTATACCCCATGTTACTTCAAAGACTTTTGTTTTTTACGGGTTGGTAGAAATTATTTTTGTTGTTTGGATCTATCTGTTTTTGCTGGATAAGAAATATAGATTATCTAAAAAAACTTTAATCATTTTTTCTCCCTTGTTTGCTTTGATTATTTGGCTGACAATTGCCGACATTTTAGGTATTAATCCAGAAAAATCATTCTGGTCATCTTTAGGCAGAGGAACAGGATTACTTACTTTATATCACTGTTTAGCTTTAGCTGCCATTGTTGCCTCAATAATAAGAGCGTGGGGAATTACTTATATAAGGTTATTATTAATGTGGTTTTTGGGCGGTTCATTTATAGTCACCTTATCGGTTTGGTTAGGAGATGAGGGTTTAAATTTACCGTTTGAATTCTTACAAAAATCTAAGGGCGGTGGTTTGATTGGTAACTCGTCCTTAGTTGCATCATACCTATTATTTTCATTGTTTTTCTGCCTATTTTTGTTATTTATGAAGGAGGTCTCACGTCGGCAAAAGATATGGATTGGATCTATTGTGGCGATGATAATCTTCTCACCCTTGTTTGTAAACGTTTATAGTTTAATTACTAAGGGAGATATACTTATCAGCGCGCGCGGGGCGCTATTGGGAATAGGGGTTGGTGTTTTTGTGGCTATTACAAGCTATTTTGTGTTATCTAACAATAAAATACTAAAATACTGTGGTATTGGCGGTTTACTAATCGTTTTTATAATTTTTATCTGGGGTTGGGTCGGTTTAGTAAATCCCGATTCGATAGTACATAAGAAATTTACTGAATCTGCATCAGGCTCACGTTTTATCTTTTGGGATATTGCTAAAAAGGGAATAGCCGAAAGACCGTTATTTGGTTGGGGTCCGGAAAATTATAGTGTAGTATATCAAAAATATTTTAATCCAGAGATATTAAAACAGTCTACTACAGCTGAAGTATGGGTGGATAGACCTCATAACGTTATATACGAAATTGGGGTGGCTGGTGGATATCCGGCCATGGCTTTGTACATTTTATTAATAGTCAGCTTACTTTTTGGAGTTTTGAGATCTTTTAACTTAAACCATATAAATAGGCTACAGGCCGGAATACTTTGGGGTTTAATTACTGGGTATATTATTCAAAATTTATTCGTCTTTGATTCAATTTCTTCATATTTAGGCTTATTTATTTTAACCTCTATTGTATATGGTCTTTGTGACAACTCAAGTAATGTTGAAAATCAAAACAAAAAAAATGTCGGAGAAATGAATAATATATTATATAGTTGCATTTTACTAATTTTATTATCTGTAATGCTTCTCTTTTTTGTAATATTGCCGCTAAAAAAGGTAGCAAAGATTTCCGAAGTATTTACTCTACCTTTAAATAAGCGTTTTGAGCACTATAATGATTTATTAAAAATTTCACCCGTTGGTGATAGCTGGGAAATAAGTGAATTGGCCGAAGATACTTATAATTTATACTCAAATAATCTAGAAAAAATCAAAAAAGATCCACAGATTTTTTCCTACTCTAAAAAAGATTTAGAATCCTTTTTAGGATATTTGAATATTATTTCTCAAAAGGAGCCTTACGATTATCGTCTTTATTTGAATATGATGCGTTTATCTAATATTTATGCTAAGTTATACGGTAAAGGGGATCAGGAATTGATTGGTCGAATTTCAGAGTTTGGTAGGCGAGCTAGAGAATTATCACCCAATCACTTTAATTTAATATATTCAATTAAACGTTAAGCATAATAATATTAAGACCATGCTACTTGATTATCAAAAGGGGTTTATATATAAGGTAATAGAATGGATTTTTTATTTTTTTATAGCAACCTTTCCGTTCTTAATTTATCAAGGGTTTTTCTTCCCCGGTACAGCTACCAGAGTGGTTAATTTGATTATTGTGGTAGAAATTTTGGTTTTACTACTCGCCATTCTTTTATTTAAAAAAAATATAAATTTTGGTATAATCAAATCCCCAATAACATTGATCGGTCTTGTATTTTTGGCTATCATAACAATTACAAGTATTCACGGTGTAGATTTTTCTTCTTCTTTTTGGTCTAAGGCTACAAGAATGACTGGTATTTTTTACTTTTTCCATCTTGGTCTTTTCTATTTGTTTTGTGTAAGTTTTTTTGATAAGGAGGGAATTTTGAAGAATTTTCTTAAAATTATACTTTTATTTGGTGGCTTGTTTTCGATTTTATCCTTACTGAGTGGGGACGGTTTTGGTTTGATTTTTAATAGTAAGGTCTGGACAGGTTTCACTATTGGAAACTCTACCTTTGCTGCCATGTATTTATATGCTGTTTTTATGCTTTCTATTTATTGGGTTTTTTCTATTAAGGATGAGATAAGAAAATGGTGGTATTATCTTTTACCAGTCATATTTCTAATAAATCCATATATTATTAATATAAATATTTGGACTGGACAGGCTAATTTCCCTAGGGATTTATTAAGCATTTTTGGTGAGGCTCAAGCTACAGCTTATACTATTTTTGCTTCAATTATTGCTGTTATCTGTGTTCATTTTGTTTTGAAAATTAAAAATAGGAAGATTACTAATACTATTGTAATTTCTGGTGTTATTGTGGGTATATTGATTGTTGTTCTTTCTTCCTTTTCTTTTTTATCACCAAATGGTTATCTTCAAAAAAAATATTTGGAACGTTCAAGCCCCGCCAGACCAATGGTTTGGAATATTGCCAAACAAGCAATTAATGATAAGCCATGGCTGGGTTGGGGAAACGATAATTTTGATCGAGCTTTTGAGTTACATTATGATAACCGTCTTTTGGAAGGAAAAAACGGGTCAGAACCGTGGTTTGATCGGGCGCATAATATTTTTCTTGACCAATTGGTGGAAACTGGTTATATTGGGTTGTTTTTCTACCTTTTAATTTATTTGATTTTGATAATCTGTCTTTTGTATGTTTTTATTAAGACAACAAATAAGAAAAATCAATATTTATCAGTCATTCTAATTATTTATTTTGTTGGGCATTTGATTGAAATACAGACTGTATTTGATACTTCAATCTCTTATGTTCCCTTCGTTATAATGATGGCTGTTTCTGCTGTTCTCTATTATCAGGTAAAAGTTAGCCAAGGTAGAGAAAAATTAATTTGGTCAATTTCAGAAAATTATAGGTATATAATAGGTACAATCCTAATTGTTTTTGTCTCATACTCCTTTGTTGCTTTTTTACCAATATTAAAAGCCGAAATTGCTAATGGGTATGTTAAGACGGTTGGTTCAGGAGAAAGGCGTCTACCTTTTTACCCAACACTATTTGGTTCTAATCTAGATCAAGCTACTTTATTATGGAGAACAACCACTGATTTTCAAAGAGGAATCGCTCAAAACTTGTCAGTTCTTAGTGACCCAAAGAAACGAGAGTTTTTGAAGAAAGAACTTGAATTATTTATTGAAAAGTATGCTGAATACCTGAAGAACCATCCAAGTGATTTCCGATCTCACTTGGGATTGGCTAATGTTTTGATTTATCAACGTTTGTTTGAAGTTGATCACCTAAAAGAAGCTCAAATTGTATTAGATAAAGCTATAAAAATTTCTCCCACCGCTCCGCAACCATATTATATGAAAGCTGTTACTTATCTATATATGCGTAAATTCGATTTAGCTCGAGAGTGGGCTAAAAATGGTTATAATTTGAACTCCAATATCGAGCAGGGACAAAATTTGGTTACCTATATTGAAAACTCTATAAAGACATTTCCAGAGATAGATTTATACGTCTTCTGGTAGTTAATAATTAATATGAAAAACTTTGCATTTTTTTTGACTCGTGGAATGTCTCTTTCAGAATGGGATAAGATCGGTTCTATTCAGAGGGAAATAAAGCCATACGTAAAACTGGCTGAGGTTTTTGATAAGGTTTATATATTTAGTTATGGTGTAAATGAATCTAAAAGATATGCTAATTTTTTTCCTGGCAATGTAGAAATAGTTTCCAGACCAAAATTCTTTATGGTCATTGCCTATAGTTTTTTGATTCCTTTTATTCATTATAAGAAACTGAGGAGCACCCAGTTTTTGAAGACTAATCAGATGGACGGCTCTTGGTCAGCTGTGATAGCAAAAAAACATTACGGCGGGCAACTTATTGTGAGGTGTGGATATGAGTGGCTACAATATTTGGAGAGGATAAATGTTTCTGGCCTTAAGAAGAGTATAGCTTATTATATTGAAAGTTTTGCCTATAAAAATGCCGACAAGATCGTCATCACTTCTGAGGAAGGGAAGGTTTTTATAAAAAATAATTTTCATATTGAAGATTCAAAAATCAATCTGATTCCAAATTATATCGACACCAAAAGATTTGGTTTGCTTGAAACACAAAAAGAACCTGGTCGGATAGTTTTTGTTGGTCGTCTTGATCCAGTAAAAAATCTTGAAAATCTAATCAAAGGTATGAAAGGTTTGAACGCCAGTCTGGTGATTATCGGAGAGGGGCCCTTAAGGAAAGATTTAGAATTATTAGCTAAGAGTGAAAAAGTCCGAGTGGAGTTTAGGGGTATAGTCTCGCAAGAAAATTTACCTTTAGAATTGAATAAGAGCGAAATATTTGTTCTCCTTTCTGTTTCGGAGGGCAATCCAAAAGTGTTGTTGGAGGGGATGAGTTGCGGTATGCCTTGTTTGGGTTCAAATATTCCAAGCATTAGGGAAATAATTAGAGATGGTGAGAACGGAATATTATGTCAAACAGATGCTGAGTCGATTCATTTAGGTTTAGTCAAACTATTGGAGAATGTCGATTTGAGGAAACAGTTAGGAATCAACGCCAGAAAAACCATAATGGATAGATTTAGCTTTGAAAAAATAATTGAGAAAGAATTAGCCCTTTATGAATAAATATTACGATAAAGAAAATAAGCGCTTAGTGGTTATCGGCGAGTCCGCCACGGAAGAATTTTGGCAAAAACATTGGCTTGATCCGAAATATTTTGAGAAGCGGATAAAGGTTGGTGCTGGTTTTGGCATAATAAAGAAGTACACCTCTAAATTTTTGACTCCTCCTGCTAAAGTGATTGATGCTGGATGTGGTATTGGCCAAAATGTCTATGGTCTCAATCAGTGGGGTTATGATGCTTACGGTATAGATTTTACTGATGAGGTTGTAAAGAAAACCAAGCAGAATTTTCCTGATTTAAAAATCTTTACTCAGGATGTCAGGAAATTGGATTTCGCTAGTGATTTTTTTGATGGTTATTGGTCTCTTGGGGTAATCGAGCACTTCAAGGATGGTTACGAGGACATCATAAGAGAAGCCAAAAGAGTGATAAAAAACGACGGCTATTTATTTCTGACGGTACCTTGGTTTTCTCCCTTACGACGACTGAAGGCTTGGTTTGGTGCTTATCCCAAAATCGATAAAAACACCGATATGACCCACTTTTATGAGTTTATGTTGGATAGGGCACAATTGGTAAAAACAATCGAAAAACAGGGTTTTAAGCTCATTTCTAGCCACTCAAATGATGCTGTTAAGGGGTTGAAGGATGAGATTTCCCTTCTTCGCCCAGTTCTACAGAGAGTTTATGACGGGCGAGGTTTTTTTGCTAAAGCTTGGCGTGGTTTGCTCACTATGATTTTCGCCCCTTTCGCTGGTCATATAATTTTGCTAATATTCAAAAAGCATGAAAATAATTTATAGATTTTTTTTAAAACAGGGCCTAAGGTTACATAACTGGCTTTACAGGGTTATAAGTATTTTAGCTATTAAAGTTGAGGGGGGGATACATCCAAAGCACCGTTTGATGAATTATCATCAGTTTTTTTTAGACAATATTTCATCCAGTGATACTATTTTAGATATTGGTTGTGGTAATGGAGCTCTTGCTTATGATCTGGCTGGTAAAGCCAAATTTGTCACGGGGATAGACATTGTAGAAAGAAATATTATAAAAGCTAGGGAAAAATACAATCAGGTAAACATAAAATATCTTGTTGGGGATGCCACCAAAGGTCTAAAAGGGCAGAAATTTGATGTTATCATACTTTCTAATGTCCTAGAGCACATTGAGGCTAGGATAGCCTTTTTGGGGCAAATTAAAGGCCTAGCGGGTAAATATTTGATTAGGGTACCCATGTTTGATCGGGATTGGCTGACCTTGTATAAAAAGGAACTGGGTATAGAATGGAGATTGGATAAGACTCATTTTACCGAATACACTGAGCTATCGTTTAGGGAAGAAATGAAGAGGGCTGGTTATTCAGTAGAAAGTTTAAGTGTAAGGTTTGGAGAAATATGGGCGGTAGTCAAATAAAAATATGAAATTTACAATCAATACTAATTATCAGTCAGCCGGCACAGTAGTTTTAAATGGCTTAGTCAGACGTCTTTCAGAGGTAGGGCACAGTGTAACTAAAAATGATTGGGCTAATTATGCTGATTACGATCTGGCTATTTTTATGGCACCTGATTCCAAGGTGAGGGAAGCAAAAAAAATGGATTCGAAGATAATTTGTGGGATTTTTGATCCTAAGATAAGTCGATCTTGGCAAATAGAGGAAGCTAAAGCGGCAGATTTTTTAATTGTGAGCTCTATTGAACAGAGAGAAACTTTTCTGAAATATAATAAAAATATTTTTATCTATTATATGTTTCCAGATACAGTGGAGATTAAGAAAGAACACAAAACGAAAGACAAAATAATTATCGGCTATCACGGTAATAAACAGCATTTAGATGCTATGGCGGAAGCATCTTGGGCACTTGATGAAGTGGCAAAAGAGCATAATATAGAATTTTGGGCGATATATAATATTAAAAAACTCGGCAAGTGGAGGCTGAATACTCCAAAAATCTGCCCCGTAAAGCATATTCAGTGGTCAGAAGAAACACAATTGAGTGACCTCAGCCAATGTGATATCGGCTTGGTTCCCTCTGTCTTACCAACCTTAAAATTATTTGCCCGGCCTTTTCGTAGTTTTTTTTATAATCTACAAGGCTATAATAATGATGATTATGTTATTAGATATAAAATGTCCAATAATCCTGGTCGCATTTACGTTTTTTCCCAGCTTCATATTCCCGTAATAACTGATTTTACCCCTTCGGCTTGCGAAATCATTAAGGATGGCGTTTCTGGTATGCTGGTTGGCGGTAGGAGTGGTTGGGAAGCGGCCTTGAAAAAACTGATAAATAATGTATCATCAAGGGAAAGTATAAGTAGGAACTTAAAGGATTCGATCGATAAAAATTACTCACCAGACATTACCTTTGAAAAATTTTTGTTGTTCTTAAAATCATTAAATGAAAAAAAATAATAATAAAGAAAGTTTTTTACCGTTTGCACTCCCCATGGTTGGTAAAGAAGAAATAGATGAAGTTGTAGATACCCTTAAATCTGGTTGGTTAACAACGGGAGCAAAAACAAAAAGGTTTGAGGAAGATTTTAAGACGTATGTTGGAGTCAAATATGCTTTAGCAGTAAATTCTTGCACCGCAGCCCTTCACCTAGCTTTGGTGGCACTTGATATAAAAGAAGGAGATGAGGTTCTTGTTCCAACGATGACTTTTACAGCAACAGCAGAAGTAATCACTTATGTTAATGCTAAACCCGTTTTTGTTGATTGCAACCCAGAAACATTTTTGATAGATATTAACGACATAAGAAAAAAAATAACCCCCAAGACCAAAGCTATAATTGCCGTTCATTACGCCGGGCAAGCCTGTGATATAGGCGCTATTAGTAAGATTGCAAAAGAATACAATCTTAAGATTATTTGGGATGCCGCACATTCACTCCCAACTTTTTATAAAGGTAAAAATATTGGTCAATTTCCTGACATTGTTTGTTTTAGTTTTTATGTTACTAAAACAATTACTACTGGTGAGGGCGGTATGGTGGTTACAAATAACAAGAAATATGCTGATAAGATGAAGATTGCTTCATTGCACGGTTTGTCACGTGATGCATGGAATCGCTATAAAAAGGGTGGTTCTTGGCAATATGATATTGTCATGCCTGGTTTTAAATATAATCTAACTGACATTGCTTCTTCAGTGGGTATCCACCAACTTAAAAAGGCAAATCTGTTTTTGGAGAAAAGAGAGATTATTGCAAAAACTTACGATAAAGCTTTTGAGAATGTAAGGGGGATAGAGCGCCTTAGAGTTTTATCTTATGGGAAACATTCTTGGCATTTATATGTAATTAAAATTAAAAAGGAATTACTTGGAATTGACCGAGATACTTTTATTAAAAAAATGACCGAGAACAATATTGGTACCAGTGTTCATTTTATTCCTTTACATTTGCAAACCTACTGGAGGAAATCATACAATCTTAAACCAGATGACTTCCCAATGGTGACCAAAGCATACGAAGAAATTGTCTCCTTACCCATTTATCCTAAAATGACAGATATAGATATTAAAAAGGTTGTTTGTGCAGTAAAAGATATTCTTAATTTAAAAAAATGATAAAAAATAAAGATAAGTTTTTAGACAAGAAAAAAGAAATCACGAAGATTTTTTCGGGGAAAATAATATTAGTAACTGGTGGGCTCGGTAGTATCGGTTCTGCAATTGTGCAGGAATTATTGAAGTATAATCCAAAATTAATAAGGGTTGTAGATAATAGAGAGACGGAGATATATTATGCAATTGAAGAAAGAAAAAATGAATCTGTTAAATATTTTTTTGCTGATGTTCGTGAAAAGGAATCTATAAAAAAAATAATATCAGGTGTTGACATTGTTTTTCACGCCGCCGCTATGAAGCACGTCGGCATTTGTGAACAACATCCTTTTGAAGCTGTTAAAACAAATATCCTTGGTACACAAAATGTAATAGAGTCATGTATTGAGGTCGGTGTAGAGAAAATGATTTTTATTAGTACAGACAAAGCTGTTAACCCCAATAGCGTTATGGGCACCACAAAGCTTTTAGCCGAAAGAATGGTCTCAGCAATGAATAGCTCGCACGCAAATATAAAAACAAAATTTGGTGTGGTTCGGTTTGGCAATGTCTTATATTCAAGGGGGTCTGTTTTGGAGGTCTGGAAAGATCAATTAAATAATGGTGAAAAAATAACCATTACAGATCTAGAAATGACCAGATTTGTTATGGGTATTCCACAGTCAATTGAGCTTATATTTTCAGCAATGCGTTATATTCGTGATTCAGAAATTTTTATTTTAAAAATGCCATCATGTAAGATAAGGACATTAGCTGAGGCTTATCTTGAAATTAATGGAAGGCCGTCTAATTATTATGAATTAATAAAACCAAATGAGGGAGAAAAAGACCACGAAGAATTGTTAGCAAATATCGAGAGTAAATTTCTTATGGAGAATGAACAGTTTTTTCTTAGATTACCCTTAAGGCTAGACGACGGTAATATCGAACCATATTTAAGAATGGGATTTAAGTCTAGTAAGGAAAAGGGTTTTATTTCAAACGACGAAAGATATTTATTAGATAGAGAGTCATTAAAGGTAATTTTAAAAAAATATATTAATGAATAATTTTACTGAGACAAAAAAAGATTTTGATATTGATTATGCTAAAAGAGTTGACCTTTTTTCAAAAGGTCAAAGATATAATAATGAGTTAGATATTTTGATCAAGTTGCTATATCTTGAGAAAGGAGATAAATTATTAGACATAGGGTGTGGTAGCGGAAATGCCATGACTTATTTTGCAGAAAATGTAGGCTGCTTAACAAAAGGAATAGAGAAAAGAAAGGAATATATTACTTTAGCAAAAAAACCTCAAGATATAATTGTATCTGATGCCGAGTCCTTGCCTTTTGAAGATAAATCATTTAATAAGGTTGTTATAATACATGTAATTGGGCATATAGAGGACCCAGTAAAAGCCTTAGTTGAGGCGAGGAGGGTGATAAAAGATAATGGAAAATTAGGTATTATAACCCCGAATAAATATTTTATATTTGCGATGAAACCATTGAATTGGTTAGGTTTTGTTAAACATAAACCAGATATAACCAGATTAAGACTCTATAGTTGTCGTGGAATAGAAAAGGACTTATTAAAATCTGGCTGGAAGAACGTGAGGTGCGTAACTTTTGGAGAACTCCCTAAGTTTTTAAAATCATTTGAAGGTTGTAGAATAATGGATATGTTTAGAGAGAGAGTTATTGTCACAGCAGAAAAAAAATAAAATTATGTTGATTAGATTAATACAAAAAATTTTTTTAAAAATATTTAAAAGTAAAGTTGTCTGGAATTATAATAAATATTGTTCAATAAAAATTGGTCACGCTGCTCTTTATTTTAAGACTGACCCATTTTTTCTTAAAAGGACCGCCACTCAATATCATCACGTTAACTTCTGGGAAGCTTTAGAAATAGTTAAAATATTAAATAAATTAGGTTATTGGGTCGATGTTTTTGACCGCACTGTTGACTTTAATAAGCAAAAAATTGAAGATAAATATGATATATTCGTAGGAATTAGTGCCGGCATGTCTGGTAAAAGTTTCCCTCAGATAGCCTCAAGGTTAAAGAAGGCATTAAAAATAGCTTTTGTTTCTAGCCAGGATCCAGAAATATTTAATAGTGCGGTTTTAAAAAGATATGAAAATTTTAAAATAAGGCACAAAGATATAAATTTACCAATGGTTGGTTTAAAGACTAATTTGGACATGAGGGAGATTATAAATAATACTGATGCTATATTTTGTGAAGGAGAAAACGTAACAATTAGTCAATATCAAAAATATAATAAGCCAATTTATCAAATTTTTGTTCCATCTTCACCAAAGATCGTTTTTAATTTACCTGAATGTTATTATAGAAAAAATAATAAATTTTTATATTTTGGTTCAAACAGAAATATTTTAAAAGGTTTGGATATTTTGATTGAGACTTTTGTCGATTTGCCTGAATTAGAATTATATATATGTACCCCAGCTAACGAGCCAGATTTTAATAAAGTTTATGAGGATAGGCTAAGGAAGGTAAATAATATTCATTGGATCGGTTTTGTTGAGGTGGGTGGCAAAAAGTTTGAAAAACTAACTAGACAGTGTGCTTTTGTTACTTTATTATCATGTTCTGATAGTATGGCTACATCTATTACTTCGTGTATGCGAAAGGGTATGATCCCTGTGATTACGCCCGAAACAGATATAAATATCGAAGGTTTCGGCTTTTTGATTACTGATTTAAATATTGAGTCAGTAAAGCAAAAATTTATTTCAATAAGTAAAATTTCAATAGAGGATAGGGTGAAGAGAAGTTTAAAGAGTTATTTAGTTTCACAAAAATATACCCAGGATAATTTTTCAAGAAGTTTTGAAAATTCACTGATAGATTTATTAGTAGATAAAAATTTATTAAATATAAAATAAAAATGAAAAATAAAATAACTGTTCATAACACAATATTAAAGACTGAAGAAAGTTTGATAAAGAAAGGCGTAGTTAATTTTAAGGAAAAAGGTATTTTTTCTTTCACGACAAAAACTTTCGCTGTTGTCGTTTTAATGATTAAGCGTATCTTGCGGGAGTATATACCACTAAAGGTGATGATGTTGTTTTCTAAGAATGGGGAAGTGATTAAAAATATTCAAGGTGGTAAGATGATTTTAAATTTGAATGATGTGGGTATTTCTCGTGAGTTAGCTTGTTATGGTGTTCACGAGACAAACAGTACCGCTGAAGTTAAAAAAATAATTAAGCCTGGAATGAAAATTCTAGAAGTTGGTGCCAATATTGGATATTATGCGATTATGGAAACCAGATTAGCTGGTCCTACAGGGCATCTTTACGCTATGGAGCCATCGCCATTTAATTTTGATTTGTTGACTAGGAACCTAAAATTAAACGGAATAGAAAATTATAATTTATACAATACCGCTGCTGGTTCTGTTGTTGGTAAAGCTAAATTTCTTTTATCTGGGCGAAGTAACCTTTCAACTTTTATTGAGAGAGAGGATTTGACTGGTGAGGAGGTAGATGTGGATGTTATTCGTTTGGAGGATTTTCTTAAAGACAAAAAGGTGGATTTTATCCGTATGGATGTTGAGGGATATGAAGGAGAAATATTGAAAGGGGCTGAAGGTGCTCTGTCTTCTGGTAATAAACCAAAATATTTTTTTATTGAAATCCATTCAGATTTGCTTCATAAGAAGAAGAGTTCCTGTAAAGATATTGTGCAATTCTTAGCTAAATATGGTTATGAAGTCAGAAAGGGTTTTTGGCGCGGTCGGACAGATACTTGTGCTAAGAGTGTGAAGGAAATGCTTACTCACCCTAAATTGGAGGTGGGTTATTGGGAGACCTTCTTTGAGTTGAAATAAAATGCCTAAAGTTTCAGTTATATTGTGTGTTTATAACGGAGCTCAGTTTCTAGCTGAGGCGATTGAAAGTGTATTAAAACAAACGTTTACTGATTTTGAATTTATTATTTTAGATGATAAGTCTACGGATTCTAGTTTACATATAATTTCTGATTTTGCTCATAGGGATTCACGAATAAAGATTATTAAAAATGTTCAAAATATTGGCCTAACTAAGTCTTTAAATATCGCCTGTAGAGTAGCTAATGGTCAATATTTGGCTAGAATTGATGCGGATGATGTTTGTTTGCTGGAACGTTTGGTTAGGCAGGTAGCTTTTCTTGATGCCAATCCTAATTGTGCTTTAGTTGGTTCCTGGGTGGAAATTATTGATGAAGCTGGAAATATATTGAGGACAGTAAAATATCCTACTGGATCAAAAGATCTTAAAAAAGATTTAATTAAATATAATCCATTTTTTCATTCTTCTATAATCATGAGTAAGGATGCTTTTTATAGTATAGGACTTTATAATGAGGAGTTTAGATTTGCTCAGGATTATGAGTTATATTTTAGAATAGCAAAAAAATATGATATAGCTAACTTACCCGAGGTATTAATTAGTTACAGGGAAAGCAAAGGAACAATTACTAGTGTAAAAAATCGTCAGCAAATTAGCTGTGTTATTAGGGCTAAGTATAAAGCTATTCGAGACAGGCAGTATCCAATCTGGAGTAGTGTTTATTTACTGCGTTCTTGTTTGGCCTGGTTGTTACCAGTTCAAATTAAAAAAGGAATTAAGAGGTTAATTCACCTTTAGTTTTGAAAGTTAATTTTATATCTTCTATTATTTCTTCTTTGATTAAAAGAAGTAGACCAAAATAAATTATCGCTGAGACTGTTATTATTATGATTAGAGGAACCGATAGCATTTTTAGCAAATAGGCGCTCAGTCCCATCACAATAGTAGCTATAATCATTTTTTTCATATCAGAGAGAATATAAATATCGGTCGTTTTTTTGACTTCAATAAAGATGATAGCGTTGGCTATCAATAGGGCTATTACCGTCGCAATTGCTGAACCCGCTATACCCAATAGCGGAATTAAAAGGAAATCTAGAACGATGTTTGTTAGGGCGCCCCAAAAGCTGGACCTGATAAAAACTTTTTGTTTATCTTCAGCCAATATGAGGTCTGAGAGCATTGCTCCCGGAAAGACTATTAAGAGGGATAGCAAGAGTATTTGGAAGGTGAGAACGGCGCCAATAAATTGATAGCCAAAGGTGACATTAATTAATGGTCCAGCGATGATAATTCCACCCACCACTATTGGTAGAGCCGTTATTAGGGATAATAATAATGATTTTTTGATTAGGACTGATAGTTTTTTTCCTTCTTGGTTATGGCTAAATTTACTTATTATAGGGAATAAACTAATACTTAAAAATCCGGGTAAAATATACAGCATACTGATTGGTCTTTGGGCCGCGGCATAAAGGCCCAGTGTATGAGTATCAGTGAAGATTCCAATGATTACGGAATCAATACTAGTCATCAGGACGCTAAACACCCCCATAATCGTAAATGGCCAAGCTGATTTGAGGATTGGCCTAATCAGTTGGGTTTTAAAGTATTTAAATATTCCAACAATATAATTGCGTAAGAAAAATATGGTAATAAATAAGCCGGTTATATTACCGATCATATAGGAATTAACCAGAGAGTTTACGGTGGGGTTGTTTAGGAATAAACCCAAAACAATAATCGTCGTTAATACTTCAGCGGTAATAGTTAGGCCCGCTTCCACTTCCATTTTGTTTTGCGAGCGGGTGATGGCAAAAAAGAAACTGCGCAAACTATCACAGGCGATAGTAATAGCGATGATGATCATCAGCGGTTTGGCCTCATCAAACTGTGAAATTAGGGGGGCAAAGATCGCTACTATTATAATCGTAGCAAATAAAAGGCCAAGTTTTATCACTAATGCCGTTGAGAGATATTCAAATTTTTCTTCCGGTCTCTTGGCTAATTCTCTGGTCAGGATATTTGTTAGTCCTAAATCAGAGAAAATAGTGAAAATAGTAACCAAACTCATGGCATAGGTGAAAATACCATAACCATTTGTGCCTAAGATACGGGCAATATAAATGATAACACCAACCCTAATAATTTTGGTAAAAGTGGTACCCACTGTTACCCAAAAAGTATTTTTAACTATAGTTTGGCGGATGCCGGTATTTCTGAATAAAAATTGTTTTATTTTTTCCATATTTATATCTGCCAAGAATATCATTTTTGGGGCAAATTTGCTATACTCATTGTATATTATGAGTACTATTGTGGGTAATAAAAAAAAGATCCTATACTGCATTACCAAGGCTAATTGGGGCGGGGCGCAGAAATATGTGTATGATCTAGCTACATCCCTAAATCCTGATTTATATAGTGTGAACTGTTTTTATTATATGTTATAAAATCATTGATACAAAACCCCCGCGGATTTACTAATCCGCGGGGGTTTTGCACTCCAGAAGGTTACTGCTAATTAACTGCTAATTTTGCTATAATTAGCAGTAGTATGAAAAATAAGGCTAAAATGAGCTAGAATATCGTTTAGTCAGGGGGTGTGGATAACCTCGGTTTGTATTATTGACGCTTAATTGTTATACTTGTTTCAGTTTATTATATAAAAATATAAGAAAATGAAATACACAGAATTAACAGGAAAAGTAAAAGAACCAATATTTTCGATTCAGGAACTAAAATTGCTAGGTTTAAAAGTTATACCATCCCAACTTTCCTTCTTTGTGAAAGCGGGGCAGTTATTACGACTTAAGAATGGTTTATACGCTTTTGCTAATCAAAAAAACCTCATTGTCTCTGAGGCTATTTCTTTTCGAATATATGAGCCAAGTTATATCAGTTTAGAGTGGGCACTTCATTATTATGGTTTTATCCCGGAAATGGTTTATAATATTACTTCAATCACCACAAAAACTACCCGTAATTTTAAAAATGTCTTTGGGGTTTTTATTTATCGTAATATAAAGCCTAATTTATTTTGGGGGTATGAAAAAAGGGAAAAGAATGGCCAACCATATCTAATAGCCGAACCGGAGAAGGCGCTTTTAGACTACTTGTATTTTAATTTATCAAGAATAAAAACCGCCTCTGATTTTGAGGAATTACGATTAAATATTTCAACAATCAATGCGCTAGATATCAATAAACTTTTACGTTACGCTGACCTCTTTGAAAATAAAAGATTGGTTGAAGTTGTTAAAAAAATAATTAAACAATAAAATGCTAACCCTAGAACAGATAAAGAGATATGTCGGTGAAGATATTTTTAACCGAAGTCCAAAGGCGGCCTTGGTAGAGTATCTGCAATATGAGATCTTAGATTCCTTATTTAAACAAAAAATGAGTGAGAATCTTTCATTTATCGGAGGCACAGCTATTAGAATAATTTATCATAGCCAGAGATTTTCTGAAGATCTGGATTTTGATAATTTTGGCCTTGATTATGATGGCTTTAAGAATTTATTGGATCTGGTGGTTAGGGATATGCATTTAAAAGGTTTTGAATTAGAATTTCGTTTCGTAGAAAAAATGGCCTTTCATTGCTATATAAAATTTCCTGATATTTTATACCTCAATAAATTAAGCTCAAATAACGATGAAAAACTTTTGATTAGAATTGATACTGTTGAAAAAGATAAGAATATTAAACCAGAGGTGATGATTCTGAACGATTTTGGCGTGTACCGGAAAATTCTTGTCAATTCTGTGGCTACTATCTTGTCACAAAAGATTCTCGCTATTCTGGAAAGAAAAAGAGAAAAAGGTCGTGATTTCTACGATGTTTCTTATTTACTTGGTCTGACTGATCCGGATTATGAATATTTTAAGAATAACCGTGGGTGGGAGAAAGAGGGTATTAAAGTAAAACTATTACATCGTATTTATGAAATGAACCTAAAAAGCCTATCAGATGAGGTTTTACCGTTATTACTCAAGCCGGAAGATATAGACCGTGTTTTGACCATTAAAGAGTATATTGAACAAAAATTGTGATTAATAATTTAATTTTTATAAATATGCCCAATAAAAAAAAGATAATATATTGCATCACCAAGGCTAATTGGGGAGGGGCGCAGAAATACGTGTATGATTTGGCTACATCTGTAAACCCTGATTTGTATGAGGTAGCTGTATTGGTGGGGACAGATGGTTCTTTGGTTGATAAATTACAGATTAAGGGTGTTCGGAGTATAATACTTGGTAATTTTTCCAGAGATATTTCAGTGTTTAAAGATTTCTGGGCATTTTTTAAATTATTAAAAATGTTTTATCAGGAAAAGCCGGACATAATTCATCTGAATAGTTCCAAGATGGGCCTGATGGGGGCTCTGGCTGGACGGATTTTGCTTATACCAAAAATAATCTTTACTGGTCATGGCTGGGCTTTTAATGAAGACCGGAGTGGGTGGCAAAAGAAAATTATTTATTGGCTTCATAAATTAACTATTTTATTAGCCCACAGGACAATCGCTGTCTCTGAACAAACCAAGGAACAGATACACGGTGGAAAATTTTTGAATAAGAAAATGGTGGTGATTAGGAACGGCATAGGGGAAATTGATTTTTTAGGTAGGGATAAAGCTCGCAGCCTCATCCTTCGTGGTGTTAAACAAGAACAAGGTTTAACCTTGTTCCAGAAGACATGGATAGGGACTATCTCTGAATTGCATAAAAATAAGGGTTTGAAATATTTGATTGAGGCGGTGCATCTTTTGGATGTTGATACTGATGATAGATCTAAATTGCCGGTTGTGATAATTATAGGTGATGGTGAGCGGAAGGAAAAATTACAAGAGAGAATAAATAGGTATAATTTGCAAAATAATATTTTTATGGTGGGTAGGGTGGAGGAGGCTGAGAAATATTTGAAAGCGTTTGATGTTTTTACACTCACCTCTATTACCGAGGCTTTGCCTTATGTATTACTGGAGGCGGGGCAGGCTGGCTTACCTATTATTGCTAGTGGTGTAGGTGGAATTCCGGAAATTATAGATGATATGCAAAATGGTATTTTGGTTCAGCCAAGGGATCCAGAGGGAATAAAAAAGGCAATTGATTTTATTATAAAAAATCCAGACAAAGCCGCTGTTTTCTCACAAAATATAAAAAATAAAATAAAAGAGCATTTTAACAAAGACACAATGGTGAGGAAAACGGTCGAGATTTATAATAAGTAAAAATGGATAAATATTTATTTTTTACTCTGGGGCTCGTAATTTTTTCTATAATTGTTATTTTATATATCCGCCTTTTTAGCCAAACCCCCACCCAAACTCCGCCAGAGAAAAATTCTGAAAATTCTGAAACAGGGGACAACTTCACTCTATTAGAATAGTATCAAGAACAAGGTTTAACCTTGTTCTTATCCAAGATGGGCTACGTCATGCTATGATGTCTGGTATGAACAGGTCATTTAATTTTGCACCAGGAGAGTATTATCATATTTATAATAGGGGCGTTGATAAGAGGGAAGTATTTTTGGATCATATAGATTATGAACGTTTTATTTTAGGTTTAGTAAATGCAAATAATAAGGAAATTTTTCATATTTCTAATCTAAAAAAGAAGTTGGGTGGAAAATATAAAGGGTTAGAAACATGCCTGGACTTGCGTGATGATACTTTGGTTGATATGGGTGCATGGTGTCTGATGCCAAATCATTTTCATTTATTAGTAAAAGAAAAAGAGGATGGCGGACTGGTAAAATTTATGCACAAATTGGAAACCGGATATACTATGTATTTTAATAAAAAGAACCAAAGAACCGGGTCTCTGTTTGGCGGGACATTTAAGGCTGAACATGTTCACGATGATAACTATTTAAAATATCTGTATTCATATATACATTTAAACCCTATAAAATTATTTCAGTCTGATTGGAAAGAAAAGGGGATTAAGAATATAAAGAGAACCTTTAATTTTTTATTTAATTTTCACCGCTCTAGTTATCTTGATTATACTGGTACTGATCGTATCGAAAAAGGGATAATTAATCCTGGGGTTTTTCCTGAATATTTTTCAGAAAGCGGGAATTTTGAGGGTGAAATAATGGATTGGTTAAAGTTTAAGGATTCAGTTAATTAGAACAAGGAAGAACAAGGTTTAACCTTGTTCTTTGAAATAGTTATCCACAGTTTGGGGTTAAAAAGTTAGGTAACAGCCCTGTTTGCTGATAGACTGGCGCTAGATGAAGAATTTAATAAGATGGACGGGATTAATATTCGCCCTCGTGGCGATATTTTTTGTATTTGGTTTTATCAATTTTAATAATAATATTGTTTTTGCCGCTACTACTGTGAGTGGAACTCTATCTGAAGATACTGTTTGGACCAAAGCTAACTCACCTTATCTGGTATCTGACTTTATTGTACCGGCTGGAGTAAAACTTACTATAGAACCGGGTGTGGTGGCAAAGTTTGGATCAGTTTCAAATAAAGACGAAATAACCGTAAAAGGCGAGCTTTATGCTAAAGGTACCGCCACAGAATATGTTAATTTTACTTCTTATCAAGACGATTCAGTAGCGGGTGATACTAATGGTGATGGTGTCACTTCCTCTCCTGCCCCAGGTGATTGGATGGGTATTATTGTACGTGGTAGCGGTTTGGTGAATTTAGACCACACCGTTATTAATTATGGTGGATATACTCCGAAACCAGTTCTTGTAATGAATATTTTGCGTAATATATTTTTCCGTGTCGCATATGCTTATGAGGAAGAAAGTGAATATGAAGTGTTTAACCACGAGGGAAATATATATAACTTTGGCGGAACAGTTCATATTACTAATTCAGTAATTCAAAATAGTTCCACCAACGGTATTCATCATAAGGCTGGAGTAACTACAGTAACAAATACTGTGCTAAAAGATAATTATTATTACGGTATTTTTAATGATAGTGGTGTGATTATAAATGCAAAAAATAATTGGTGGGGAAATCCAATTGGCCCGTATAATTATGATAGAGATTGGGAGCTTTATTATGAGTGGGATAAGGTATCAGAAGATGTTGATTTTACCCCTTGGCTCACTGAAGATCCAACAATTATAAAAGTAATCAAAAAGAATCCGGTGATAATTATTCCGGGGATTTTAAGTAGTTATTTGAATAGGAATGATGATGAAAAAACGGAAGTGTGGCCAAATGCCACAAAAATGGCTTTTTCTCTAAGCGACGACTATTTAGACGAACTACTTCTAGACTTATTGGGTAAGCCAAATATGACTTATCCAATTATGTTACCAACAGATATATTTAGAAATATTGGGGACTCCAATTACTTTACTAGTTTAATTACAGAGCTAAAAAATGGTGGTTATGAGGAGGGCGTGGATTTATTTATTTTTCCGTATGATTGGCGCTTGAATATTGTAGAAAGTGTTTCTGGCATATATTCACCGTTACTAACTTCCTTAAAAGATAAGGTGGATCAAGTGCTAATTAAGACGGGGGCGGAAAAAGTGGATATTGTGGCGCATAGTATGGGTGGCCTTTTGGCAAAATATTATATAAAGCATTTTGGACAGGATAAGGTGGATAAATTTGTGGATATTGCTACTCCACACTTAGGAGCACCAAGTACTTTTCAAACCTTAATTTATGGTGATGATTTAGATATAGTGAAAGCGGGAATTCATTTATTAAATCCACTAGAAATCAAGAAAATTTCGCAAAATATGACCTCAGCCTATCAATTACTACCAAGCTCTAATTATTTCTCTGCCTCTTCTCCGGATTATAATTATTATGTTTATGATATGGATGATTATGATAATAATGGGATAAAAGGTAAACTGACCTTTAGACAGAGTTTGGATTTTCTTAAAAATACCGGACGCAATGAAGTGGTGATGAACGTGGCGGTCAATATTCACAATGATTTAGATAATATGAACCCAGCGGATTATGGTGTACAGGCTTATAATATTGTGGGTTGTGGGACACCAACGGTGGGAAAAATTTTTACCCTTGGCAAACAAACTGACAAGGATCCGCAGTATGATATTGCTTATATTTCTGGTGACGGTACCGTACCCCAAAGAAGCGCTGAAGAATTTCCTTCTCTTACAAAATATTACGCCACCGGGCAAACTCACTCTTTGATGCCTAGCGTCAGCGGTATCAAGGAACTGGTATTATCATTACTGTCTGGTAAGGCTGAGTCTTTTGATTTAAATAGTTATAGTAATATTTCTACCACTACCGCAAATTGTAAGTTACCAAACGGGACTTTCATTGGCTTGCACAGCCCTGTTGATTTACATATTTATGATTCAGCGGGTAATCATACCGGACCAAATATTAATGGTGATTTAGAAGAGAATATTCCGGGTATTGCTTATGATATTATTGATGGTAATAAGTTTGCTTTTTTGCCGGATGGTTTAAATTATGAAATTAAACTAGAGGCCACCGCCTTAGGCTCGTTTAGCTCTCATATCAAGAGAATTGAGGACGGAGAGGTGATTTCTACCGCCTATTTTGCTGACATCCCCCTTCAAAGCACTAGCACCAGAGCGGAAGTAAATATTTCCTCTTCAACACCGGTCATTATGCTTGACCCCGCTGGAAACGGTCAAAAGGAGAAGATCTATACACCCACAGCCTCTATTAATGGTGATTTGCTGACAGACAAGGTGAGCCCAGAATTTGTACTTAGTGTTGACCCAGTAGTTTTTGGATTAAAGGTGAGTGGTTCTGACAATATGTCCCACCCTAGTTTGAATATTGTGGATGTTACAGAAAAAAAGAGAAATGATAAAAAATATTCTTATACCGTTACTGATGTGGCTGGTAATTCCTTAAATATGATTATCGAGATAAACAGGGAAAGTGATAAGAAGTTAAATTATGATATACAGTTTCCAAATATTACCAAGGGTCAAAAGATAAAGATGAATTTTGAGAGGGCTCTTAATAAAGACGGAAGTTTAAAGACGTTCACTCAGAATATTATTCAGGGCCGGGATACAATTAAATATATTTATAATGTAAAAAAAGATAAAACTATAATTTGGACTAGGGATGGTAAGGAAACTAATAAAAAGGTGTATAATGAGAGTGTGGCGATTCAGTTTATTAGTAATAAAGGTTTGTTGGAAATTAAATAATAAATATAATATGTCTAAATTTAAATTATTTTTAACGTATGTTGTGGTAAACATAATAGTTTTTATAATACCATTTGGTGTTTTATTCTTAACGACGAGTCTGGAAATTAAATTAGATTTTTCATATTTTGCTTGGTATTTATTATTGATTCCGTTAATGGCAAATATTATTACTCTAATTTATGTTAAAAAAGAAGATTTTAGTTTTGTTTTTATGCCCATTTTTGTAATCATTAGTTATTTATTGTCATATTACCTTTTTACAACCTTTGTGACTGCTGCCTTTTCTAATTTTAATCCCACTATATAAGAATGAGATATTTTAGGAATGTTCTTGTTATTATATTCACATTAGCAGTGATATTTTTTGTGTCAGGAGTGGTGAGTAATAATGTGGCACTTGCTGCTGTAGATAAAATGGTTTTTTTAAATGATCCACAAACGATTCCAACCGGGCAGAGTTCTGAACGGTATCAAATACAATTACAAAATTCATCTGGTGGTATAGAAAAGGCTCCAGATACTACCTATTTCACACTACCTCTAGATTTGGGACAGTTTTCTTCCGCAAAAGATGGTACTCCTTTTACAGCTGCTACCAAAGTCTATATTTCTACTGGTGACTCAAATAAATACTTCTATTTTAAAAGTGACACAGCTGGTACCTATATTTTAAAAGTAACAGCAACAAATAAAGATGGAACAAAAACATGGGATACAGAGCAAACTGTAGTTGTTGGAAGTTCTACTACTCCACCTACTGACCCTGAAACCCCACCAACCGCTACTACTAAGGCTTCTACTACAATCACAATAGTCCCTCCGACCGTTATTTACTCTGTGCATTATATTCAGGAGAGTTTGAGTGATTTTGAGGAGGTTACCACTTTTGAAGTGTCAGTGGGGCGGGAACGGCTGTCATATATTAATTCACCAATCAGTTTTGAGGCTAAGAAAAAAACTTCCGCCAATTTGAAAAACAGTACGCCAGATTATATTTGGTCTTTTGGTGACGGTTCCAGTGCCACCACAGAAAAAGTTATTCATGTTTATAAATATCCCGGTGAATATAATGTAGTGCTAAATGCTACTCTGGACGGAATAAATTCAGTCACCAGAACCAAAGTAAAAGTTTTAATTCCTAACCTTGCTTTATCTGTACAGCCGGATGGAGCCGTGAATATTTTAAATAAAAGCGGCAGTGAAATAAATTTATATGGCTGGAAAATTCAAGCGGGGACTGCAGAATATTCTTTTCCTTTAGATACTATTGTCTCTGCCGGGAAAAGTGTGATTTTTCCCACTGAATATACAAAGATTTCCAGCTCGGGTAATCAAGTTTCCCTATTGGATGCTTCTAATAAAGAAATTACCACCGCAGGAATAAATTTTGCCAATAATGTTTTCAAAGAAATAAGTGCGGCTGATTTGGAAAAATTTGCCGTGGAATATAAAAGATTAAATCAACCCAGAACATACGCCCTGGTAAAACCAGTAGTTACCATTTCAACTGCCCCTACCTCACAAGACTCGGCCTACTTATCTAATGAAGGGGAGGGGACTACCACACCGGCAGTTATTCCACTGACAGCGGCGGTGGCAGATGCTATTATTAATACAAAGGAAGACAGGCCGGGTTTTTGGGGTAAGTTATTCCATCCAGTAAGAACAATTAAAGAAACTTTTTATCAATAAAAGATTTTATTAATTTAATTTGAAATAAAAAAATGTCAAAAGTAAAGAAAATAATAATATGGATAGTGGGGGTGATAATAGCCGTTTTAGCCTTCTTGTGGTTTTTAGGGACCTATGGTTATCAGATTCAAAATTATTATATAACAAAAGGTCAGGAGAGAATATTGGCGCAGATAGAGGAAAATAGAGCTAGGCTTTTAGAGGCTCAAAAAAATGATAATCACGGCGGTAAAACCCCCGAAGAAACTTTGGATTTATATATTTCCGCTCTCAAAATCGGAGATATTGAATTAGCGAGTAGATATTCGGAAATTTCTATAGAGAAGCCAAATTTACAGAAGGAAGAATTAGATGGATTAAAAGAATTAATTACTAGAGATGGTGATTTGCATGTTGTGTTGGAGAATATGGATAATATAATGAAATCAAAAAATAAAGGCTATTTGAAAACTGGGGAATATTATATTACATATAAATACCTAACTCAAAAAGATGCCACTAGTACTATGATGTCTGGTAATACAGAATATTCTTGGTTAGTCCCGGGCGGAACAGAACAAGAAATTAGTGTAGCTTTAAGATTAAACCCTTACACTAAGGTCTGGAAAATAATTCAATAAAAAATGAAGAAAATATTTCTATCATTTTTTATTGGGTTAATATTTCCACTAGTCTCTTTTGGTTATGATGATCAAACTACACATCCCGGTATTACCGAACAAGTGGTGGAGTTTTTTAATTTGAATAATGAAGTAAAAATAAGTTCAGCTGATAAAGAACTGATTATACAGGGCTCAATAGATGAAGATAATAATCCTGGCACCAGACCACTGAATCACTTTTATGAACCACAGAGACAGATGGGGATAAATAATTATCGAAACGCTATTCAATGGGTGACAGAGGTAAATAATGGTAATGAATTTACTTGGGATAAAAGCATTGCTAAATATGCCAGTGGAGATAGGGAGGGGGCTTTGGTAGGCCTTGGACACATATTGCATTTAGCTGAGGATATGACCGTGCCGGATCATACCAGGAATGACCCGCATATTGGTACAGAAGGTATTGCTGCCTGGTCAAATACCGGTGATAGCCTTTATGAAAACTGGGCCCAGGAATATAAAACTAGGGCGGCTATGAAGGGGATAGCTGTAGATTATTTTAGAATGGGATATAAGACCAGATATGTGGGTAGTACAATAGCTGATTTTTTTGAAAATATTGCCGGTTATTCCAACAATAATTATGTCAGTCCAGATACTATTAACACATATTCTTTTCCAGAAGTGACGAGCAAGAGGGGTGGTTATGCTTTTGGTGAAGATTATTATTTTTATGATATGCATAAATTGTATATAGATTTAATAACAAAAAAAGGAGAGGAGATTAAATCTCTCACATATATTGGTAATGGTAATAATGATTATTCTGTCCTTGAAGACTACTTTAACCGCTTGGTAAAAATGGCAATTTTGAGTGGGGCGGGGATTACGGAGATGTTCATGACAGAGGCGGAACGTGCGCGAGCGGAATATTTGGAAGCTGAGAAATTAAAATTAGAAAAAGAGACGTCCCTTGAAGCAGAGAGGTTGGCAAAACTAACCGAGGGCAGTATTTTTAGTCAGCTGTGGTACCGGCTGAATTTTGCGGTGACGGATACGGCTGGGGCTATTGCTGGTGCTGTGGTAAATACCGTTACAGATTTTGGACATACTATTTATGGTGGTACTGCTTTAGCTGCAAATAATATTTCAAACGCCGTGAATGGAATAAATTATACCGGGAACGAAGTAGCGGCTATTGGTGTACAAAAAGTAGAGCAAGGTGTGAGGACAGCCAGAGTGGCGGTGGTCTCTACCGCGCAAAAAGTGATTTTATATGTTAAAGAAAATACTTCAGATCTATCGGCTCTAGTGCCTCCAGCGGTGGCCTATACTCCACCACCCCCAGTACTTACCTTTGATCAGATTATAGAAATAGTCTCGGTTTTATCTACGCCCGAAAATACAAATACTGGCGAAAATAATATAACTCCAAAAAATACAGATACGCAACCCACACATCATAGCCGTCATAGTGATCCAGTGCCTCAGGCTACTTCTACAGAAGATATCGCTACCACCACTATTATTTATGAACAGGTTTCTCCACCCTCAATCTTATCTGCTATTGATATTACAAACACCACTCCTACCACCACTATTCTTTTTTCTGGCACTAGTACCCAGGATTTTATTATCACAACGGATTTTGCCACAACTTCTACTTCTACGGATTCTTTTGGAAATTGGTCACTAGCTATTGAAAATATTTCTGAGGGTACTACTACTTTGAATTTCTATGCCGAGCCAGATATTTTACATTCTTCTTCTACCTCTTTTGCTTCAAGTACCAAGGTCACTACTATTACAGATTATATAAAATCCGCCAGTACAACAGCTACTGTCTTTGTGGCATCAGCTCCAGCGGTAAATATTTCTGTACCCGCTCCGGTGCAGTGCGGGGATTCTCTTTTGACTGATAGGTGTCTGATCACCACAGAAGAATTAGAAATGTCTTGGAACTCTACTTCTCCCAATATTAGTTATTATACTATTATTATAAATGATGATCCGGAAGATACCAGTACTACCACAGAAACTTCTGGTATATTAGAGTTATATGATAAAACAGAAAATACTATTGAAATCTTTGCGACAGATAATACCGGATTAGAATCTGAGCATATTATTTATGAAGTTATTGTTTATTGGGAGCCGGTTAGTGCGGTCCCAGACTGGAGTAATGATTCTTACAGTGCTATAAATTCACAAATAATTCTTCATAATAATACACCTTACGACTTAAATATAGAAAACTGGGTTTTACTTTCTGAGGATGGCTCTTTTAATATTACTTTGACCGAACAAATTAAAAAAAATGGGGAGTATGTTTTAATTAAGGATTCTGGTAGTGGAGAAGAAATAACAGGAGCGGATCAAACTTATATACAGACTCTCACTCGAGCGCATAATTTTCTCTATTTGAAGCGTTTGGGGGAGATTATTTTTGATGAATTCTTAGGAGTTGACGATGGCGGAGTACCTTGTTGATTTTTATCACTCAAATTTAATTGACTGGGCATTCCTTGCTCTGGATATTCTTTTTTGGGCTATATTGATAATAATTATTTCCAAAAGCTATAAAGGTTTTTCTCGATCTCACACTTCATTTTTTTAGTTTTTCTGACTGGCTGTTTTATAGCCCAAGCCAGCATTTCTCTGATGCAGGAGTCAATCTTAGTTTGGTCTTTGAAACCCAGTATTTTTTTAGCTTTGTCATGATTACAAAAAGCTTCCTTTACTTCATTTCTAGATTCTAAATATTCTATTTTTGGTTTATAGCCAAATTCGTTGGCAATTTTTTGTGTTATTTTTGCCATATCATTTATACTATATTCTTTGTCTGCCCCAATATTAAATATCTCATTGTCCGCCCTGTCCATTAATTTTTCAAACGGTTCCAGATAATATTTAATATCAGAAAAAGCCCTTTTTTGTTTACCATCACCAAATACAGTTATTGTTTCTCCAGCCAGTATTTTTCTAATCCAAATACCAATTACGTTTCGGTATTTATCCCAGATATTTTGTTTTATTCCTATAATATTATGAGGCCGGACTATGTTATACCGTAAACCAAATTGTTCAAAGGCTTGTTTCAAATCCATCTCCACGGCGTATTTAGCAATACCATATGGGTCAGTGGGGGCAGGCACTTGATCCTCCGTATAAGGAGGCTTACCCTCACCATAAACATCCATAGAAGAAGAAAATATTAATTTTTTAACATTATATTTAATACAATTATTAATTACATTCACGGAGCATAAAATATTATTTGAATAATTAAAGTTCCTGATAAAAGGGGAGAGGCCCAGGGCGGCATAAGCGGCAAAATGATAAACGTAATCAGGCTTATGTTTTACAAAAACTTTCTCTAGTGATTTTGTGTCTAGTAAATCTTTTTTATAAAATTTCTTATTTTTTATCAATCTTTTATCAATGTAGTCTAAATATCCGCCAAATAAATTATCAATTCCAATAACGTCATAGCCTTTATCAAGCAGGTAAGTGGAGAGGTGCGTACCCAGTAGTCCCGCCGCGCCCGTAATCAGTACTTTTATTCTTTTCACAATATAAATATTTTACCATTTATAAATTGAATCAGCCATTTTACATATGTTGATTTTTTGGGTAAAAGGGGTAATATAATGTCAGACAAGTTGATCATTTATAGTAAATAATATAAAGAGAGGTTGCTTATATGCAAGTAGAATGTTCAATCTGTCGGGATTGGAAAGAAAAGAAGAGCCACAAGTGGTTTACTCCCACAACAAAGCAGAGAAGAGGGTATTTTTTCTCCGATAATCACAAGGTGAGTCATGGATATTGCCTGGTGTGTTCGGCCCTTGATTTGAAGGCTGCGGGTGGAACTGAGGCAGATATGAAGCGTCTACTAAAGGAGGCAGGGGGCTAACCGCTTTATTTTTTTAACTATTGCTGATGCCAATAAGCAGCAGAAGGAAGAATCTCAACCCGCGGCAAAGATAGCCGCAGAAAAGATTACTAAACGAAAGGAGGTAAATATGTTTGACGGGGTGCGTGGCACACCCCGTCATTTTTATTGATTTTTTTATAGGGCTGTGGTAGTATCTTTTCACAAGCCCAAGACAGCTGGTGACCGCAAGGTCTTAATATCCGGCCGAGGTTGAAAGTGCTAAATAGGCATTTTCATACTCTAATTTCAACGGCTTTTATAAAGGTCGTTTTAGTAAAAAATAATGAGCAGAGCGATTATATTTTTTCTAACCCCGTGTAATAAAAATCTTCAGATTTTTAATTTGCTAGAAGCAAATTATTACACAGGGTGATGATTTTTATTGTCGCTTCGCTCTGTAAAAACCAATCATGCCAATATCAAAAGGTAAAAAGAAAGAGATCATTGAGAAAGTGGCTGACTTACTCAAAGATGCAAAATCCGTTGTTTTCTTTAACTTCAAGGGGTTCAATGTAAAGAACACTATTGAGATGAGAAGAAAGCTTCGTGAATCACAGGTGGGCTATATGGTGGCTAAAAAGACTCTAGCTAAAAGAGCTTTTGACGAAGCTAAAATTACTGGTGAGATGCCGGTGATAGTAGGTGAGACCGCCATGGCTTATAGTGCAGATTTAACTGCCCCCGCTCGTGAAGTATTAAGCTTCCAAAAGAAGTTTAAGGATAATCTAAATATTGTAGGAGGAATCTTTGATGGTAAATATATGAGTAAAGAAGAAATGATGGCTATTGCCCTTATTCCTTCCCAACAGACTCTATATGCTCAGTTTGTAAATGTTATAAACTCACCAATTCAAGGATTTGTCATGGCGCTTGATGCTATTGCCAAGAAGAAAGCATAAATTTATTAATTCGGGAAAACTTAATCTAAATTATTCACGCTTAACCCATTTTTGCAGACAAAAAAGGGTCCCTGCGTTTCATAATTTAATTAAGTATTCCCTCATAACATAAAAATAAAATGGAAGAAACAAACATTGAGATTCCAGCAAAGTTCAAAGATATTGTAGCTAGCATTGAAAAAATGTCAGTGATTGATTTGAACGAGTTGGTAAAATTATTCGAAAAGAAATTTGGTGTCTCCGCTGCCGCTGTGGCTGTGGCTGGCCCCGCCGCTGCTGTAGAAGCCGGTGAGGAGAAAACATCATTTAATGTAGAGTTAACTGATGGTGGTGCCCAGAAGATTGCTGTGATCAAGGTGGTCAAGGAACTTCTAGGTCTTGGTTTGAAAGAAGCTAAAGACATGGTAGACGGTGCCCCAATCATGATGAAAGAGGGTATGAAGAAAGAGGAGGCTGATGCTTTGAAGAAGAGGATTGAGGAAGCAGGAGGTAAAGTTACTCTTAAATAGTAGAATCTGGAATATAGAATATAGAATATAAAAAAGATGCCGCCGGACACGTGAGTGCCGGCGGTGTTTTTTGTGCCCTCCTACCTTAGTTGAGCCTGAACATGTGGTTTCTGTCATCAATCCGAAAGTCAATTCCCAGAGTTCGGCCGTGAGTTTCCGCCAGCAACTTTAGAGTAGAGCGTACAAATTCCATATTGGTTGTTGGCAGTGTGGATTGGAGAGGTATCCTCCTCCCATCAATCTCAATAATAATCAAATGACCACAACTTGATAGACTACAACTTGGCTGACCACAACCTAAACAGAACTGAATGCCTTTTGCATTTTCCAGCATAAGTTTCCCTTTCTGATTTTTGTGCTTCTACCTATAATTATCTCACCCCCCAGTATAAATGAAAAGTGTATAAAGAATTAGGCCACTTTAAAATGTGGGGTCAACTCTTTTATTTTTTGAAAAAAGGTTTATGATGGAAATATGGAAACATTAAGCAAATTATTCAGTGGGGAGAGCCGGGTAAAAGTGATGCGCTTATTTTTATTTAACCCAGAGATGATTTTTTCTTTGGAGCAGGTGATGGACAAGGCTAAAATTTCCGGTAAGGAGGCGAAGGCCGAAATTGAGGTTCTGAAAAAGGCGGGAATGATCAAGGGCCGTAAATTTGTGCAAATAGTTCAAAAGAAAAAGCGCGGTAAAATAATTGAGTCAAAAAGAAAGGTGGAGTGCTTCCAATTGGATCCAAACTTTGAGTACTTACTACCCCTGCAGAACCTTTTGATTAACACCAGGCCACTCAGACCGGCAGAAATATTAAAAAGGCTATCACATGTGGGCAAGCTTAAAATGGTGATTGTCTCCGGTGTCTTTATTCAAAACCCTGACAGCCGGGTGGATATACTAATAGTAGGGGATAATTTGAGGCGCGGTTCTATTGATAGAATAGTAAAGACAATGGAGGCGGAAATAGGCAAGGAACTCACTTTTGCCTCTTTTGAGACCCCGGATTTCCACTACCGCCTGGGGATGTATGACAAATTAATCCGTGATATCCTGGATTATCCCCATCAAAAGCTCCTAGACAAGCTTAATATCAAGTTGTCCTAAGGGTTGCACACTTACTTTGGGCTTGAACTCTAAAAACCTTTAGTGGTATAATAGAGTGGTAAAAGGAAAGGTCGAGGTAAAATTTCCTTAGTCGGTTGTTAGTTTAGTTTATTTAAAAACAATTTCTCTTTTCTAAAAAGAGATTCACCCGCCAAAATTTTACTAAGTAAAACTTAGGGGGGTTAATAAAAAATTAATTTAATATGTCATTTATTGAGACTTTAAAGGTAGCTGTTACCGCTTCATTCTACAATGTGGGAGTTGGAGTTGTCAGTTTTATTCCTAAGCTTATTGTTGCTATTGTTTTGTTCCTTGTTGTTTGGCTTGTGGCTGTCATCCTTGGACGCTTGGTTGCTCAGATTATTAGAACTGTCAAACTTGACGTTGCTCTTAGAAGCGCTGGTTTTGATAAGGTAGTAGAAAAAGGTGGATTTGAATTAAATTCCGCTAACTTTATTGGAGCTTTGGTCAAGTGGTTCTTTATTGTTGTGGCCTTGATTGCTTCTCTAGATATCCTTAGCCTTAATGCCGTTACCTCTTTCTTAGGTGATGTCCTTAATTATTTGCCAAAGGTTATTATTGCTACCCTTATTCTTTTGGTCTCTGTTGTTATTGCTCAGACTATTCAGAAAATTGTAGTTAGTAGTGCAAAAGCCGCTAATGTTTCTGCCGCCAATGCTTTGGGTGCAGTTGCCAAGTGGGCTATCTTAGCTTTTGCTATCTTACAAGCTTTAAGCAACTTGATTGATCTACAAATTGTACTTTCATTCTTAGGTACAATATTGATTGGTGTTGTTGCCGCTCTTGCCCTAGCCTTTGGTTTGGGTGGAAAGGACGCTGCTGCAAGATACATTGAGAAGATGCAAAACAAATAATTTTTTCTTAAATTATTAAATTAAAAATAGCCTCAGAGATGGGGCTATTTTTAATACAACCTCTCCCGCACAACCGCCCCGTCCATCAGAATGTCCACCCCGCCTTGACTAAGGCGGGGAAAG
>CAZSCE010000008.1:0-23814 GCA_964605355.1 uncultured Candidatus Saccharibacteria bacterium
TGCAAGGTTTTTGCAAGCTTTTAGTAAGGTTTTAGGCCTAAATTATCATTGGTGTATACTTATGAGATATATAGTGAGTAAATTGGAGAATATAAGTTGTTTATTAATTCAATCAAGGGTATAATACCAGAGTTGACCCATACATGTTTTGTCTCGAAAGCTTTTTTATTGCTTCGTTACCCTAAAGGGGCGACTTGCCAATGAGGCTGCTTTCGAGCAAGTGTATTGGGTCAACCAGGTCGTCCCTTTAGTGTATAAAAATTATGGAAAATGAAATAAAGAAAATTACATGGATTATATATGCCCGCAAAAGTACAGAGTCTGAAGATAGACAAATTCAATCTATTGATGATCAGATTAATTATCAGAAAGAAACTGCCGAAAGAGAGGGATTGAATGTTATTAAAATAATTAAGGAATCTAAATCTGCTAAAGAACCACACAAGCGTGATGGGTTTACTGAGTTAGTTAAACTAATAGAAGAAGGTAAGGTGAACGGTGTTCTCACATGGAAAATGGACCGTCTATCTAGAAACCCGATTGATAGTGCTACTATTCAATACTTCCTTCAGAAGAAAAAATTACTTTGTGTTAAAACTGCGGAGAAAAATTACCTGCCAGAAGACAATGCTTTGATTATGTCTGTAGAGAATGGAATGGCTAATCAGTATATTAGAGACTTATCAAAGAATGTTAAAAGAGGTTTAACCTCTAAGGCAGAAAAGGGATGGTTTCCAAATATACCGCCAATTGGATATTTAAATTCAAAGACAAGAGAGAAAGGTTCTGAGACGATTCTAGTTGATGAACAACGATTTCATTTGGTCCGTAAAATCTGGGACTTAATGCTTACAGGAACATACTCCCCTCCTAAAGTATTGGAAATTGCTTCAAATGAATGGGGTCTAAAAACTCCGCCTCGAAAAAAGCTTGGCGGTAGGCCAATATCTAGAAGCCACATTTATACTATGCTAACTAACGATTTTTACGCTGGTTACTTTCACTATGGTGGCAAAACCTATATTGGTAAGCATAAGGCCATGATAACTATGGACGAATTTGAGAAGGTCCAGGTTATTCTTGGTAAGAAAGGTAGACCAAAGACACAATTCAATGACTTCCCTTTTACTGGAATAATGAAGTGTGCTGAATGTGGTGCTAGTGTAACTGCTTCTAGAAAAATGAAACTAGTAAAAGGCACTGGGCAGGTGGTCCCATATATTTACTACCACTGCACAAAGAGAAAGCTAAATGTTAAATGTAAATCTAGACCAGTAACACTTTGTGATATGGAGAAAAACATTACCGATATAATTGAAAGTAATTTAATTGATCCAGAATTCTATAAGCTTGGTTTAGAAACACTCAAAGATATGCACAGTCTTGAGATTAACAAGAGACAACAAATATACGAAACCCAACTTCGAAATGTTGAAGAGACACAAAAGAAGATAGATAGAACACTTGGTTTCTTATTAGATGGAACCATAACAAAAGAACAATATAATTTACAGAAGAAAGAATTTGAGGATGAATTAATGAGAGAAAAACAAAAGTTAAGCGAGACTGAAGCTAGAGCTAGAAATTGGACCGAGCTTACTGAAAATGTTTTACACTTCTCTTCTTTAGCAATGGAAGCATTGAAAGATGGTAATGTACAAATCAAAAGAGAGATACTAAGTAGTATCGGTTGGAACCACAGGCTAGATGGCAAAAAACTGTTTGTAGATCTACATTCCTGGTTTAAAGTACTAAAAGATGGTGAAAAACGACTATTACCTGAAATCAAGGCGTTGGAACTAGATAAAATCGTTGACCCACAACGACAAAAGGAGGCTTTCGCCTCCATTCGTCCTAGTCTGTGCGCCGGGTTGGACTCGAACCAACGTAGGCCGAAGCCGCGAAATTTACAGTCTCGTGTAATTGCCACTATACGACCGGCGCATATTTGTCACAAACACATTCTATCAGATTCTTTATATTTATCAAGAGCTTCTTATCGTGGTAACGAATATGAATTAGGCCATGTTTCATCACTCTAGCATTAACACGCGAATCATTTCTTACATAAGGCTTGGTAAATTGAGCCTTTGGTATTTTAGTCAGCTTAGACCAAAAATTGATTATAGAAGGTGTATCTTGATTGGAATAACAATAAATGTATGCTCGAAGTTTCTTCTTATCAAAATTATATACGTCTCTAAAGGCTTTCATAAAAACCCGAACCATGACTGGATCACTATTAGCAAAATCAAATGTTCCCATTTTGCTGTTTTCATTTCCTTTAAAACCTTCACCCCAATAAAGCATCGCCAATATCGATTCTGCATAAGCCTTTCTTAATCCTTTAATACTCTTTCTTCTAAAAGTCATCTTTTTATTTTCAAAAGACCTTTTACTTGCCTCTTTAAAATCCCTCCTAGGGATATTGTATTTACGCATAGCATACGTTACTGCATCTATCGAGACATCAAAATATTTTGCCACATCAAGCATACACTTACCCTCTTTTATATATAGGGCCTTGAGTTTAGTAATTTGATTTTTTGAAATTGCAGGCGTGTTCACCACCTAATAATAACAAAAACTACATTAGCTAGTCAAGCTAAAAAGTTCTACGTGCTACTGGCCTTGTCTTACCCCTCCTTTCTTAGGAGGGGTCGCGTTCTTACGCGGGGGTGGTTTGGCGAAGCAAAGTTTGTATTTTTTTCTTCCCCTTCACCTCAAAAGTAAACTCGCCTTTTTTAAAATCAACGCTTACCACACCTCCGGCCATCACCCCACGAGAAATCATCAGGGAGGCAACAGGGTTAAGGATTTTTTCTTGAATCAAGCGCTTAAGAGGGCGGGCACCATATTGTGGATTATAACCTTCACGCGCTAAATAAGAAATAATTTCTTTACTAATTATTAATTTAATCTCTTTCTCCACCAAGCGCTTTCTAACAATATCTAATTGAATATCCACGATCTTGGCCACCGCCACTTCACTCAAAATATCAAAAATAATAATATCATCCAAGCGGTTCAAAAATTCCGGACGGAAATTATCCTTCAGGGCCTTCATAACTTTCCCCTTCACATCTTCATACTCGGTCTTCTTAGTTTTATCCTGAGCAAAACCTATCTCCTCCATTTTATCAATATAATTAGCACCAATATTTGAAGTCATAATAATAACGGTGTTTTTAAAATTCACCGTGCGCCCTTTGGCGTCTGTCAGCCGGCCATTATCAAGCACCTGAAGTAAGATATTAAATACTTCTGGATGCGCTTTCTCAATTTCATCAAAAAGAATTACCGAGTAGGGACGGTGCCGGACCATCTCCGTCAAATTACCCCCCTCTTCATAACCCACATAACCCGGCGGTGAACCAATCAGTTTTGAGACGGAATGACGCTCCATAAATTCTGACATATCCACGCGGATCAGAGCATTATCATCATCAAACATAAATTCTGCCAAAGCTTTGGTCAGCTCGGTTTTACCCACTCCGGTAGGTCCCAGAAAGATAAATGAGCCAATAGGCCTATTGGGGTCAGAAATACCCGCCCGAGAGCGTTTTACGGTGTCAGAAATCTTCTTAACAGCCACATCCTGGCCAATTATTCTTCTCTTAAGTTCATCATCCATCCGGCCCAATTTTTCCGCTTCTGCCTCAAGCATCCTGGTCACCGGCACTCCGGTCCAGCGGGAAACAATATCAGCTATATCCTCCTCGCCAATTTCTTCCTTAAGCATTCGTCTGGAACTCTGTAAGTTCTTTAATCTTTTGGCTTTTATAACTAAATCTTTTTCCATTAGTGGTATTGTGCCATAACGAATTTCCGCCGCCTTGGCCAAATCCACGCGCATTTCCGCCGCCTCGGCCTCTATCCGGGCCTGCTCCAAATTTTTCTTCAAAGTTTTTATTTCCGTAATAGTTTCCTTTTCATTTTTCCACTTCAATTCTATCTCCGCGGTTTTCTCCTTCAGATCTGCAATTTCTTTTTCAATTATTTTTACGCGGGCCCGAGCCTTCTTCTCACCGCGCTCGGCTTCTTTTTTCAATGCCTCTTTTTCAATTTCCAAACGTAGCACTCTCCTATGTGTTTCCTCTAAAACTGGTGGCATATTTTCTAAAGAAATTTTTAACGAAGAAGAAGCCTCATCAATCAGATCCACCGCCTTATCCGGCAGGAATCTGTCAGTAATATACCTGGAGCTTAAATTTACAGAAGCCACAATAGCATCGTCAGTAATCCGAACGCCGTGATACAGTTCATATTTTTCTTTTAAGCCACGCAAAATAGCAATGGCATCTTCCAAGGATGGCTCATTAACATACACGGTTTGGAAACGTCTGGTCAGCGCCGGATCTTTTTCTATCTTCTGATATTCTTTTATAGTAGTGGCGCCAATAGTTCTAAATTCCCCTCGAGATAAGGCTGGTTTCAACATGTTCGAAGCATCCATGGATCCTTCTGCTGAGCCCGCCCCCACAATAGTGTGTATCTCATCAATAAAGACAATTATTTTCCCCTCTGACCGCTCAATTTCTTTAATAATATTTTTTAAGCGCTCTTCAAATTCACCACGGTATTTAGTTCCCGCAATGAGCATCCCCATATCCAAGGAAACCAGTTCCTTATCCTTTAATGATTCTGGCACATCACCAGTGGACATCCGCAAGGCCAGGCCTTCTACAATAGCGGTTTTCCCCACGCCGGCTTCACCAATCAAGATCGGATTATTCTTAGTGCGCCTGGATAGTATTTGGATAATTCTACTTATTTCCGTATCACGGCCAATCACCGGATCAAGTTTATTTTCCTTGGCCAATTTAGTTAAATTCCGTGTATATTTGGAAATAGCTTTATATTTTTTTATTGTTGGCGCTTCACCCACATTATTTGTTTTAAATTCTTCCAAAATACTTACTACTTTTATACGGTCAATCTTAAAACGGGTGAGCATATCTCGGGCCGGACTAGTGGTATCCAGCACACTAATAAATAAATGCTCAGTAGAAATAAATTCATCTTTTAGCTCACGGGCTATTTTCCCGGACGCTTCTATCACTTGGGCCAGATCCGGTGTTAAATATATTTGCATGGCGGGTGAGGAAATATTTGTCCCGGGATTTATATTATCAATAACCTCCAGTAAGGAATCAGTCAGCAATACTATATCAATCTCTAATCTCTCCAAAATAGATGAAACTATACTTTCCTCTTGCATAATAAGAGCCAGGAGAAGGTGGGTAGGGTTTACGTGATTTTGTCCACGCTCAATAGCCAGCTCGTGAGCGCGCTTTATCACTTCCTTGGCCTTGGTTGTAAAATTATTAAATGGCGGCATAAATATAAATTCAAATTACTACAAATTCATCATAGCAGACTGGGCGGAAAATTCAAATAGAAATTATATAGTACCTATTTCTTTCTTTAAGAGATTAGAAGGTAAATAATTATATAAAGTAGAAACGGTTGAACCAACCTTAATCCCCACCACCTCACCATAAAGGTTTAATAACGGCCCACCGGAAATAATATCAACTAAATTCACATTGGTATTTATAGCCACAATTTCTCTAGGGGCTATAGCCGTACTGGTAGCGGTGCTAGAAGCATTCGCCGCCCTGCCCTCCACATCTACCAGGCTGGAAACAATACCGGTAGAAACAGAATTCTGTGTTTGCCCTCCCCAAGCAATAACTGTTTGACCAAGTTTGAGAGCATTAGAATCAGAAATGGTGACCGAGGTAAAAGTAACAAGATTTTTTTCATCTTGAATAACTTTTAGGAAATAAAATTGACTACCTTCTTTTCTAGGTAAAATACTCACATTATAAAACTTGGCATTATCCAAGGTTACCTGATATTTTCCGCGCAGATCAGCAAAAACATCCCCGGTCACAATTAAACCTTCTTTGGAAACTATCGTCCCTAAACCAATAAATGTTCGCTCAGCTACATCACCGGAATTTTCCATATCAGTATAAATTCTGACAATACTGTTTTTATTTTTATCTACAGACTCCACAATTTTATCATCCTCCTTTACCACCACAGTTTCTCTGGTGATTACAGCGGCGGCATTATTATTTGTTGGCGGAGTAACAATTTTTTCTATGGTTCTTTCTACCACGCGGTTAATAGTTTGGGTCACGCCGGCTGGAGCCTGGTCCATCAGCGCCACAGTCACAATTCCGGTGGCAATAGAAGTCACAAAACTCACAAGTAGAGTCACAAGTACTATCTGTTGTTTTGTAAGTTTTTCCATATCCATATCTGTATTATAGAACTAATTTAAGGAAAAGCAAGTATTTTAATTAAAGTTTTTATTCATTTGCTTTTGAACCAGTTTTTTCAAAGTTAAAACTACAAAATTCAGGTCTTTTTGGGTAATATTCTCAGATAAAGAAAAGCGTAGTGTAGATTTTGCTAAATTATCACCATGACCAAGGGCGCGAACTACAAAAGAACCGTCATCATCATGAGAGCAAGCACTTTTTGTAGAACAGACAATCCCCGCCTCATCTAAACATAAAACAATAAATTCTGAATCAATACCCGGAATAGAAATATTTAAATTATTCGGCAAACGATTTTCTAAATCACCGTTTAAAACCGCTTCTGGAATTTCCTTCTGAATTTTTTGCCAGAAGTAATTACGTAAGGACACCAAGGAGAGACCTTTTTTCCGATTTAAGGTCTCACCTTGGTAACTTTTTCTAGCTAATTCAAGCGCCTTAGCCTGACCAACTATCAGTGGCACATTCTCAGTCCCGGAACGAAGGCCTTTTTCTTGCCCACCCCCAAAAATAATGGGGGACATTTCCACATCGCTCTTTTTAAATAAAATACCCACCCCCTTTGGGCCGCCCATTTTCTGGGCATCCAGGGTCATCATATCTACTCCTAATTCATTTACATTTAAATTCAAATATGATCCGGCCTGACTAGCATCCGTATGAAAAATTGGAAATTTAAAAGAAAAATCCTCAGAATTTTCTTTTAAATTTCTCGAGTTTTTTTGAGCATGACGAACTTCTTTGGCAATTTCCCGAATTGGCTGGACCGTGCCTATTTCATTATTGGCATACATAATAGACACCAGAACAGTATTTGGCTTTATTAATTTTCTCAATTCCCTGGGATTTACAATTCCGTTTGATTGTACTTTCAAATAATCTACTTTGGCTCCCCTTCTCTCCAGTTCCTTATAACATTCTGTGACAGAGCTGTGCTCAATATTGGAAGTAATAAAATGTAAATCAGTAATCCTCTTACTCTCCTCCTTTTCTAGGGAGGAGTGGCGAGTCTTCGAGACGAGGTGGTTCACTAAACCAAAAATGGCTAAATTATTTGACTCCGTCCCGCCGGAAGTAAAAATAATTTCCTGAGGTCTTCTCATTAAACAATCAGCCACTATTTTTCTGGAATTCTCCACTGCTTGTTTAGCCCTTACCCCTATTTTAGTAATGGAACCAGGGTTGCCAAAACTTTCACTCCAAAACGGCTTCATGGCCAAAACAACCTCCGGCCGAACCGGGGTGGTGGAAGCATTATCTAAATAAATCACTTTTCTCATTTCTCCATACTATATAAAAGCGCGCCTCTTTGCAAATGCCTTGGTTTTAGGGTATAATCCCTAACTGTATGAATATTGATATATACATTTGGAGTGGGGCTGGTTTGGTGATAATTATCCTTTTTGCTTGGGTTATCTGGCTGCAAAATAAGCTTGGTAAACTACTGGTAGGAAAGAGTAAAACTTTGGATGAGTCATTTAATACCGTTACCAAGGAAATTATGGAGCTAAAAAAATTTCAGGTTGAAGCAGAAGAGACTTTTAATAACCATGATGCCCGTTTAAAGAAAACTATTTCCGGTGTAGAAACTATCCGTTTCAATCCATTCAAAGGTGACGGCTCTGGTGGAAACCAAAGTTTTGCCACGGCTTTCATAAATGAAGAGAAAAATGGTGTAGTAATTTCTAGTATGTATTCCAGGGATCATGTGAGCGTCTTTTCCAAACCGATCAAGAATTTGATTTCCGAGCAGGGTGAACTTACCGCTGAAGAGAGAGAAGCTATGAACAAAGCCAAGGATTCAATCAAAACAAAATAATATCATGAACGTTTCTCGTTTAAATTTGTTTTCAAAAAAAGAATATGCCCAAAGAAAATGCCCAAAAGCAAATAGAACGTCCGCCTGTGATTTGTATCATGGGGCATATTGATCATGGTAAAAGTACCCTCCTGGACTATATTAGAAAGACCAATATTGTAGACAAAGAAGCCGGTGGTATCACCCAGAAAATTTCGGCTTATGAAGTAATTCATAATGGCAAGAAAATTACTTTTTTGGACACTCCTGGACATGAAAGCTTTGCTAAAATAAGACAACGCGGCGCTAGTGTGGCGGATATTGCGGTGCTAGTAGTTTCCGCTGAAGACGGTGTAAAGAAGCAAACCATAGAGGCCCTAAACTGTATCCGTGAAAGCCAAACGCCCATGATAGTGGCCATAAATAAAATTGATAAACCGGGCGCTGATATTGAAAAAACAAAAGTAAATTTAGCAGAAAATGAAATATATTTAGAGGGTTATGGTGGTGAAGTACCGTTTATGCCTATTTCTGCCAAGACTGGTCAGGGGGTAAATGAATTATTAGATTTGATGTTATTGGTGTCAGAGATGGCCGAGCTTAATGGCACTACTGAAAAACCAGCGGAAGGAATAGTGATTGAGGCTAATATGGATAAAAAGAAAGGAATATCCGCCACTATGATAATAAAAGACGGTACTATAAAAAGTGGTATGTTTGTGGTGTGTGGTAAAACTATTGCGCCAACCAGAATCATGGAAGATTTCCTGGGCAAAAAAATTACTGAGGCCACCTTCTCCTCCCCTATCCGCATTATTGGTTTTGACGCCTTGCCAAAAGTGGGAAATAAATTTTTCACCTTTACAGATAAAGAGGAGGCCCTCATGGCGGTGGCAAATTTTAAAGAGATAGTTTTTCAAAAATGCGCAGCGGTGGAGGAATCAGAAAATACCGGAGTAATAAATGTTATTATAAAAGCGGATGTCACCGGATCCATAGAAGGGATTGAGCATGAACTAGAAAAAATAAGAACAGACAGGATGAAGGTGAGGATTGTGCATTTTGGTGTGGGTGATATTACTGATAATGATATAAATATGTTGGCGGGTAAGGCTGATTCACTGGTGCTTGGATTCAACGTAAAGATTGATGCTCAGGCCATGGCCTCCGCGGAAAAATCCGGTATCCAAGTAAAAACTTTTGATATTATTTATAAACTGACAGAATGGCTGGTGGAAATGGCGGCCTCAAAAACCCCTAAAATGAATGTGGAAGAAAAAACCGGCCGGGCCAAAGTGCTTAAATTCTTTAGTGTGGTTAAAGATAGAAATATTATTGGTGCTCGTGTGGAAGAGGGAGAAATAAGAGTGGGTGATGAAATAAAAATCATGCGCGGAGAAATAGAGGTGGGCCGTGGTAAAATTAGAGAACTGCAACAGATGAAAGAAAAAACGAGTGAGGTGCGCTCCGGCGTAGAGTTTGGCTGTCAGTTACAAAGTGCCGTGACGCCGGCTCCGGGTGATAAATTAGAAGCTTTTACTACGGTTTTAAAATAAAATTATGACCACCACATTTAAAGACGAAAAATTAAAAGATCAAATCAAGAAATGGGCCGCGGAATTCTTGCAAAGAGAGTCCACCGGTCAATCACTTATTACTGTAACTGATGTAAAGCTGGCCCGTGAAGCCAAGGAAGCCACCATACTTTTCACTGTTTTACCGGACAGTAAACAAGAAGCCGCTTTGGAATTTGCCCGCCGACAGCTGGGTGACTTTAGAGATTTTATGAATGAGAAAGTAAAAACCGGCCGGATGCCTTTCTTTCATTTTGATATTGACCGTGGGGAAAAACACCGCCAAAGGATAGATGAGATAATTAAATAATTTCTCTTTTAGAATTTAATTTTTTATGCTAGTATTTCCCTACCGGCCTGGTAGCCAAGTGGTAAGGCATTCCTCTGCAAAAGGAATATACGGCGGTTCAATTCCGCCCCAGGCCTCAAATTATTAAATTGTGTCTAAATCACTTATATGGTAAACTAATGTGATAGTATATTACTATTAGTTTACCTAAATATGCCCAAAAAAAGAAAGTGGACAGAAAATAATTTAAGACAGGCCGTCATTTCATCAACAAGTATGAGACAGGTACTTGGTAAAATTGGCCTAATTCAAGCTGGGGGAAATTATAATCAAATAAAAAAATATATTAAAGATCTAAAGATTAATATCACACACTTTAAAGGAAAGGGGTGGAACAAAGGAATGACTGGTATTGGTAAGCCAAGGATATGTATAGAAAATATTTTGGTAAATAATAGTGATTTTCAAAGTTATAAATTAAAAAATAGACTTTTTGAAATTGGGCTTAAAAATAAGAAGTGCGAGGAGTGTGGCTGGAAAAAAATATCAAAAGATGGTAGACTACCACTTGAACTAGACCATATAAATGGAGACAGCCGGGATAATAGAATTGAAAACCTTAGAATTCTTTGTCCAAATTGTCATAGTTTAAAATTGACACATAGAGGGAAAAATAGAAAAAGCTCGGGTGGCGGAATTGGTATACGCGCAACACTTAAAATGTTGTCTGCGAAAGCGGATGCGGGTTCGACTCCCGCCCCGAGCACAGGGAGTGTAATTTAACAATAGAATAATATCCGCCCATAGCTCAGCTGGTAGAGCAGATCCCTCTTAAGGATAAGGTCGTAGGTTCGATCCCTACTGGGCGGACACGAAGTGCGGCACAGAAAAAGTGCTGGGAGCACTTTTGTTAGGGAGCGAAGCCTGTTTGAGATTTTTTAAAGTTTCTGAACGAATAAAAAATCCAAACACGGATACTGGTTCTGTAAGAACCGATTCCCTACATATTCGTGGTGACATGCAAACGTGTTATTGGGCGAGTGGTGAAACGGTAGACACGCTAGCCTTAGGAGCTAGTGCCGCAAGGCATGGAGGTTCAAGTCCTCTCTCGCCCACAAAACTTAAACCAAATGTGACTTCAGGAGACATTTGGTTTTTTGTTTTGGGCGGTGAGGGAGGACTTGAAAACCTTTGATAGTTTTATAAAATGTATTCATTTAAGAAAACAGAAAAGGTGTACAGATCCTGTAAGGATCAAGATTCCTCTCTCGCCCACATTTAAAAACACCCTTTTAGGGGTGTTTTTAAAATATAGACAAATTAGGCAGCAATATCTAAATCCTCTCTCGTTTTCAATAATCTTCCTAAATCCTTTACCTCATTTTCTGCCCCCTTGAGAATATCAAGGGTATCCTTCGTATCCTCTATTATATCTGAACTAATATTATTCATAGTGGTTACTTCATTTAAAATATTCCCTACCTCCCCAACTACTGCGCTATCTACCTGCTCGTCAATTAAAGGTTTATCAAACAAGGCATCAATGTCGCTTCTTACTATTTTACCGAATTCCTCTTTGGCTTTTTGTTTTTTATCATCAGTCATATTATTATTATTCTAAATTAGCTAATATCCTGTTAATTAAAATAACTTTAATCCTACTTTGTGGGTCATTACTGGTCTGTAATTGTTTTATTTTATTTTTAAGACCTCCCGCTATTTGTTCATCGCATTCCTTAGCATCCAACCCTAAATCCAAACCCCTCTTTCTCATCATATCAATCCCCTTTTCAAAAGTATTAAGAGTAGCCCCTTCTTTACTTTCAACTAGTTCACTAACATCATATCCTACCTCGCCTTTAGCAAAACCGATAAGTCTTTTTTGTATAGCCTCAAATTGATCATCATCAAGAATACTTTCATTTCCTCTCATTCTTTCAAAAACTACTCTATTTTTAGCTAGAGGCTTGTAATCCAAACTATCACCAGCTTGTTTCATTCTTTCCTGAGCTTTTTTATGAAATTCGTTCTTAAGAACTTCAAATATCTCATTTCCTTTTAGACTTTCCCTAATACCCTTGATCTGCTGTAAAGTGTCAACTATAGACTTTTGATCCAGTTTTTCTCTGTCTACCTTTAACCCGGCTATAGTCTGCTGAAGGCTACTTCTTTTGGCCCTGAATTCTGTTCTAGCTTTGGTAGAAAAATGAGTTAATATACCTCTATTTTTTTCTGTATCTGATAGTTTGGTCTCAATGTCACTTTTTAATTTGGAAAAGTTTAATTGCACATCCCTGACAAATTTAATTTTCTCATCTGTAGTTAATTTGCTGTAATCAACACTCATTTCAAGCTGTTTAGCTGTTTCCTGATATACTCCCTCTAAAGCCTTGTTTCTTTCTGTTGCTTCTAAATAAGCAACTATCCTTTTTGAAAACTTACCTAATTCTTCAGGATTTTTAATAGCTACGCCCTCTAAACTATCCATAAAGGGTCCCTCCACCACATCGCCAAAATCAGTACTGGATTCAGTAACTATAAATTTTTTAACCTCATTTTTAATTCCTTGTATTGTATCAAAAGTGGCAATCTTTTCTCTTAAGTAATTATCATCACTAGCGTTATCAGTGGCATCAGGATTTTTTTGCAAAAAATTTAAAAACTTTGGATCGTTTAATCTTTTTTTTATCTCTTCATCTTGCTTGGCTTTATTCTCCTTTGCTTCTGTTTCTGCTTTTTCAGAACCACCTTCCTCTACTTCTCCACTCATATCCTTTTTTTTCTCGGGATGTCTTAATATAAATGACATTATTTTTTATTTAATTAATTAATAAAATATGACACATCTATTACAATTATATAGAACTAAAAAAATTAAAGCAAATCATTCAAAATACCTTTACTTTATATAGGTATTTTGATGATGAAAATACTTGACTTTTAGTATGAAATATGCTAGTATTAATAACAGAAAGAAACCTGCTCTTTGACAGGTTTGGAAACAAATAATGTTAGTTAATGTCAGTGCGCCCGCAGGCGCAGAAAGGTAGGAGTGGGATGAAAAAGTTCGTAGTCGTTGGATTCTTCATGGCGATATACATCGCCTTGGGGTATCTTGATTTCTGTTTAATTACGGACAAGGTATCCATAGATACTGGGAACGCCTGGAACTGGGGGTGGATCATCGCTTCGATGCAGATGGTTTACTTTGTCCTAAGTTTCAGGACGGTTGGACCAACAGAATTAGGGGCATTGCTCCTATTTGGTCGACCTATGTTTGAGGTCGCATCTGGTCTAGTCTTTGCTCCTTTTGTAATTTGTCAATTACGCACTGAGACAGCTCTTGTCGTACAAAAACAAATTCCTGGAGAGCCAGAGGAAATAGATCGGATGGCAGATAGCGAAACTCCAATTCAGAAAGGAAAGGTCCTTCCAATTAGAATACTAACAGGGACAGCAAAAAGAGCAGATAAGGAATATCCTGCTGATGCCGCCCTTGTTAATGGGGATCCTTTGCATAAGCAAATGACAGTTGAGGCAACGGCCCAAGTTCGCATGCAAATTAGGGATTACCTTAGGTTCCTGAAAAACATCGGTAGCATATCTTCAGCCATGAAACAACTTCGAGATACAGCTGAGGGTGTCCTTAAGCTCGAATTTGCGTCAAGAACTCCGGCATTGATTCCAGCGCATTGGGGAGCAATCAATACTGCATTTGAAGCTAAGATTAATGCAATTGTAGTATCATGGGGTGTTGACGTTCATGGAGCTCAACTAATAGACGTTGACCTTACAAAGACTGTCAATAAAGGCCTCCGAGATGCGTTGAATAGTAGTTTACTTAAGGAGGCCATTATCAAGACCGCTGAAGCAGAAAAAGAAAAAAGGATACTTGAGGGACAGGGTGACGCATCAGCTCAACTGAGCCTGCTCACAGCGCAAGCAGAAGGAAAGGCAAAGTTGGCGGCCATCGCAAAGACAAAGGGTGGCAGGTATGCTATGGCCCTCGAAACCGCGAGCAAAACGGTGGAAAGTGCGGATTATAGCATTGTTGGAACTGATGGAATTTCTGGAGCCATTGCAGCAGCGATGGAAACCATGAAGAAGGTCCATAGTCCTGACAAGCCGGCTAAAGCAAAGAAAGGGGGCTGACATGCTGCCATATCCTGTAATGATTGGTTTGGCAGTGATGGTAATCTACCTGGCGTGGCAGGCCATAGAAAGTGTGCGGGCAGGAAAACCAAAAAAACCTCTACCTGAGAAGGAGGAAGGCGACAAGAAGAAAGGTGACGTCGCACCCCCTAAAAAGGGCTTCAGTAGGTGGGTGGTGTTTTGGGTAGTGGTGCTGCTGGCAATGGCGATAGTTCTGACCTGGGGGTTTTCAACCTCTTGGGGTGGTAAGTCTGCGGTGCAGGCAGCACTGAATAGACAGACAACAAACCCATCAACAGTCAGGCCCCCAGCGCGGACGTTTGACTACCGCTCGGAGGATGACCCAATAGAAGGAAATGAGTACAAAGACTCACCCAAGGCTCGCGCCATGATGATTGGTGAGGATGATGACTCATGGTCCTTCCGGGTGTATTACGAAGTGGGTACTCCGGACGTAAAAAGTCCGCAAACAGCCGAGAGCTGTTTCCTGGTTCTAAAGCCCAACAAAGAAAAGAGGCCTGGGCGCTGGAGCAGGGACAACCCAAAAAGCGGTGGTTATGTCAAACTCAAGAAGGAGCAACCAATAGTTGGTGGCTACTGCCTGGAGATTGGCAATGACGAGGCGCCGGGGGCAAAAAGAGATGTGTATCTCTACCCTAGATAGTGTTTCCAAACTTTTAACCAATATCTAAAGAAAGGAGAGAGGATATTGGACAAACAAAACACCCCGTGCTTTACAGCGCGGGGTGCTTTATTTTGCATATTTATTTTCCACTAATTGTCCCCATAATCAAATTAATTATTCCGTAGGCCGCCACCATAATAAAGAATCCCATCACTCCCCACAGCATATTCATGCCTCCTTTTTTCCTCTCTTCAGAACTCTCAGCATTTTTCACAAACTGAAATACCCCCCAGAGAAAATAGATAACGGCTACAGCCACCATAAGAGCAATAACAGGATTCACGATATTTACTATAATATTCTTAATCAAAATATTGTAATCCCCTATTGGTGTAGCCCCACCGCTAACTGAGGTGGGCCAGGCCACCTTATCAGCATATGCTTTTTTAATAAGTTCGGGAAGCATTAGTAAATATTATTAGGGAAGAAGTCTGGTCACATTACCGGCACCGGTGGTATTAACACCAAAGAGACCCTGTAATATAGCCACCAAGCCCCAAATGGACACAATAACGGCTAGAGAGATAATACCTAGGATCATTTGATTCTTGGCCTTATCCTTTGCGTCTTCATCAGCTGACATAGCATAACGAATAACATTCCAGATAAACCACACTACCGCTAGGGCGATAAGAAACACCACTAATTGGTCCAAAAGGGCTTTGGCGCTACCAATAAGAGACTGTAGATAAGTTGTGTTCACTGTTTGAGCAAAAGCCATAAAAGGCAATGCCCAAGCTGCTCCCGCGATGATTTTAACTGCTTTTTTCATTTTTTTCTTGATTAATCCCACTTTGCATAAAGCTTCGCAGGACAAGATTAATAAATTAATAAATTAATAAATACCTCTAATAGTTTTGTGGTGGTGGTGCCTGACGTGGAAGAAATGGTGATGGCGCTCCAGTAGAAGGATTAATATATGCTGCTGTCCCATTAGGTGGGTAGGAAGTTGGAGCGACCGTCACCCCAGGAATCATATTATTAATACTATTTGGTGCGCCTTCATTACTATCAACCCCAAAAGCGTTTCTTAATAGACCCACAATACCCCAGATAGAAACCATGACAGCAATAGCAATAATACCATTTATCATTTGTGTTCTGGCCTTGTCCTTGCCATCTTCCTCTGAGGACATTGAATATTTTGTGACATTCCAGATAAACCAAACTACAGCTAAAGCAAAAAGAAAGATTATAATATTATTAAGAAGACTTTTCCCACTATTAATGGCACCGCCTAAATAATCAAGATTTACCTGTGTCCCCGCGGCCATAACCAAAACCGGCAAACCAAGAGTGATAACTGAACCTAAACTAATTAATATTTTTTTCACAATTTTGTAAATTTAATTTTTAAACTACGACCTTTGATATTTTTACCTTATAATTATACCTTTTTACATTAAAATCAGCAATTACTATTTTGGTGGTGTTATTTGGATAGTTTTTGGGGTGGTATTCAAATTAAAAGTGCCAGAGACAACAGCCACCAGTCCCCAAAGGGAAACCATCACAAAAATACCAATAATCCCCCACAACATATACTGCTTGCCCTCTTCCTTCTTCTCCCCACCCTCAGAGAACATAAGAATAAGAACACCGTATAAAAATACCACCACAGCTAGGCCAATTAAAAGTGGCACAATTGGCGCTAATATTTTACCAATAAACACCTGCTCCACTAAATCTTTAAAATTGGTTATCATTATATTTTATTATTTATTAATTTATCTTGCTCCGGTAGTAACTTTTACTGTACCTATTACCACATTAGCAATAACATCAGCGCCTAAGAGAATGGCTCCACCAATAATTGTGGCATAAAACATATCCTTGGCCTTTGATACTTCTGATTCATTACCTTGAGCCATAACAAATTTAAAACCGGAGTAAATTATAAAGAAAACTACCACCACCCCACCAACTTTAGCCACTAAATCCATAAGGCTACCCACAATCCCCCTCACGTCATTTGATTTCAAGGGATTATTTATAGTAGTATCAGCAGCAAAAAGAATAACCGGTACTAATAATAAAAATAATGAAACTATAGATGGTAGATATTTTTTATAATTTTTTTTCATATTTATTTTAAGAATTTAAAAATTCCTGGTGTACCAGTATCTGATGTGTCTACTAATATATTTAATATTGTATAAACTATCAACCAGGCTGTAAGTATTATAACAAACCCCATCAAAGTAGACCAGAGAAGGCTTTTTGCTTTATCTTTATTACCTGGCTTTTCCCCAGAGGTCATATATAGAAAACCACCCCAAATAGCCGAGATGGTAAATATCACCCCAGCAATACTGATAATCCAATTAATAATTCTATTAATTAAACCTATGAACTCAGGAAATTTGCAAGGTACTGCATATGGGCCCGTTCCTGACAAGCCGCAGCGAATCAATGGCGTATAAATATTTTCAGCAATAGAGATAACCGGTAAAATAAAAACAAAGAGCAAAATTATGGAAGTCAGGCTGGCGAGAAATTTTTTATTTAATAAATGTGACATTTTAATTATTAAAGAAGACTATCAATTCTATCAGAAGCGGTGTTAACGGCGGGACCAATTGCTTCTCGGCCCGTTGTATATGATTCTACCATATCCTGGAAAATAGCGCCTGTCTGTACAGCGTTTGGATCAAGCCAGCCCTTGCTTAAAATGGCACTCTGGTTAAAAACTGTTTTAATAGCGTTTGTCTCCGGTAAGCTTAAAATATCTCTTCTGGCTGATGGCAAATTAAAAGTGTTAGACCAATATGGAAAAGCGGCAGCGCTAGTAAGGCTACTTATAACAGTATAAGTTCCAGCTGGATCAGCAGAATTTTTCATTATGGCAAGGCCCATTATATTACCAAAAGTATTGTAAACCTTGGCATTAGTAATCTGTGGTAATAAAGCCACATCAAAATTCAAATTTGGATTTTTGTTTTTTATAGTCATATATTCTGACGCAAAACCAAAATACATAGCTAAATCTCCATTAGTAAAAGAATCAAGCGCACTGGGTAATGACCGGTTCCAAGAATAAGTAACCTTTGTTGGATTAGAGAAATTTGTATAAAACTGGAGAGCTAAACTGGCGGCTGAGGCAGAAGAACCAAAAGTATTATTCAAAACGCTTTTATATGAACCATCAGTGTTTTGACTCATGATTGGATTACCAGACTGTATAATAAGAGCACTCAATATTTCTTTAGCATTATTTATATTTCTAAACTCTCCTAGGGCCACAGTACTGGCCAAAATATTTCCGCCCTGATCCTTTCTGGTCATCTTTGGCACTAAGCTGGAAATCTCGGTCCAGCTCTGTGGGGGCTTTGTCACTCCGGCATTATTAAAAATATCCCTATTCCAGTACATAACCAAAGGATCCACCATCAGAGGCAGGGCCACCGCACCGTTACTATTTAAATATAACTCCCCTTCCTGAATATACGTTTGTTTGAAAGTAAGTTCAGGCAAAGACACAAAAGGAATGGTATAAATTCTGTTTGTATACCGGACAATCAGATCAGCCGGTAATATAATGGCATCTGGACCCACACCAGAAGCCAGGGCCTCTACTAAATCCTGATCAAAAGTGGCCAAACTTCGCTGTGCATAACTTACATTGTATTTCAGATTATTCTCACCAAAATATTTTGAAGTGAGAGAGGTAAAAGCATCTGCAGATAGTGTGCCCCATATTGTAATATTTATTTGGGTTTGCCCATTGTTTGTACTGGCCTTATAAGTAGAAAACATAATACCTCCAATAATTATAAAAAAGATAAACAATCCTATCACCACATATTGAAAAAGTTTATTATTCTTCATTTTATTTATTTAAACTATTTTTCTAAAAATTAAACCATAATGCTCTGCGCCGGCGGTTATTTCCCGATCTAATTTGAAACCGTGGTCCTGAAACAGGTCCGTCATTTTGATTTTAGAAATAATGTCTCTCTCCAGTGGACCAATCCCCCCAAAAGAACCACCCCAATCCACCACCAAGACCCGGCCGTTTCCGCGTAAAATACGCATGGCCTCTAAACATAAGCCATCCTTATTCTCAATTTGGAAAAATAAATTAGCTATCACAATAGCGTCCATAGAATTCTCCCTCAATTTTGTGCCACCTAGATGCTCTAAATCTCCCCAAACAATATCTAGATTATTTATATGATTTTGTTTGGCACCATTTTTTAATTTGCCCAATAAATCCTTTTGAATATCCACAGCAAAAACTTTGCCAGAAGGCGCCACCGCCCTAGCAATAGCCATACTATAAAATCCTGACCCCGAACCAAAATCCGCCACCATCATCCCCGGGCTCAGCGCAAATTGTTTTATATTATTTTCCGGATCAGAGAACATGAGGATATTATACCCTGTATGATTTTTATAGACAAGTGATAGAGGCGAGGAGATCACCTTCACGTAATTTCATTATTCTAACTCCCTGAGTTTGGCGGCCTAATGTAGGAATTTCTTTGGTTTCCACGCGGATCACCTGGCTCTTTTTAGAAATGGCGGCAATCTCATCTATCTCATCTGTCATCACGCGGGCCGACATTATGTCACCGGTCTTGGCAGTTACCTTCATCGTTTTAATTCCAGACCCACCGCGATTTTGCACTTTATATTCTTTCAAAGCAGTTCTCTTACCATAACCATTACTGCTAATCACAAAGAAAGTTGGGTTTACCATGGTTTTCTTGACCACATCTGTGCTGACCACAAAGTCATTCTTGCCCAGTTTGATAGCGCGCACACCGGCGGCGCCGCGGCCCATTTCCCGAATATCACTTTCCTTGAAGCGGATGGACTGACCCTTGGCGGTCGCTAAAATCATCTCGTCTGTAGGGGCAACAAACTGCACGGAGGTGAGCTCGTCTCCATCATGCAGTGAAATAGCAATCAAACCACTCCTGCGCACATCATGGAAAGCGGCGGCATCTACCTTTTTCACTGTTCCTTGTTTGGTCACCATCATCAAAGCCAGTTTACTATTTTTTAATTCCTTTGGCATAGCCAAAACAGAAGTCACTTTTTCCTCCGCGGAAATAGATAAATAATTTACCAGGGCTTTACCTTTGGTGGCGCGCTTACCCTCTGGTAATTCATGCATTTTTATTTGATAAGCTTTACCTTTATCACTAAAGAAAAGAATATCACTATGCGTAGTGGCGCTGAGGAAATTCACCACAAAATCCTCGTCTTTGGTATCCAAATCCACCACCCCCACTCCCCCTCTTTTTTGTTTTTTATAATCATCCGGACTGGTTCTCTTTACATAGCCACCAGTAGTGAGTACTAACACATTTTCCTCATCCGGAATCAAATCTTCATCAGACATATTACCTACCCCTTGTTTTATAATTCTGGTTCTTCTCTCATCAGCATATTTCAACGCGGTCTCTTGTAATTCAGATTTTACCACCGCTAAAATTTTCTTGGCACTGGATAATAAATCCTTCAAATATTTTATCAGGGCTTCTACTTCCTTTAATTCATCCTCTATTTTTTGTCTTTCCAAACCGGTTAAACGGCCAATCTTCATATCCACAATAGTCTGGGCCTGAATTTCTGAGAATTTAAATACCTTTATTAAATTCCTCTTGGCATCCTCCACGTCTTTAGATTTCTTGATCAGTTTAATAATCTCATCTATATGATCCAAGGCCTTTTTTAAGCCAAACAAAATATGCTGGCGGGCTTCCGCTTTTGACAAATCAAATTCTGTTCGCCTTTTTACCACCACTTTACGGTGATCAATAAATTCATCCAAGAAAGATTTCAAAGACAAAGTTTGCGGTACGCGGTCCACCAGGGCCAGCATGTTGTAATGGAAAGTTTCCTCCAGCTGAGTATGTTTGTATATAAAATTCAAAACTTTTTGTGGCTGGGCACCGGATTTCAAATCAATCACAATACGTAGATCCTTGGCGCTTTCATCACGCAAGCCTTTTATCCCTTCTACTTTTTTCTCTCGCACCAAATCAGCAATAGCAATAATCAGTTCTGCCTTGTTCACCCGGTAAGGAATAGAAGTAATAATTATTTGATAGGTGCCTTTTTTGTCCTCAACTATTTCCGCTACACCACGCACTACCACGCCGCCGCGGCCGGTAGCATAAGCATGACTAATGTCAGCCTGATTATAAGCCACACCACCAGTTGGGAAATCCGGGCCTTTGATAAAGCCAAGTAAATCTTCTGTAGTAGCGTCAGGATTATCAATCAAATGCACAGTGGCATCTACTACTTCTTTCAAATTGTGCGGTGGAATATTTGTAGCCATACCCACAGCAATACCCAGGGTTCCGTTTAAAAGTAAGTTTGGTAAAGCGGCCGGTAATACATCCGGTTCCTTTCTGGTGTTATCATAGTTTGAGCGCCACTCCACAGTTTCCTTTTCTAGATCTTTTAGTAGTTCACCGGCGATTTTAGACATCTTGGCCTCCGTATACCTCATAGCGGCAGCAGAGTCACCATCAATGTTACCAAAGTTTCCTTGACCCACTACCAGCGGATAACGGTGTGAGAAATCCTGCGCCATTTTCACCATCGCTTCATACACAGACGCATCACCATGAGGGTGATAATTACCAAGCACCTCTCCCACCACAGCGGCAGACTTTCTGGTTTTGGCACCGGAGGTGAGGCCCATCTCATGCATAGCATAAAGGATACGGCGGTGCACCGGTTTCAAACCATCACGCACATCAGGCAAAGCACGGTCAGTAATAACAGTCATGGCATAGTCAATAAATGACTCTTTCATTTCCGTGGTAATACTGCGCTGAGAAATACCCCTCTCTGGTATTCTTTCCTCTATTTCTTTTTTCTTTTCTTCGTTTTTCATATATTTTTTAATTTGTTGATGTTGCAGTGCTTGCTTGTGGTGAGCTTGTCGAACTATTCCCCTCTTCTATAATTTCAACCGGTATTGTGCTACTACTCATAATATCTAAGGTGTCAGTGCTGGTGCTACTGGTGCTCTCTGTTAATTCATTAAAACTGGAGAAGGCTTTGGAAAATTCATCTTTTATCATGCCCCATGGACTGACGGAACTTAATTTATTAACCTCATTCTCAGCTAATTTATCATCTGACTTGGTAAGGGAAATCCAAACGGTCACAATAACAAAAGTAATGACCGCCGCGATCACTAAAGAAAAAACTTTCTTTTTATTATCTGGCATTTCTCTAATTTTATTTAAAATACCCATGAAATTTAAAAGTGCTAATTACTCTGGCTCAATATTACCACCTCGCCTTCCTTACCCTCTAAATCTTTCTTCTTCAAGGTTAATTTATCTACTGGCTTGACCCCCTCTTCCCCAGCCTCTTTCAGAAACTTTTTCAAGGCTCCAGTCACACCCACCTCATCATAATGCATAGGGATAATTAATTTTGGCTCCAAGGCTACGGCCAATTTATTTGCCTTATTAGCATCCAAAACGCCATCATCACCAATTGGCAAGAATAAAATATCAATATCTTCTATAGCCTCCATAAATTCTGGAGAAAGTTTTTCATCAGAGAGGGCGCCCAGGAAACATAAGGTCATACCTTCCAGGACAACAGTATAAACCGTATTAATTTTTTCTTTTTTACCGTAATTAGTTTTTGATTGGAAACCTTTAATAAAAACACCCTTAGTTTCATACTCGCCGGGGCCGGAAATAACTAATGGTTCTTTACCATTATAGGACAAGTTTTCTACACCATTAAAATCTGGATGGTTAGCACTCACGAGGGCCACATCCGCAAAAAAGCGGGTATTTTTAAACTTACTTTCCTTGGAAATAGGGTTAAAAGCCAGGATTGTATCCCCAAATTGAACTTTGAAAAACTCCACTCCTTGATAAGTGATAATCATAACTCTTTAATTATACCAAATCTGCACTCAAAATACAAATAAAAAACACCCAAAAAAGACTTGTTTTTTAACTAAAGTTATGTATAATGTATGAGTTATTAATTCACCCCCGAAAGGAGGGTAAATCAAAAAGATAACCCTAGGGCTGGCGGGATTGGCTTTAGACCTTTTTGGCGATATTTCCGCCATGGGCGGAATTTTTTTTAAAAAATATGGCAACAAAAAAAGCAAAAGTTATAGACGAGAGTACAGCGGAGGAAAAGGCAATCAAGGCCAAGAAGGACACCTTGATGACCAAAATTGTAGACAAGAGCGTTACCCCACCATCTATTGGTGACGTGGTAGAAGGTGATGTTATTGGCGTAGAAAAATCTTGCGTTTATATAAACCTCCATCCTTATGGAACAGGTATTATTTTTGGTAAAGAATTTATCAATGCCCGAGATATTATCAAGAAAATAAATATTGGTGATAAGGTGGCTGCCAAAGTGGTGGATAACGGTAATGGTAATGAAGATGGATATATTGAACTTTCTCTAAAGGAAGCTCGCCAAGCCCTGATTTGGGATGAAGCTGAAGCCGCTATTAAAAACAAAACTGTTTTGGAATTACCAGTTGAGGAGGCTAACAAAGGTGGTCTTATTATTAACTGGCAAGGCATCAAGGGCTTTCTTCCGGCTTCCCAATTAAAGACGGAGCATTACCCTAGGATTAATGATGGTGATAAGGATAAAATTTTAGATGAATTGAAAAAATTGGTGGGTCAGAAAATTTCTGTGGCCATTATTACCGCTTTACCAAAGGAAGGTAAATTGATTTTCTCTGAGAAAAATATTGAGAAGAAAGGCAAGCAAAAGATTGTGGATAAATACAAACTAGGTGATGTTTGTGGTGGTGAGATCACCGGTATTGTGGACTTTGGTATCTTTGTAAAACTAGAAGATGGTTTAGAAGGCCTAGTACACATTTCTGAAATTGATTGGACATTAGTAGAAAATCCTCGCGCCTTTTACAAGGTGGGTGAGAAAGTCCAGGTCAAAGTGATTGAAGTAAAAGATGGCAAGATTTCCCTCTCTATCAAGGCTTTGAAAGAAAACCCTTGGGTAGAAGCGGAGAAGAAATATAAGAAAGGTGATGAAGT
>CAZSCE010000009.1:0-23429 GCA_964605355.1 uncultured Candidatus Saccharibacteria bacterium
ATCACAACGGTCTTCGGAACCGTTATTGTGGGTTCGAGTCCTACTGGGGGCGCAAAAAACTGAAAGTTTTTTAGGACGAGAACGGCGCAGCTATATTTTTTCAGCAGAAAAAATTGCTAGCCGGTGACCAGCTAAAAATTTTTGACGAAAAATTTTTAGCGAGGTCGAGACTCCTACTGGGCTTCAATATTAAAAATATGGCTCTAAATAAGTATGAAATCAAAAAGTTAGTTCTGCCGGAGGAGGTGATTTTTGTCATTAAGACACTCAAAAACAAGGGTTTTGAGGCTTATTTGATTGGTGGCTGTGTACGAGATTTATTATTAAATAGAAAACCAAAAGATTGGGATGTGACCACAAATGCCAGCCCGGAAGATATCATTTCTTTATTCCCAGATACTTTTTATGAAAATAATTATGGCACGGTGGGAATTGTAAATGAAGAAAGCAAAGATGAAACATTAAAAGTAATAGAAGTTACCCCCTACAGATTAGAAGCGGAATATTCTGATAACCGCCGCCCGGATCATGTAACTTTTAGTCAGAAATTAGAAGATGATTTACAAAGACGAGATTTTACTATCAACGCTATTGCTTTAGAAATTGATTTGAAAGAAAAAGTTAACAAGAAAACAAAAACCACAACATTGTCCGGCCGGTACCTGGATTATTATAACGGACATGAGGATCTGCAGGCCAAGGTCATCCGAACAGTGGGGGAGGCGCATGACCGGTTCAATGAAGACGGGCTCCGTATCCTCCGCGCCGTCCGTATTGCCACTGAAATTGGCTTTAAAATTGATAAAAACACGGAAAAAGCCATAATTAACAACGTTTCACTGCTGAAAAACATTGCCAAGGAACGCGTTCGGGATGAATTTACCAAAATAATAATGTCTGACAATCCTATGGCTGGCCTTATTCATTGTAACAAACTGGGCTTGATTCCCTTTATTGCCCCAGAAATTGCCGTCATGGTGAGTATAGAACAGAGCCGAGCGCACATTTATGATGTGTATGAACACAGCTTGCGAGCTTTACAGCACGCCGCTGATAAGAAATACTCACTAGAGTTACGCTTGGCCGCCTTGTTTCATGACATAGGCAAGCCAACCAGCCGGAGAAAAGATAAAGAAAATGATATTTGGACATTTTACGGCCATGAAGTGATTGGCGCCAAGATAGTAGCAAAAATTTTGGCTGACTTGAGGTTTCCAAAGAAAGTTATTGAAAAGGTGACCAAACTTGTCCGCTGGCATATGTTTTTTGCTGATACAGAACAGATTTCCTTATCTGCCGTCAGGAGAATCATTAGCAGTGTGGGGCGAGATAACATTTGGGACCTAATGAACCTCCGCGGTGCTGATAGAATGGGCATGGGAAGGCCAAAAGAGAGCCCCTACCGCTTGAGAAAGTATCATTCTATGGTAGAAGAGGCCATGACGGATCCTGTATCCGTAGGGATGCTTAAAATTGATGGTCAGAAGCTAATGGCCGTTACACATGAAACACCCGGCCCCAAAATAGGCTATATTTTGCACGCTCTTTTGGAAGAGGTGCTGGAAAACCCGGCTTTGAACACTGAAGAGTATTTAAATAAGAGAAGTAAGGAATTAGTAAAATTAGACGCCAGCGAGCTCCAAAAACTAGGGGAGTCCGGCAAGGAAACCAAGGAAAAGGAAGAGGAAAAGAAAATTGAAGAAATAAGGAAGAAACACTGGGTGAAGTAAAAAAAAAGCACCCAAATTTATTCATTTCTTGGACCCGCATAATTTTCTGCTGAAAATTTGCTCAAGACTCCCGCCGTCGCGGTCCGTAGTTCCAATAAACGAACAAACTTGGGCGCTTTTAGCTGGTTTTTTATCTATGAAAAAACCGCTCCTTGCTGTTTTCAAAAGTCGGTTAAGAAAACGATATGGAACGGTTTTGAGGCCGATCCAATATATTATATTTTGGAAATCGGTATCTCCGATATGTGTGACATTGATCAGATGTCATTTGTGTGATAAAGAACTCTTTTCTTCAACAAATGTAGCAGGAGTTTATTTGCTACTTATGTTGGTCTGCTACTATTATAATCTATCTAAAAGACATGTAAAGGACATTTACACAGTTACCTGTGGATAACTTTTTATTTTGTCCGATAGAAAAATATTCAAAAATTACTTATTAATTTAATACTATTTACAACTCTTTGTATTTAAGTTAGACTTATCAGTAGACGGTAGACACAGCAAAAAGTAGTGTGGATACTGCTTAGTTCATTAACTTGGCGACAGAAAGGAGGACAAATGCCTAAATATATTGATATTCGCCTCTTCTGTCCGGCAGAAACAATGAGTGAAACCATTGCATCGATCATTGATGATCAACGCAAGGTTGGTTACACTTTTTGTGACGACCAGACAGAAGAAGATGCAGGCTATTGTTTCTTATGCCTTATCTTCAAAAAAGAAGAGGTAGAGGAAGCAGTACAACGCCTAAACTAAAAGATATGTGTAACTTTTCGCGAGAAAAGAGATACAAAAAATGAATACGTTTAGATACGTAGTGTGTTGAGCACCCTTGCGCAGGCAAGGGTGCTGTTTTTTTATTTATTTTTTAGAAATACTCCATAGGGTTTCAAAGAAATCCACATAGCCATCAATTATTTTTTTATTTTTTATAATAATAGTAGAAATAGGATCCTGAAAAATATAAATAGTTACAGAAACATTTTTAACAATAGAAATATTCATTACTCCACCATATTGGCCAGGTAAATAGTGATACTTGAATAACTTGCGTTTATCCGCGGACTCTTCCAGGTATTTTCTTTGTGTTTCATTTCCAATATATCTCAAACCAATACTTTTTTTGTTTCTCTGGTATTCATATTCATTAATATTTGGTCCCAAATTATTTAAATAATCATCTCCTGGGCCACCAATAATAAGTAACTCACCATTTTTAGGCGAATCCTTCAGGGTAGACATTTCATTTTTCATAAAAGCTTCTCTTCCTTTATAAATACCTACGGACTTGGAGTCAATTGTGGAAATTAGATTATTTTCCACAGCCGTGGCTAATAAATCAACAGTTTTTTTCTCTTTTTCCACCCGCTCGTAAAAGGCCTTTGGATCACGGGCAGAATAACGAGCTCTTTTTTTAATTAAATATTTTTCCACCAAGTCTTTTTGCAATAGGGTATAGAGGGAGTTATATACAAACTGGCTATGTAAACCACTCTCTTTAGATATCTTGGCTGTTCCGGCTTCTCCCACCTTTAAAAGGCTAAAATATACCAGGGATTCCTTATAGGAGAGACCCAGCTCATTTAGATAAGTGAGAATATCTTCAGGAATTATTTCGTCAAGATTCTTTGGCGTATTCATATATTTAGTATAATATAGGCCATATTTTATGTCAATATATTAGCAAGAATTTTTGTTGTTATTATTACTAGAACATGCGACACTGTATTTGTCGAGATTATTAGAATAATTAACAAATCAAATGAAGAAAAAATTAAGTATTGTGGGAGTGATAGTTATCATAGTGTTAGCCGTTCTTCTTATTAACAACAAGGAGAAGAGCGGGACTGTAAATAATGACCGGCAGATTGTTATTGGAGCTGTTATCTCGCAAACTGGTTACGCCGCTGTTGATGGTATGAATATCAAAAACGGTATGGAAATGGCAGTGGAAGACTTACGAGCCGAGGGTGTAGAGGTGAAAGTTATCTATGAGGATGATGGTACGGATCCAAAGCAGTCTGTTTCAGCTATTAACAAGCTGATTGCCACGGAGAAGCTGGACGTTTTGGTAGGGCCAATCTGGAGTTTCTTAATTGATGCCGCTTTACCGGTAATCAATACCAATAAAATTGTCACCTTTATTCCAAGTTCTTCTTCAGAGGTAGTAAACGATACAAGTTCATATATCTTTTATGGAACATATAAGAATATGGAGGAAATAGTGCCATTAGCAAACTTTCTTAAGGAAAACAGCCTAAAGAATATTGCGATTGTGGTTAGTAATGACTCTTGGGGAGAAAGTCAGTATCAGCCTTACACCCAGGTCGCTAATATGATAGGGGGGGACGTGGTTGTCAGTGAAAAAATTAACTATGGTACCGATAAAGATGTTATTCCAACTATCGTCACAAAAATAATCAAATCAAAAACTGATGCAGTCTTGTGGACTGGATATGACGAGGGGGGAACAATCCTGGTAAAAAAACTTCAGGAACAAGGTTACACTGGGACTGTGGTGGTGGGCGGCTCGGTCATGAGTGGCTTGGTAAACAGGGGAACCGTGACTCTCAGAGCAACGGATAAGGTGTACAGCATAAACATCCCTATGGATCCGGCTTTCAGAGCTAAATATATTGCCAAATATAATCAAGAGCCAGGTATCTCAGCGGACAGCGCTTATGATGGAGTAAAGATTCTTGTAAAAGGTATTCAAGCTGGTAAAAGTGGTATTAGTCTAGCAAATTACCTGAGAGATGGCTTTACTTACAAAGGTTTCCTAGGCGCTTATGACTTTGACGCCTCCGGCGACATTGTAGGTGGTCAGTGGACAATCAACAGATTAACAAAGCAGAACTAAATAATAAAAGTTCAAATAATAAAAAACCTCTGAAAATTTTCAGAGGTTTTTTATTGGGTTACTTCTAGGAATAATTAATTTATCACTATCATCTTTCCGCCTTCAATTCTAGCGGGGGTAAGAGGGATAGTTATCTCCCCATTCTCATTTACATTTAGCTTGCCCATAAGGCCATCAAAGTTTTTGATACTCTTGAAATTATTCATAATTTCTTGAGAGCTATTTGCACCCTTTACTGCTTCTCTAAATAGACCAGTCATGTCATAACCAATAGCTGAGTAAGCACTTGGCAGTGAACCGTATTTTTCCTGGTAAGCCTTGGTAAAATCTGCCACCTTTTTATTGTCTGCCAAATAATATTTTGGGGTAGTCATATATACACCCTCGGCATTTATACCTACTTTTGCTTGTACGCTTGGTGAAGCCATAACCCAGTTTGTCATTTTAACCTGTTTTAAGCCAAATTCATTCATTTGTCTGAAGGCATTTACCAGGTGAGTATCCAAACCAATTATATACAAACCTTCCGCATCAGAATTCTTGATTTTTACTAGCTGAGTTTTAAAATCCTGATCCTTCTTGTCATAGCTTTCGTTTATCACTATCCTTCCACCAAGGTTTTCGAAAGTGGTCTGGAATACTTCAGCATAAGTTTTGCCGTAATCATCCGTACTAGCTAACAAGGCAACCGTTTGTAACTTTAAATTATTTTTTGCGAATTCAGCCATAATTGGTGCTTCTTGTTCTGCGGAGGTAAAGTATCTGATTGCCATCTCTCCTTGAATCTTTTTGGCGGATACCAAAGTTTGAACAGAAAACATTTTATCTTTTTCCGTAATTGGTATAACGGCATTTGCTACATTACTAAGGAGTAAAACTACCGCCTGAATTTTATCTTGAGATTTAAATTTGTTGTAGGCCGAGATAGCAGTGGTTGCATCTGACCGGCTATCTTCATAAACAAAATTAACTGAACCATCTTGATTTGCTAAATCCATACCCTTTTTCGTTTCCTCACCAAAGTACTGCGCCGGACCAGTCAAAGATAATATGGCACCAACCGCCACCGTATCATGTTTACTTGTTAAGCCACCTGAGAGAATAAACCCAATAAGAACCAAAATCACAATCGCTACTATTACCTTATATATTTTACTCATTTTTTTAAATTATTATTAAATCTAATACCAATATAGTTTAGCAGGTTTTCTATTTTATGTCAAAGAATAGAACAAGACTAATTTAATAGTGGCTTAATATATAGGTATTTTTATCAATATGTAATGTTGTCACAGATGTTGACAGAATGTCTATTTTTGGTATCATGACTATGTATGGATATTATTGAGTCAAAAAATAAGTTAATTTCATTGGGCTTAACTGAGAGGCAGGCGGTGGTGTATGTCCGAGCCTTAGAGCTGGGGGTCTTCTCTGTTTCTGACCTGGCCAGGAAAGCGGGGATTAAAAGACCTACTTGTTATTTGGTTTTAGATGAATTATCTCAGAAAGGCTTAGTTTCTGTGGTGGCTAGTTTAAAAAAAATAAAATACAAGGCCGAATCCCCAGATATTTTAAAAAAACAAGCTGAAACACAAATGGCTATTGCCGAGCGTTTATCCGGTGACCTATTAAAAATTTTTAATCCACGGGCAGAAGGGCCAACCTTGAGGTATTTTACTGGTCAAAAGGCCATCCAGGGTATTTATGATGAAGTATTAAAAGTAAAGAGCAAAGAATACTTATTTATCGGTTCTGGAAAGGATGTGCTAGATTTAGTGGGAAAGGATTATATTGATGAATGGCTTAAACAAAGGGTAGAAAAGGGTATTACCGCTAAAAGTATCAGAATGAAGGCCACTGAAGTAATGGAGGATATTTATCAAAAAAATATTAACCGTCAGCTGAAAATTGCACCTGAAAGCATTCACATAGCGGAGACAATTTTTATTTATGATAATAAAGTAGCTATTATTTCCACTGCCCAGGAGAATTTTGGCTTTGTAGTAGAAAATAATGAGTTCTCAAATACCATGAAAGGATTATTTAGTGCACTATGGATGGTGTCAGAGTATAAAAAATAATATATAATAAACAAATGGACATCATTCCCCAACTTATTGTAAATAGTATTATCGCCGGATCACTTTATGCACTGGTGGCACTCGGGTTCAACTTTATTTATGGGGTAACAAAGTTTTTTAACCTGGCTCATGGCGCCATTGCGGTGGCTGGGGGATACACCGTTTATTTCTTTACAAAAATGCTGGGCTGGCCGGCCATACCCTCTATTATCATTGGCTTGCTGGTGGCGGGCCTTCTGGGCTATCTCTCAGAACGCTTTATTTACCGCCCTCTCCGCGCCAGAAAGAGCTCCCATATGGTTTTGCTGGTGGCCTCCCTGGGCGTACTGACTGCCTTACAGGCCATTATTGCCATGCTGTTTACTAGTCAGTTTCAAACTCTGGGCCAAATAGATACCATAAACAAAACCTATAATATTTTTGGCGGGGTGATGACAGAAATACAGCTGGTCATGTTAGGCACCGTTGTTATTACGATGATTCTCTTGGCTTTAATTTTAAAATTTACTTTTTTTGGCAAGTCAGTAAAAGCTATAAGTGATGATGAAGAAGTGTCCCGCATGGTGGGAATAAATACTAATCTGGTGATAGGGGTTGTTTTCTTTATTGGTTCAGCTCTGGCAGGCCTGGCGGGAATACTGTCTGGTTATGATACTGGACTAGAGCCAACTATGGGTATGAGCCTGTTACTAAAAGGAGTCATTGCTTCTATTATTGGTGGTATTGGTAATGTGTATGGTGGAGTGCTGGGCGCGTTCCTACTGGGTTTTGTGGAAAACTTTGGTATTTGGAAAATTTCTGGCGAGTGGAAGGACGCCATCGCCTTCGGCCTTCTTATTATCTTCCTCCTCTTCAGACCAAACGGAATTTTGGGGAGAAAAAATTAGTTTTTCACTAAATATTTCTCTTGAGCTAGTTTAAAGATCTGTGATAAAGCGGAAACTACCCTAGGATTTTCAATAATCACCGCCTTTAATTCATGTCCATCTACAATGCGCACAAATTCCTTTGTTACTTCAATGGATATGTCTGAATTATAATCTTCAGCAGGTGAAAAATGGAGATTTGTGAAAGCGTCAGGATATTTTCTCAGGTATTCTCTGGTGGAAGGATGTTCCGGTGTTACTCCTAACATATTTAAACCAACTTTTTGTCGATCTTTATTCCATTTTTCAAAAAGATCAACTATTACCTTATTAATTCCATCATTTTTGGCCCAAAAGCCATTAGTATTTGAGTCTCTCAAATCATTCATTCTGTAATACATTGCTTCCTTCATTCCATCCGCTCCCTCAAAATAATAAGTCTTGATTGATTGTTTAGAAGGAGACATCGCCCTGAGTTTTGGCAAATATTTTTCAAACTGGTAAATATTGTTCCTGGACTGTTCATAAAGCTCATCTGGAGCTAAAGCTTTAAAAATAGTCTTCTTGGAGTGGGGGATTTTAAGGACCAAACCCTTTTTTCTAAGTTCATCAAGTATTACATAACAAGTAGGGCGTTTTATCTCAGCCTCCAGGGCAATATCTGAAACATCAGCCTCATCAAATTTGAGTAGGGACATATAGATTCTAGCCTCCTTTTCATTTAGGCCGATATTCTTTAAGGAATCAATGACTTCATTCATAAATATAGTATATGCCCCCGGTACTCCTTTTGTCAAGTTTTTTGACAACAATTTTACTATTTTCATTATATCCTTTTATAATAACCTTATTTAAGCTAAATTTAACATAATTTTTGACAAAATTTAGACAAAGTTTAATATTGGTGCTATTTTATAACGAGACAAGCTCGCTTGATAAACCCACAAAAAATGGGGTGTGCAGGCTAACTTGTAGATTAGGGGTGTACTTATTAATAATTACAAAAAAAATGAATAAAAAAAGAATTGTTATTGGTCTCGTTGCGGTGATAGTTGTTATTGTTTTGATTGCCGTTTACATGGTATCCAATAACCAACCAGTGAACAACACAATTAAGGTGGGAGTAATTGCCCCAATGTCTGGGCCTTATGGTAGTCTTGGTGAATCAATAGTGAATGCCATACGTATGAATGTTGATGGTAATGAAAATATTAAACTCGTCGTTGAAGATAGTAAATTTGATGCAAAAATAGGATTGTCAGCATTTCAAAAACTAACAAGTATCGATAATGTGGACCTCATTATAAATGTTGATAGCCCTACATTAAGTGCCATCACACCGATAGTTAACAAAACAAAATTACCAGTTATTCAAATTTTTGAATCGGATGAACACAAGGTGGACAGTATTTATCAACTTTTACCATTTAGCTATCCGATTTTCACAGAGCTAGCTAAAATATCTGAAAGCCGATTTGGTAAAATTGCTCTTGTTTATGGGAATTTTTCTGATGTTCTAATTAAGGATGCCGAATATTTTAAGATGGGCGTTACCAAAAAATCATCCATCGCTATTGAGTCAAAACTTGGTTCCGGTCCAGACTTCAGAACGGAAATTGCAAAAATTTTGGCTACAAATCCAGATGCGTTTACTATGTTTTTGCCAGTAGATGCTGGAATAAATTTCCTCAAGCAGATGAATAGTCAGAAGGGTGACCACAAAATTTCGCTCATCTGTGATGCAAATATGGAGCTAGCGGTGAATGACTATATCTCAAAGGTTGGCCCAGAGGTTCTTGAGGGGTGTATTTCAACAAACTTACCTAATTTAAGTACGAAGGAATTTGTATCACAATATAAAGAAAGATATGGTGTTGAGCCAATGATGGGGGCTGATTGGGGCTATGATGCAATTGCTATTGTAAAAGAGCTTGCTACTACACCAAGAGACAAGTGGCTTGAGGAAATTCAATCTAGCTCATTTGATGGCGTATCTGGTAATGTAGCGTTTGATGAAACTGGTACTCGCTTTACTGAAGTCGAGGCTAAAGTTTTTACTGGAGGAAAATTCACAAAACTTAAATAACATTTAGTTTCCTGTCGAAGCGTTCCAGAGAACCTTAAATAAACCGAGGATAGTTTGACTGAATTCGGCACTCTCAATAATAAAGCCAAAATTACCACGGACAGTGAAGACGATTGCTACTTTGGTGCCTATCACACAGATAGTATCGGGGATAAATATTCCTTTTGGCGCATAGCGGACTTCGCGCAGTAAATCCTTTGAATCACTTAAGAGGTGATCAGCCGGTTGCAACTCTCTCATGCGAATTGTTTTTACTTTTATTTTTTTTGCCAAACGCCTCCTCACCCAGTCTTTTAGAAAGTCTTCTCCCACGGCGCCAATCCTAGATTCATTTGAGCCAACATAATACATGGCTTTGCTACGGGTAATAAGTAAATCATCATAAATATTTTGCATCCCTTTCTGACCAAAATAGTATTTCATCTTTGGTTTATCATTATCCTGGGAAAGCATGGCGGATAGGGAGGGAACAATCTGCTCAGCATACTTCAAATTATTTTTAGCCTGACGAATAAAGGCGGTGGGGGGCTCTACTTTGTATAATTTCTTCTTTTCATTAAGAACCATGGAAATAAATCCCCGTTTAGTTAATTCTTCTAAAATAATATAACAGGTAGGCCTTTTTAAGCCGGATTTAGCGGCCACCTCAAGGACGGAAAATGAACCAAGTTCTAAAGCAGCTAAATACAGCCGTGATTCCTTGTCACTCAACCCTAAAAGTTCTAATTGTTTCTCCTTTAGCATAATAATACCAGTGTATCATGGCCAAGTATGTTGTCAACTTTATAGACATTTTTATACATGTCTAAAAATATGGCTATAAATAAAGAGATACCGCATAATATCATTTATAATCTTTGACGTATTTTGGGGTTGTGATATAATATTTTTGTTAGAGTTTAATAATTAATCAGTAAAATCAAATGAAGAAAATATATCTTATCTTAGGGATTATAGTTGTTATTCTTGCTGGTGTTATGGTTTTTGGTCTAGGCCCCAACAAAGGGACTTCCACGGAAACTATAAAAATAGGGGCTTTGTTACCAATGACCGGCACGGCCGCTATTTATGGTGAGTGCCAATACAATGGAGCTTTGTTGGCGGTTGAGGAGGCAAATAAGGCGAGTGGGGTTAATGGTCAGAAATTTGAAATGGTTCTTCAGGATACTAAGGGTGATGTGAAGGAGGCAGTGACTGCTTATTCCAACATAAAAGGTCAGATTAAAACTGCCATCACCGCCATCAGTGGTATCGTTCTCTCTGTTGGTCCATTAGCAGATAAGGATCAAGTTGTGGTGATGAATATTGGGGCTAAGAGCCCAAAGATTTCCCAAGCCGGTGAGTATATATTTAGTACGGTTCAAAATTCAGATTCCGATGAAAAAGTTTTTGCTAAATTTGCTAAAACTAATTTAGGAATTAGCAATATTGCAGTAATTTCTGTGAATAATGATTATGGTCTGGGCACTTCAAACGCCTTCTCAGGATCATTTATTGCCGAGGGAGGAAAAATTGTAGCTAATGAAAAGTATGAAGCAACCGCTACGGACTTTAGAACTATTCTAACTAAGGTTAAAGCTACTAAACCAGAAGGAATTTTTATCGTTGGTTATAAAGAGCAGGGGCTATTGTTAAAGCAAGCGGCAGAATTAGGTTTAAAAGCTCAGTGGCTAGCTCCAGAACCTTTTGCTTCTCCAGATATTATCAAGCTGGCTGGTTTGGCCGCTGATGGAGTGATCTATCATATGCCTAATTTAGATCCAAACGTGGAACCAGCAAAAAGTTACTTTGCTAGTTACAAGAAACGCTTTAATAAGGAGGCTGACTTCTGTTCTGCAAACTCTTATGACGGGGTTAAACTATTTATCAAAGCTATTTCTAAGGTGGGAAATGATGGTGAAAAGATTAAAAACTGGTTATATTCTGCCAAGGATTGGGAAAGCACAACTGGTAAAAGCACCTTTGATTCCAATGGTGACGTGACGAAAAATTTAACCATGATGACAGTTAAAGATGGCCAGTTTGTGAGGTTTGAGAAGTAGGAATTATTACTAAATATCTCATCTACAATAACCCCCCAAAATAGCCTTGTTTTGCAAGGCTATTTTGGTACCAGACTATCGAATTATCAGAATAGCTTGACAAAAAGGGTGGAGTATGCTAGTATTATAGATAGATGAAGAGGGTGTCACTTGCCCTAAAAATGATGCCTAAAGGCGTCCACAAGTGAAGAAAGAGGAGAACAGCTATGAAGAAGATCCTTGGAATGCTGGTGTTGGTGGCGGCGGCGATGGTGATGATGACGGGTTGCGCGACGACCATTCAGTTCGGCAGCGAAAATGCCTCGTCGCTTTCAGGCGATGTGCCGAAGGTGGGCCAAGTGGTTCGCGTCATCGATGTCATCGGGCGAGAGACCCAGGGTCCCTATGAGTATTTGATGGTTTGGATGTCGGCGGACGGAAGTGGCAAAGTTAAGGTCATGCAAATGACCGGTCACTGCCTCGTCAACCCCAAGTCCGAAGGACTCAAGGGAGACTACCTGATCCAGAAGGATGTGGAAACCGTGATCAAGTTCGTTAGGCTTGAGCGGTAGTAGCTCTTGCGGGGTTTGTAAGTAACTAAAAACTTTCATGGTTCTAGAGGCGCCATTGTAAAAAGCCTCTTGATTTCAGGATGTGTGTCCTGACTGATGAGCTCAAAAGAGCGAAATCAAAAAAGTTCTTTTAAAAAAGTTGTTAAGAGATTTTAGAATTTGATTTTAAAATAAATAAGATTGAGTTTTAAAATCTCTTAACAACGACAAATAAACAACAAGAAAAAGGAGAATTTGTGAGTAATTCAGACAGCCTGATTGGAAGCCTTTTGACCCTCTTGATCGTCTTCTCGGGTCTGGCGTACATGATCGGGGGTCCCCAGTTGTTTAAGAAATACTGGGGCGGGGTGATTGATTGGTTGATCATAAAACCAGTCAGGTGGGCGCTCAAAAACCTCGTACTCAAGCCCTTGAAAGCTTTGGTGCGATGGCTGAGCCTTCAGCTTCAGAGATTTCTTCGGTGGTTAGTCCGTCAGCTGTGGAGATTTCTCTGCTGGCTTGGACGGCAAACCTGGGCTTTGCTCCAGCAGACCATACGAAGGGTGCCTGAAACCACTCCATGAAGGACTAATACTCCTTCTCTCACTTTTACGCCGATTTCTCGGCAACGGACCTGATACGTTCGAAACAACTATCAACAAAGCTCGACCATTTGGCCGGGCTTTTATACTGGAAAAATTATCTCTACTCCGAAATAGAATTCCACATCACTTCAAACAGTTCCTGGTGGGTTTTGATAGTGCTTTTGTTTTCAATGACAATGGCCATAATAGGCTGTTCCATTTGGTGAATTAAGACGCGCTGGGGAGTGATGACCGTGTTTGTAGTAAGTTTGGTGCCGGCCGGGAGGAATTTGGCTTTGACATTGAAATTCTGCGCATACTTTTTTAAATCTCGGCTTTCTTCGCTCTCAGGATCAGTCATCAAGATTCGGATTTTGATGGGTAATTTGGCCCGGCGGTTTTGCAAATCCTTAAAAAACTCTGGATCCATATCAAAGGCTTTTTTCATACCAGCAATTACCAAATAATCTTCCCCAGGTTTTATTTCATCAAGTAATTGGTTGTAAACAGACTCAGTGGCTTCCAACCCTTCATATATTTTAATCAAAGTCTCTCCTCCGCCTTTATTATAGATGGCCATAAGATCGTTTAAGTGTTTCTTGAGTTTATTTTTACGTGTTTCAAGTATGTTTTCCAGTTTCTCAGGACTTTCAGCTGTGTAGAGACTTTTAAAGCCCTTTAAATCCACGCGAACTAACCCTTTTTCCTTGAGGGAATCCATCACGTAGTAAATAGTGGTCCTTTTTATCCCTGAGGCCCTGGCGATTTTCAAAATGGGGGATGGGCCAAGTGAGACCATTGTAAAATAGACCGCGGATTCGTGCTCTGATAATCCCATTTCCTTAAATAATTCTACATAATGATTTTGTTGATTTTTCATCTTTTTGCCTTTCTGTCTAAACTTTAGACAACATTAATACTAGCAAAAACAATAACAAAATGCAAGTATTTAGCATTTTGACGACATTTTAGACTATTTTACATATCTATATTACAATATATCCAGAACGATTAAGCAAGGGGTTTAGTCGTGAAAGTGTTTAGTAGCTTTATTAAATAAAATTAAAATCATGCAGAATAAAAAAATAGTTTGGTTAGTTGTGGGGATTATAGTGTTAGCTTTAGTGGTTAGTGTTCTTGCGGGGCAGACAAAAACACCCGTTGAGAGTGTGAGGGTGGGGGTTATTCTCCCATTAACCGGTGGTTTGGCTAAGACTGGGGCCGATGCCAAAATTGGTCTAGAAATGGCAAAGACTGATTTGAATTCGAAAATTGAATTAATTTTTGAAGATGATCAGTTCACACCAAAAGAATCAGTCACTGTCTTTAATAAGTTTGCCACTATGGCAGATGTAGTAGCGGTTGTTGGTCCGTTAAATGGATCCAGTATTGAGTCAGTCAGAACTTTAGCGGTACAAAATAAATTACCTTTATTCACTCCTTATGGAGCAGGTAACAATATAGGTGATTATGTTTATAAAAACTCAGTTGAAGGTGCTAGTGAGGCCAAGGTGATGGCTAAAAAGGCAGCGGAACTTGGTTATAAAAAATTAGCGATAATTTATTTACAGAATGATTTTGGAAAGAAGTACTTGGAATCTTTCCGGGTAGAAGTTCCTGCTAACGGTGGAACTTTGGTGGCGGAAGAGCCAGCGCCGTTTGGTACGACTGACTTTAGAACCGCTCTGACAAAAATTAAGGCATCTAAACCGGATGCGCTGTATATTGTGAATACCAATACTAGTCTGGCGGAAATTGCCAAACAAGCGAGAGAACTGGGGTTGAATATTCCTTTGCTTAGTCAGTATGCCACTGAATCATCTTCAGTTGTAAAAGTGGCGGGATCTTCAGTGGAAGGGATCATTTATACTTTTCCAATAAATGATAAAGCCCTGACAGGAAAACAGAAAAATTTTATCGCTGAGTTTGAAAAGAAGACGGGCGAAAAACCAGAAATTACCGCTTACAATGCTTATGACATTTATACAGTGCTCGCTCAGGCGGTAGACAAATGTGGATCTGATAGGGTATGTGTAAATGATTATTTAGCTAACATCAAGGGTTTTGATGGAGTGGGTGGTAAATTCTCCATCAAGGATGGTAAATTAGTTCGTGATTTCTTCTTCAAAACAATCAAGAACGGACAGTTTGTGTCAGTGGAGTAAAAGATTGTAAACTTAGTAGCTCTATGCTACTATATAGATGCAGAAGGGGCTCACTGCTAATGCGGGGGGCCCCTTTGCTTTGTCTATTTTTATCAGAAGGTGGTTTTTGTGTTAAGATAGGACAAATGTATATTTACATGGACGAAAGTGGGGATGTTGGTTTTGGCGAGAAATCTAGTCGCTGGTTTCTTTTTACCTTGATAATGACTGATGATAAGAGATCCCTTGAGAGAATTGCGAAAAAGGTTTGGCGAACGATAAGAAAAAAACATAAGCATGTCGGCGAGCTTCATGCCTCAAAAGAGAAAGATCAAACACGGACACGAGTTTTGCAAATGCTTAAAGATGAGGGGGACGCTAAGATTATGGCCATCATATTAAATAAAAAGAAAGTTCACGTAGATTTGCAGGCACAGAAGAATTTTCTATATAATTATACGGCCAATATTCTCCTTGATAGACTAATCAATACCAAGATTTTAAATAAGGATCAACAAATTCACCTGATTGTTGATAGGAAAGATACAAAAAAGAATTTACGAGAAAACTTTATCTCTTATATAACTGAAGCAATGCACAAGCGTGATCATAAGAAATTTAAAATGGATTTGTTTGCCTCGCATGATGATAAATGTCTTCAAGTAGTAGACTTTGCTTCGTGGGCGATTTTTCGAAAATATGAAAGGGGAGATTTTGAATTTTATGAGATCATTAAGGACAAGATAATTGATGAGAAAGTCTTGTTTGCCTAGATAAAAGAAAGCCCCTCGCTTTGACGGGTTGCCATCCGGTAACCCAACGCGAGAGGTCTTACTTCTTATGCTTATAAGTATACCAAGCCGTACGGTAGAGTCAAGGGGGTTAATCGCATTTGTTATAAATAGATAAAATATGCTTATCTTACAACATAGAAACCATATACCATTTATTATAAAATAATATATAATATAAGACCAATGGAATATTTAATACATCTTGCCATACTGTTTGCTATCTACGTGCCACTGGCTGTGTCGCTTAATCTTGTGGTGGGGTATACTGGCTTACTTTCTGTCACGCACGCCGCTTTTTACGGAGTGGGTGCTTATGCCACTACTTTGTTTATGGTGAATTTGGGCCTGGGCTTTATCCCCGCTCTGCTTATAGGAATGTTTTTGGCTGGCCTTCTGGCTACCGTCTTTGGCCTTATTCTCAGTCGTTTCCGTGATGATTATTACGCTCTGGTTTCCTTTGGCTTTAACATTATTGTTTACAGTATCTTGCTAAACTGGGGGAGTTTGACTCGTGGGCCACTGGGTATACCTGGTATTCCTCGGCCAGAAATATTTGGCTACACATTTAATACAAATCTATCATTTTTAGCCCTTGCTCTTGTCCTGGCCTTGATTGTTTATCTTGTTTCCGCCGGTATTGTAAAATCATCTTTTGGAAGAGTTTTAAAAGGAATCAGAGAAGATGAAAAAGTATTAGGCGTTTTTGGTTATAACACCAAAGTTTTTAAATTAGTTATTTTTAGTATAACCGCTATGATGGCGGGGCTAGCCGGCGGGCTCTTTGCCACTTATATTACTTTTATTGATCCTTCTACCTTTAGTTTGAATGAAAGTATTTTTATCCTCGCCATGATCATCCTTGGTGGCCTCGCTAATATCCGCGGTTCTGTTATTGGCGCCCTTTTCCTCATCCTTCTCCCCGAAATCCTCCGTTTTGTAGGTTTCCCATCTGACATTGCCGCTCAAATGCGCCAGTTAGTATATGGCGCCCTACTCGTCTTTCTAATGCTATATAGGCCCCAAGGTTTGCTAGGGGAGTATAAATTGTGATAAGATTCTTAATAGGAATTTATTAATAGTTTAATTATAAAAATCTTATGAAAAGGTGGATTTTAATTATTGTTGCTATTGTCGTTGTTATCCTTATTGCCGTTATAATAAATAAACCAAAGGATTCTTCGGCTATTAAAATTGGCTTTATTGGTGCTTTGAGTGGTGATTTGGCTGCACTTGGCGACGAAGCAAAAAATTCAACCCTACTAGCAGTTAAAGAAATAAATGAAGCTGGTGGAATCGACGGCCGACAAGTTGAAGTTATTTTTGAGGATGGAAAGTGTACTGGTGTAAATGCTGTATCTGCCACAAAAAAGCTTATCGAAGTTGATAAAGTCGGTATAATATTTGGTGGCACCTGTAGTAGTGAAACTTTGGCGGCTATTCCCGTAACCGAAAGCTCAAAAATATTACTTTTTACCTCTTGGGCTCTTAATCCCAAGATTACGTTAAATAATGATTTTGTCTTTAGAAATGCTCCGTCAGATGTAGGTGGAGCAAAAGCGGTTGCCGACTTAGCTTATAAGAACGGTGTTCGTAAAGTAAGTATTATTACAGAAAACACCGATTACCCTGTTGGTTTTGAAGCTATCTTCCTAAAAGATTTTAGGTCTTTAGGCGGAGAAGTTGTGCATACCGAATTATTTAATTCAGATAGTGTAGATTTAAGATCACTTGTTTCAAAAACTATGTTGATCAAGACCGATGCGATTTTGATCAATGCTCAAGGTCCAAATGTGGGTTTAATTACTAAAATATATAAGGAGTTCGGTAACACCAAGCCCCTTTATGGTAATGTTTGGTTTGCTGATGCTAATGTAATCAAAAATTTTGGTTCTTACCTAGAGGGCGCTTATACAAGTGAACCGGCAAATCTAGATTCAAATAATCCTAAGGTTGCCAGCTATTTATCATCTTATGAAAAAGAATTTAAATCGAAACCTCAATATTTATTTTGGGCAGCAGCCAGCTATGATGCTGTCAAAATGTTTGCTGATGCTGTAGGGGAAGTTGGTTATAATCCATCTAAAATCAAAGATTATTTTTATAATATTGATAAATATGATGGTGTGCTTGGTAAATATCGTTTTGATGAGAATGGTGATGTTGTTGGCATTGTCTTTGATAATAAACAGATTGTAAATGGTAAATTAATCCTAATTAAGTAATAAATATGGATTTATTTAAAATTTATAATCACACCTCAGAAAATATGTCCGAGACGGCTGATTCTTCTGTTGATATTGTAATTTTTGCTCCACCATACAATATAAACACTCCGTATAATTCAGAAGTAGATGACAGTAAGAAGTTTAATGACTTTAAAAATTTTCTATCTAGGGTTATAGCTGAATCAGCAAGAGTATTGAAACCAGGCGGAATATTTTTCTGTGAGGCGGCTGATAGTGTGTATTTTGATAAAAAATTTGTTGCCTTATCAGATTTAATACAGAAAATAGCTACTGGAAAAGGGTTGTCAGTCTGGAGAAGGGACATAAATTTTCTTCAGTCAGAAAGTGGTTTGGTTTTAACTGATAAAGAGCATAACTGGTCTACAGATTATTATTCTACAGAAGATGCTCACTCAAATTGTCATCAATGGTTAACATTTAAGAAGGGTCCTTGTAATTTTGATTCAAAACCTGGGAGAGTTTATTATGTAAATTATCCAAATGATGAAGAGGGTCATCCTTGTCCGTTTTCCTATGAACATATTCAAATCTTTTTAGAGATAACTGGTTTTGAAAAGAATATGACATTACTGGAGCCTTTTATGGGGATAGCCCGTATGGGTGAGGAAGTAATAAAAAGAGGTGGAAAATATATTGGTTATGAATTAGCCAAAAAGTATTTTGATACTGCGCGCAAAAGACTAGAAAATATTTAGATTCTGCCTTTCTTCCTCATCCTCCTCCCAGAGATCCTCCGTTTTGTCGGTTTCCCCTCAGACATCGCCGCCCAAATGCGCCAGTTGGTATATGGCGCCCTACTCGTCTTTCTAATGCTTTATAGGCCACAAGGTTTGCTAGGGGAGTATAAACTGTAAATTCTCCTACCAATCTTTTATAAACTATTAAGTTTGTTTAGTGTGTACATGTAAGTACATTACAAATAAACATCAAATCTTAAAACTTTCACCTAGGTGAAAGTTTTAACACGTTTACTATTTTTTAGTGAAGTTGACCATGGTCAACTTTGAGATACGCCATGGCGTATTTGATATTATTAATTTCTTTTCTCCAAAGTCTGCCAGATATACATAAAGAATTTGGTGAGCATGTCTGCAATAATCTGTGAATCTATCGTGACCGCGTATAACTGACCATCTTTAAATGAAAAGAAGGCAACAAGAGAGCCGACAATATCCACCCCTCCCTCAAAAGGGAAAGATTCTGGCATGATTCTGGTCTCCCGGAACTCATAACTCTTATAATCATCAGTCATTTGGGTACCACCTGGAACTATAAGATAAGTAAAAGTGTTAGTCTTATTTTTACGCTCACGCCACTCCTTGTAATATTTAGGAATTTGCTCCGTAATATTATTATCAGAGAAAACATATATTTGCTTAACCTTTTTATGTTTTATAGTCTCCAATAATTGTTCAAATACTTGTTTGACCCCTTCCTTGCCCTCATAAAGTTTTGAGGAGGGGTGCGCAGTACGCAGATTAAATAAATCCATCATCTCAGGTAAAACTTGCTCAATAGAATGTTCCTTACTTTTTAACAGCCTGTGCAGTGTTTCAGGATTTTCGGCTGAAAAGTGCCTTACTCCATTTTTTATCCACGAAGAAACAAACCCTTGTTTGCTCAGAGACTCCAAGGTTTTATAAACCGTAGTGCGGGGGATACCCGTTTTCTGAGACACTGTATAAGTAGGAGTATCCTGATTTTCTAAAAGGTGGCAATACAATAAGGCTTCATTTGAACTAAAACCATATTTATTTAGTGATTCAATGATTGTTTTCATGTTTACTGTCCTAAAAAGGGACAACAATAGTATATCATATAGTCTTTATTTTACAACATTAATCTGTATTAACGAAAATTATTGGCCTAAAATATGACAAGAATAAACTTTTGGTGTATTATAATGGCAGATTGAATTATTAATTAATGAATGAGCGTCGCGCTTTAAGGACGGTTGCGCGACATGATTTCGTAAAATCATATGAAAAACATATATAAAGTAATTATAGGAATAGTAGTTTTGGTATTAATAGTTATTGCTCTTAGTTTCAAACAAGTATCTGAAGTAAAGATTGGGGCGGTATTACCTCTGACTGGAGGTTTGGCTTCTGTGGGTGAGGATATGAAGAATGGTATGACTCTAGCTATGGAGGAGACCGGCCTTCAGGTGGAGTTTCAGGATGGTGAAGCAAACCCACAAAAAAGTTTGACTGCGGCTAGACAGCTGGTGGACATAAATAATGCTTCTGTAATTCTTACCGCCTTTCGTGGCGCCAGTTTATCTATTGCTTCTGGTTTAAATAGCACTGATGCAATTATTTTTTCTACAACAGCCACAGCTGAAGGAAAAAGTGTTTCTACCTCTACCCCAAACCTGTTTGTAATGGGTTCAGAGATTGTAAAATCAGCGGAGATCCCTGGAGCTTACGCAAAAAATCTATGTAAAACTGTTTCTCTTATATCTGAGCAAACTGATGTGGGTAAAGATAAAATAAATGGTTTTGGTTCAAAGGTTGGTGAGGAAAAAGTGATATTGAGGGAATTTTTTGATCCAGCCACTACTGACTTTAAATCTTTAATTGCTAAACTTAAGGAAAAAAATTCAGATTGTATATTTGTGGAGATTAAAAGTAACACTTTCCCTATTCTTCTAAAACAATTATCTGATAGTGAATATGCTCCGCAAATATTCAGTACTTCTTATTCAGTAACGCCAGGTGTCTTTGCTAGTGCACCAAAAGAAATGCTTGATAAGGTAATATTCTCTTCCACTTTGGTAGACGAGAAGAATCCCTTAACAAAATATTTCCTTGATAAATATCAGGCTAAATACGGTAAAGCCGCTACAGACTTTAGTGCCGTCGGGTATGAGATGATAAAGATGCTAGCCAAAGCCACCAAGGCCTGTGGGGACAATAAGGCTTGTATTAAAGGTGAATTAGCTAAAATCAGTAACCTAGACACCACCCTAGGTAAACTAAGTATGGAGAGTAATCAGGAAATCCAACTAAAGGAATACAGATTATTCAAGATCTCTGATGGTGAGTTTGTCCCGGTGAATTAATTTACTAAAATAACAAATAAAATAAAACAGCCCCGAAAAGAATAGGGCTGTTTTATTTTAATGAGTCCCAGATAATATTAAATTGTTCACGTTGGATTTCTACTACGCTCCTGTTCTCAATAACTATAGTGATAATCGGGTCAATTATTTGGGTAATAACCACCTTATTTGGCAAGATTACAAGATTTGCTTTTAGATCGACTTTTTTTTCTAATATTTTTATTGTCCAATTGTTATTAAGCTCAAATTTCTTATGATACTTGGCGTCCTCAGTATCCTGAAAAATAGTTCTAGTTCTCAGGTTTAATTTTGCGCGTCTCTCAATAAAACTAGTAAAATATTCACGATCCATTTTAAGAAACCTTTCCATATCGGAAATGATCAAGTATTCATCACCAGGTTTTAATCCATCAAGGATAGAATCATAGACAGTTTTTACACCCTCCACACCCTCATAATATTTTATGAAGCTTTCATTGCTTTTTAAATTTTGAATGGCGGAAAGCTCTGGGATCATACTCTTAAGGCGGTCCTTTTTTTGCTCAATAATACCTTCAAGCTTCTCTGGACTCTCGGCAACAAATGATTTTTTGAGGCCTTTTACTTCAATGTTCATAATGCCCTTACGTTTGAGGCCTTCTATAACCGGATAGACCGTGGTGCGCTTTACGCCAGAGTTCTTAGCTATTTCATTTACTGTGGCTGGCCCGAGGGAGAGGGAAGCTATATATACCATAGCCTCATATTCACTAAGGCCAAAATCTATTAATGTAGCTTTGATATCTTGTTTTTGCATAAAATGTCAATTACTTTGACAACACTATCATATTACTCCATAAGGTTTTTTTAGTCAAATTTGTTATAACGTTAACTTATTTGACTATATTGCCAAAGCTGATATACTATGTCTAGATAGTTTATTAAGATTTATTAATTAAAAATAATTTATGAAAAACAGAATTTGGATAGTTATTTTGTTAGTACTGGTTGTTGCTATTATTGGGATTATTCTAGTTAAAAGTAATCCTGAAACTGGTTCCTTAAGGATAGGTGTGATGATTCCCGCAACTGGTGGCCTTGCTTCATACGGGGAACCGGCTCAGAAAGTAGCGGATATTGCTGTTGCCGAGATAAATGCCAATGGTGGTATCAACGGTAGAAAACTTGAAATTGTTTATGCTAATCATAAGTGTGATCCTAAAGAAATGATGTTGGCATATGAGGGCCTACTTATGCAAAATATAAATATCCTAAACACGGTGGCTTGTAGTGGTACGGTGGCTGGTATTGCCCCTGGTTTAGAGTCAAAAGGGGTAGTGCTCCTAGGAACAGCTATCTCAGCTTCAAAGTTAACTGGTGTTTCTCCAGCTTTTTACCGAAATTGGGCAGCTGATAGCCAGGAAGCAAAAGTGTTAGTTGATCAGATAATTAAAAATGGTTATAAGAATATAGCTATTATGTACGAGGAAACTGATTATGCTAAGGGGTTAAAAATAGACCTTGAAAATAATCTGAAGGGGACGGATGTAAAAATTACTAGTGAATCATTTGCCACTGGTGCCCTGGATGTGAGAACACAGCTGACAAAATTGAAATCCGTAAAACCAGATGCCATGCTAGTGAGTGTTCAGACCGGTGCCAGTGGTGAAGTGGTGTTAAACCAGATGGAGAAATTAAATTTTACTCCCAAGATGCTGGTAAACTACAATATTCTAAAAGCCACCGCGGTTTTAAAGGCTCACGTGGCCTTACTGGAAGGAGCAATAGGGGCTGATTACTTTATCAAGGATTCTGCTGGTTTGGACAAGGTTTTGGCTCAATATAAGGCTACCTACGGTGTGGATTGTCCTCAGAGAAATATCTGTGCGATGGAATATGATGCCATCCAGATGCTCGCTCAAGGCCTAAGAGAGAAAGGTGATTCTGTCAGCGGTATGAGGACTTATCTGAGCACCGCTACCTATTCTGGAGTTAGTGGGGAAGTAAGTTTTGACGCCAAGAATGACAGGAACAATTCTGAATATGTCCCGTTTACCATCAAAAATGGAGTGTCTGTAAAGATCTAACTATTATAACTTAGCTAGAAATAGTAAAGCAAAAAATACTCCCACCCGGGAGTATTTTTTGCTATTTTTGAAGCAATTCCTTCATGGCTTGGTTGTGATCAAGCTTTTTACCGCTGGCTTTGACGAATTCAAACATATCTTTCAAGAACCAGGTCATATTGGCGTTGGTTATTTCTATAGCCACTTCCTCTTTCCAGTTTATGATGATGGTGGTATTTTTAAATATCCATATTTCTGCGTCATGATTGAAAAAAGTGTCAGGGAAAACAGTGTAGTCAGCCATACGGCCCTCCAAGCTTTTAATAGCGGAGGCGTTTTTATCTGGAGCCATTT
>CAZSCE010000010.1:0-22487 GCA_964605355.1 uncultured Candidatus Saccharibacteria bacterium
ATACTATACTATTAGCCTTGTGATGTCAAGCACTTTATCCACAAATTAATAGTTATCCACAGAATAGACTTGACAGGAAAAACGGGTTATGCTATACTTGATACACAAATAGAAGTGTGTCACAAAAACTTAGTCGATTTTTAGAGCATAACGTTCGTTTGTATTTTATCAAGTAAACAATAATCAATGACCGGTACAATTAAAAAATTGGTCTCTGACAAAGGTTTCGGTTTCATCACCGCTGAAGGTTTAGCTAAGGATCTTTTCTTCCATAGCAATTCTCTTTCTGGTGTTGCTTTCGCTGATCTTAGAGAAGGAGATGCTGTATCATTTGACACTGAAGAGACCCCAAAAGGTCCAGCAGCTGTTAATGTTACCAAAGCATAATTATTCGCAGGTTCGTCCTGCAATAACTATCTAAACAAAAAACCACCCCTCAAAAGGTGGTTTTTTGTTTACTTATTTTTATAAAATCTTGGTGATAATATCGGGGAAGGTGGTGGTAGAAATTTCTACTTTAAAATTAATATTACCCAATACTTGGCCGGAGGGGATCATAACTTTTACACGCCAGAGACCAGTAGAAATAGGCTGACCAATAGAATATGTTCGGAAGCCCTCTTCCCGCCCGCCGGAAATAGGTAAGGTAACCCGGCTATAATCCACCCACTGTTTTTTTATTTCATCATAATACTGCCACTGATGAATCACCGTGGTGGCAAAATTCACCGGAGAAAATATAGCACTAAAAACATATATTGATTCTGCCACCCTTTTATGAAATACCGGATAGCGAGTAAAATAGTCTTGCCAGACGGAGGGCTCCCCCATGGCTTGATAGGTACCGGGAGCGGTTTTGGTGATCAAATGATATACACCGGTTTGCTTTAGGGCTAAAGGGATGGGCGGAATAATATTAGTAAAATATAAAATATTCATCAGCACAAAAATACTGATGATACTCACCTGCATGGCGCGGTGGCTGTGATGAAACTTGGCTTCCGTTAATCTCTTTATTAGCCGCGTAAAAATAAAAACAATAAATAAACTAATTAGACCGCTGTAAATAAACAGGTCTGCTCCCAGCCGGTGAAATAAAACTGGCAAAAGGAAAACAAAAAATAAAAATAAGGATATAAATAAAATACTGACCTGAAAAGCTAACCGCTGATAATGTTTCTTCCATAATTCATTACCAACAAGTAATATTAAAAGAATAGCTAAAAATAACCAGCTATCAGAGAGTGAGGTGCTTCTCATATAAAAAACAAAGAAAGTCGAAAAAAGACCACCAAAAGCAAACTGAATAAGTAAGGTGAGGAAAAAGTGAAATTTAACCCGCTCTTCCTCCGGGGCATTTCTCTCCCCCGCTCTTTTTTCATAATAGGTCACGGCCAAAATACCAAAACTGGCAAGCAGTAAGTGAACGACAATCCAAAAGTTTTCCAAAAACATATCCACGCGCGTCAGCGTGAGTGAGGTGAAAATAAAACCGTAAATCAAACCCACGGGTGAAATCCATTTTTCAAACCGCTTATAAAAATCCGTAAATTTATTTAGTATCATTTGGTTAAACTACATAGCCCCCTGCTGTCTACTCCTCCAGACAACATTCAATTCCTCATCAGCTGTTTTAGCGTCCATTCTACCTGCTTCAAATTCATCACAAATATAATCAATCCGACTCATCTCATCACCATTATTTCCATGAGCGCCAATATTTGTTATGGCTAATCCTCGAGAATTCTTTACCCTTAAAATATCTTCCGGTGTATTTATTTTTTTAATTTCTTCCATTATATTTTTTATTATTAATAATACTGCAAGTTTAACATAAAATTGCCAATAAAAAAACTTAAGTGATTTGCCAAACATAAATATCTATGTTATCGTCCTATAAGACAAACATCTAAAGGAGAATATGAAAAGAAACGTTCTTTTGGTTGGCAACATTTGTAATGTGGGCCACCTCGTTCAATGGGTGGAGGCCATTAAACCAGTGAAAGCTATTGAACTGGTCAGACAGCTTGAGTCTAACTTTAGCGTTGGATCAGACTTCATTCCACCAGACGAAAAGAGGAAGAGGCACAAGGTGGTTAAAAGACTTGGTTCCTACAAACCACCGAAAGGCGTACATAAGTCAGGCAACTGGCTGCGTGGTTAGAAATCAAAAAAAGTTGTATCACCCGCCGGGCACCATGTGCCCGGCCTTTTTTATTTTTAAAATTAAAGCCCTTTCTTCTTGAGAAACAAGCGGACGAGGCGGAGGTCTTCAAAGGAGAAACCTTTATTTTCCCCACCTAAAACCCGCATCACTGGGGTGAGGCGTAATTCCCTATTATCCCCATAAATTTCATTAAAGGCGCCCCAAATTTTTTTAAATTTACTGGTGGGGATTTCACTTTCCAAACTTCTAATATCTAATTTAAAATCAGCGTCTAAAAGTTTCTCTAGATGATCAAAAATAGTTTTAATCCCCACTCCTTTTGTCTTGGCAATTTCATTTAAATTTAGGCCCGCCTCCAAATATTTTCTCGTTTCTTCAAAAGTAGAAATTTTTACTTTTTTAATTCTGCCACTGGCCGTCCGGGCTGGTGAAATCTTTTTCAAAAACTTTTCTTGCCGGTCTTTTTTCTCGGCATCAGACAGGGCCACCATCTCGGCCAAATGTTTATTAGAAATCTTTTTTAATTCTTGATCAAAATCAAGCACCTCTCCCCGCACGGTAACCGCCATCTCATTTAACCCCAGTAAGGTGAGTCCGTCTAAAGAGCGCACCCTAGAAAGCGCCACATAACCCATCCCGCGTTCAAAAGATTTTGATAAGTCCACTTCTATAGCATCCAAACTCATCCCCTGACTCTTGTGTACAGTAATAGCCCAAGCTAAACGCAAAGGATATTGGCCAATGGTGGCTTTTGGTTTACCTTCCTCCTCTATCATCCAGCTCACCGGTTTGACATGAATATTTTTACCGCGCGCTGTTTGTACTATAGGCCCTTCATAATCAAAACCCACCACTTTACCTAATGTCCCATTTACAAAACCTTCTTCAAAATTATTTTTCACAAACATCACCTTGGCGCCAACTTTTAATTTTAAAACTTCTGGGGCTAAGCAACTTTTAATCAGGGAATCCACCAGCGGTTTCCGGCCCTTGGTCTCCATTTGAAATTCTCGTTGCTGACCACCAAGTTTCTGTAACTCCCGCTGATTAATTTCATCCACATCAATATTATGTGTGTGGAGGCGAGTAGGCTCTAGCCCTAAAATATTTTTTACATTATTTCGGCTTTTCAAATGCCTGAGCCCTTCCTCAGATAATCTATTACCGCGGATTTCATTTAAAACTTTTAGAAAAGCCTGATCTGTCTGACGGTGTTGTTCCTCCAGATAACAAATTTTAAAATTAGCTTCCTTCCAGATTTCCGCTTCATAAGCAAACTGCGCCAGCGGTTCACCACTGCGGGCAATAGGTGGTAATTGGAAAAAATCTCCGCACAAAATTACTTGTATCCCGCCAAAAGGCAGTAAACTATTTTTCATATACTGACAAACTTTATTTATCAAGTCTAAACGAAAATGGTGAAGCATGGAAACCTCATCAATCACCAAAACTTGGGTGCGGTCAAAACGGTCACGCAAATACTTTCGGCTTTTTAATTCCTCCAGCTCTCCTTTATCCAAAACATCTTTTATACCCATCCCCGTCCAGGAATGAATGGTGGTTCCGCCCATATGCGTGGCGGCAATACCGGTACTGGCCGTGATCCCCACATCCACATAATTATCTTTTAGAAAATTAATATATTTATTCAGCAAATGCGTTTTCCCGCTCCCCGCCGGCCCAGTCAAAAAAACATTATGCCCCAATTTTAAAATATCCAGTGCTTCGTTCTGAGTCATCCCAGTTTAATAATTATCTAATAAACCATAGTAGATATCCAGTATATTATTTACCAATCATATTCTAGTGATAAATCTGCATCCCCTGATTATCAAACGGGACACGTGCGTTCTATTCTATCACAGAAAAAATAGTTTGAGAGAAATTAATTTATATTTTACAAAACTAGCGGAGGCAACGGACTTGTTTACTTGACGATTCTGGGTCAGTACTCTTAAGGGGTGGCGCACTATAATTATATAAATCATTTGCAATTGGATTGAAGCCACCAGTATAATCAGAAGACGACCAAAAAGTAGTTGCTGAAAAAGGAAGAGCTGAAGCACCAGCAAATATTTCATCAATGGCTGGTAAATACCAATCTCTGAAACCACCTTCGTCCAGAGCATCACAAGCCTCAGCTGCTGGATATGAACCCGACATACTCGCGAGGATAGCAGTATTAGCCGCTCCATCAGTAGTACTTACAGCCGCAGTTGAGACCTCCGGCCCCCAAGTCATAGCGCCCTGATTTGCCGACCAACAATCCAGATCAACTGGAGAGTGGCTACAAAGATCAACTACTGTCCACTTGGCATACAAAGTTACACTGGCTCCACCCATGGTATAACTGGCTTGATCAGCATAGACCACGGCTCCACCAGCACTTGTGGCCCAACCGGCAAAAGTGTAACTGGTTCTCGTGAGTGTGTTTGAAGTTAAATTAGCAGAAGCACCTTCAGTGATGGCCTGATCAGACATAGAACCCGTACCACCATTAGCATCAAAAGTAACAGTGTACTCAACATTACCAATACTACCATCAGCACCAATTTCAGTTAGCGGGGCACGGAGGGCAATTTTTTTGGTGGAATCTTTTTGAACAAAGTAACCAGTACCATTAGTGGAGGTGGCTCTGGGGTCCTTAGGTATAGCGGTGACATAGGTGGGCACAAGAATAGAAAGATCCACAAAACCTAAATCGTCACAAGAAATTTCAGTTTGCGGGGTGATAGCAGAAGAAAGGGCACCAGTATCACAAATTTCTAAGAGTGCGTTGGTAACAGTGGTAGGAAAAAATGATTTATCAATATAATACTGCTCCATGGCGCTTTTAACTTGTTTGATATCTGATTGACGCACGGTATTTCGAACAGTAGCTAATTGCCGGCCAGGGTTAATAGCAGAGATAACAATACCGGCGAGGATAGCAATAATTCCCACCACCAAAAGTATTTCCAATAATGTAAAACCTTTCTTTTTATTTTTCATGTGGATATTATAGCACAGAAAAGATAGTTTGATATAAAATTAAATAAATATTTTAGAAACTAGCGGAGGCAACGGACTTTTACTATTGCAGCTTCCTTCGCGTTCTTGTGTTCCATACCCGAGATGTATGTGGTCAGGTACCAAGTGCTAAACAATGGCGCATCTGAATACTCAGTAGATGACCAATAATAGCCATCCGAAAAAATAGAACTAGTAAAAGCCGTCCAACCAGCCATCAGTTCATCCTTAGCCGGTAAATACCAATCTTCAAAACCGCCTTCTGTCAGGGCGTAACAGGTATCAGCTGCGGGATATGAACCAGCTAAACCAGCGAGGGTAGCTGTGTTTATAGCTCCAGTAGTAGTGTTTTGAACATTCGTTATTACTATAGATCCCATAGCCGTCCAGGCCATATTACCTTGTAAAGAAGACCAACAATCAGCATCTGTTGGTGAGTGGCTACAAAGATCAGAAACACAACTTTGACTTAAATCATCAGGGGTTCCACCAGTACAGCCGTCAGGTGAGGAAGTGAGAATAGTTTTGGTTTGATTACTATCAGAACAAGCAGACCAATCAGTATAAGTAAAATCAGTACACTCAACATTACCAATACTACCATCAGCACCAATTTCAGTTAGCGGAGCACGGAGGGCAATTTTTTTGGTGGAATCTTTTTGAACAAAGTAACCAGTACCATTAGTGGAGGTGGCTCTGGGGTCCTTAGGTATAGCGGTGACATAGGTGGGCACAAGAATAGAAAGATCCACAAAACCTAAATCGTCACAAGAAATTTCAGTTTGCGGGGTGATAGCAGAAGAAAGGGCACCAGTATCACAAATTTCTAAGAGTGCGTTGGTAACAGTGGTAGGAAAAAATGATTTATCAATATAATACTGCTCCATGGCGCTTTTAACTTGTTTGATATCTGATTGACGCACGGTATTTCGAACAGTAGCTAATTGCCGGCCAGGGTTAATAGCAGAGATAACAATACCGGCGAGGATAGCAATAATTCCCACCACCAAAAGTATTTCTAAAAGTGTAAAACCCCGCGGCCCTTTTTTCATGGGGGTATTATAACACAAAAATATATCTGGTGGTAATTTTGGATTATTATAAAAAAGGTTATAATACCCTCATGTCATCCAAATTCGTACACTTGCATGTGCACTCCCACTATTCCCTGCTTAATGCCCTGCCAAAAATTCCAGAGTTAGTGAAGGAGGCGAAAAAATATGAGATGCCGGCTTTGGCGCTGACAGATAATGCTAATTTATATGGCGCGATAGAATTTTACAAAGCTTGTAAAAAAGCGGAAATAAAACCGATTATTGGTGCGGATATGTATGTGGCCGCCCGCACCCGTTTTGACAAACAAGGCGGTATAGATAACCGCCGTTCCCGCTTGATACTATTAGTAAAGGATCTGACCGGTTATCATAATTTAATAAAGCTGGTTACGCAGGCTAACCTGGAAGGCTTTTATTATAAACCCCGCATTGATACAGAATTAATTGAAAAATTTAATGAAGGTTTGATTTGTATATCCCCTTCTTTTTCTGGAGCCACTACCCAAGCTTTGAAGAATGGAAATATAGATGAGGCCCACCGTTTAATTTCTTGGTATAAAAATGTATATGGCAAAGATAATTTTTATTTGGAACTGACTCATCATCCAGAGATTGAGGGTCATGAGGAGACCATGAAGAAAATTATCCGGCTGGCCCATGAGACAAACACTCCCCTGGTGGCCGCCCATGATACTTATTATTTACATCAAGATGATAAAAAAGCTCGTGATACATTATTATTAGTAAATACAAACGGTGATTTTTCTGATAAGAATTCTGATAGTGCGGAAGAAGATTTTTCTTTTATTGATTCAGAAAGGGCAGAAGAACTTTTTACGGAGACACCGGAGGCCCTGGCCAATACTTTGAAAATTGCTGACGCTTGTAATTTGGAATTAAAATTAGGGACTTGGGTTTTTCCAGATTTTAAGGTGGAGAGCGGCTTGGCACCGGATGATGAATTAAAAAGATTAGCGTATCTGGGGTTTCAGGTGCGTGGTTTAGAGCAAACAAAGGAGTATACGGACCGCTTGGAATATGAATTAAAAGTTATTAAAGATAAAGGTTATGCGCCATACTTTTTGGTGGTGGCTGACCTCCTCCGTTTTGCTCACGCTAATAATATTTTAACAAACATCAGAGGTTCCGTGGCCGGCTCACTCACTACTTACCTCACTAAAATTACTAATGTAAATCCAATTGAATTTAAATTACCTTTTGAAAGATTCCTAAATCCAGAGCGCCCTTCTGCTCCGGATATTGATATGGATTATGCGGATAACAGGCGTGATGAAGTGATTGCTTATGCCAAACAAAAATACGGCGCTGATAAGGTGGCCCAGATAGGTACCTTTGGAACTATGATGGCGCGCGGTTCTGTGAAGGATGTGGCTAGGGCCATGGGCTACCCCTATACTTTAGGTGATAGAATTTCTAAATTAATTCCCATGGGTGCGCAAGGTTTCCCCATGACTATTGATAAAGCGTTAAAGGATGTGGCTGAGCTCAAGGAAATGTATGACAAAGAAGAGGATGTAAAAATTATTATTAATATGGCAAAAAAGGTAGAGGGTTGTGCCCGGCACATTTCCGTGCACGCCGCCGGAGTAGTGATGGCACCGGCACCACTAACGGATTTTACACCACTTCAGTTTGATACTAAAGGTGAAGAAAAAATTATTACTCAATATGATATGCATGCCGTGGAAGATGCCGGATTATTAAAGTTTGACTTTTTAGGTATAAAAAACTTGGCTATTCTTTCTAATGCGGTATCTCTGGCAAAAATAATTGATGATGTAGATGTGGATATAGAAAATATCCCTATGGATGATGCCAAAACTTTTGAGCTTCTCGCTCACGGTGAGACCACTGGACTTTTTCAGCTGAATGGTTCCGGTATGACAAAATATTTAAAAGAATTAAAACCGTCAACCATTCATGATATTAATGCCATGGTGGCGCTCTACCGTCCGGGCCCGCTGGAATCCATTCCGGAATATATAAAACGAAAGCATAATTCCCGCACCATCAGATTCCTAGATCCACGCATGAAAGAAATCCTTTCGCAATCTTTTGGGGTGATCACTTATCAAGATGACGTGATGCTCATAGCTATCAAACTGGGTGGTTATTCTTGGCTGGAGGCGGATAAATTACGAAAGGCGATGGGTAAAAAAATCCCCGCGGAAATGGAAGCCCAAAAAAGTAAATTAAAAGAGGGTTTGTTAAAGAATGGTATGACTCAGGAAAAAGCGGATGAGCTGTGGGCCTTGATTGAACCTTTTGCTGCTTACGGATTTAACAAAGCTCACGCCGCCAGTTACGGCCGGGTGGCTTATCAAACTGCTTATATGAAAGCAAACTTCCCCGCCATTTATATGGCCTGCGTGCTGACCGCAGACGCCGGTGATGTGGAAAAAATTGCGGAATTTATTGGTGATTGTAAGCGTATGGATATTCCCGTGCTACCACCAAATGTAAATGAAAGTTTCCAGGATTTCACTGTGGTGAAAGTTTCCGGCGCCAAAGACACTATCCGTTTTGGCTTAACTACTATAAAAAACTTTGGTGAAGGAATTGCCAACACCATTATTGAAGAAAGAAAAAAGAACGGAAAATTTAAATCCCTTTCCAATTTTCTGGACCGCATAAAAGACAAAAATTTAAATAAAAAATCCCTTGAGGCCTTGATCAAGGCCGGTGCCCTGGACGAGTTTGCTGAGCGCGGAATAATGATGGGCAACGTGGAAAACATGCTCACCTATTCCAAAGAAGCCGGTAAAATGTCTGAAAATCAGGATTCTCTTTTTGGTTCCTACGTGGCTGGTTTGGAAAATATGAATAATTTTACCTTGATGGATTATCCCGCCGCCACCCCCATGGAGAGGCTGAGCTGGGAGAGAGAACTTCTGGGCTTATACCTATCTGGCCATCCCTTAGATAAATTTAAAAAAATTATTGATGAGAAAAATTATAGTATTTCAAAAGCCAAAGAGGAACCTAAAGAAGGTAAAGATGTAACTATTGCTGGGATCATTGAGGACATCCGCGCCATCATTACCAAAAAAGGTGACAACATGGCTTTTATGAAAGTGTCTGATTATTCCGATACTATGGAAACTGTGGTCTTCCCCCGCACCATGACCGAATTTAAAAATTTATTAGTAAAAGATAAATGCGTGGCCATCAAAGGCAAACTCTCCCTCCGCAACGGCGAGATCACCGTGATAGTAGATAAAATGAAAGAATTAATTTAATACTTCATTTTTTATAATTTTTTATAATTTTATAATTTTAAAATGCAATAATAACTAAGCGACCGCTTAGTTATTATTGCAAGAAAAAAGACCCGTCTGCCGCCACTGTAAAGTGGTTGCAAACGGGTCCCGACAGTCCGATGGTGTTCATTCCCCATTAAAAAGAATTCTACCCGAAACATGCAAGTCTTGGAGGTCAGGGCGGCAGTGGATGCAACAGAAATTTTCCGGCAGAATGAGGTCCTCTTGAACGACGACACTATTCAGCCGGAAATGTCCATGTGCTATCGACTCCGCAAAGTTCAACTTCTTAAACTTGCACCGGATGAATTCCACGCCACCATAAAAATCACAGGTGGATGCGTCAAAACTACCGAACTCCATGTCTGTGATGACCAACACCTCAGACAAGACGTCCACTCCAGCCAGATCTATATCCGGCCGTGGACCATGTTGATCACGCAAATAGTCCAGGATTTCTGAGACATCTGCATCACCAACCAATGGTCCCTCCTGACCGCTCACCGGTAGGCCCTTACCAATCATCCACTCCCTAAGTGTTATCATGTTGCGCTCCCTCCTTATTTTTTTTATTACCCCCTGTACAAAACCCTTTCTAAATTATACATACAAAATTATAAACGTCAAGCTTTGATAAAAGGCCATTAAACGGTATGATGATATTTATATGGAAAAAAATAATTTATATAATATTAGGCATTCACTCTCCCACCTTTTAGCCGGAGCGGTTTTGAGTTTTTATCCAGACGCTAAATTAGCTATTGGCCCCGCTATTGATAACGGCTTTTATTATGACTTTGAATTTAGTGCGCCAATCAGCGATAAAGATTTAGGCAAGATTGAGCAGAAAATGCGTGAGCTATTAAAGAAATGGTCTACTTTTGAAAAGAAGGAAATTTCTATCAAGGAAGCCCAGGAAATGTTTGCCGGTAATCCCTACAAACTAGAATTAATTGCGGATATTGAAAAAGAAGGCGCCAAGCCCACCATTTATATTTCCGGAGACTTTACTGATCTCTGCGCCGGCCCGCATGTGGCCACTACCAAAGAAATTCCGTCTGGTGGATTTAAACTAGAAAGAATTGCCGGTGCCTACTGGCGTGGTGATGAGAAAAATAAAATGCTTACCCGTATTTACGGTTTAGCTTTTGAGAGTAAAGAAAAGCTGGAAGAATATTTAAAATTATTAGAAGAGGCTGAAAAACGTGATCATCGTAAATTAGGAAAAGAATTAAAAATATTTACTTTTGATGATGATGTGGGTGCGGGGCTTCCTTTATGGCTACCAAACGGAACGGTTTTAATTGATGAGATGGAGAAACTGGCAAAAGAAACTGAGGATGCTGCAGGTTACCTCAGGGTCAGGACACCACATATTGCCAAAGAATCTATGTATCTCAAGAGTGGTCATTTGCCCTATTATGAAGATAGTATGTTTCCACCAATGGAATATGAAGGTGTTAAATATTACCTAAAGGCAATGAACTGCCCGCACCATCATAAAATATTTGGTTGTGATAAAAAAAGTTATAAAGACTTGCCTATGCGTCTAGCGGAGTACGGCACGGTATATAGACATGAAAAATCTGGAGAATTATTTGGTTTGATGCGTGTTCGAATGCTGTCTATGAACGATGCTCATATATATTGTACCGAGGAGCAGTTTGCTGATGAATTCCGCGCGGTTAATGATATGTATCTAAAATATTTTAAGATTTTTGGTATTGATAAATATGTTATGAGGTTTTCCACCCATGATCCTAAAAAACTTGGTGAGAAATTTGTTGATGAACCAGCTCTCTGGAAAAAAACTGAGGATATGGTTAGAAAAGTATTAATTGAGTCAAAAATACCATATGTTGAAATTCCAAACGAAGCAGCTTTCTACGGACCAAAAATTGATGTTCAGGTTTGGAGCGCGATTGGGCGTGAATTTACTTTAGCCACAAACCAAGTAGATTTTGCAGTGCCAAAAAGATTTGGTTTAACCTATACATCAAAAGAAGGAAAAGAAGAGACTCCTCTTTGTATTCATCGCGCACCGTTAGGAACGCATGAGAGGTTTATTGGCTTTCTTATTGAACACTATGCGGGTAACTTCCCTCTCTGGATGGCGCCTTCGCAAATTAAAATTATTCCGGTCCGGGAAAATCACAATGATTATGCCAAAAAAATTGCCGATGAATTAAAGGCTTTGAATATCCGTGTGGATTTTGATGATACAGATGAAGGCATGGGCAAGAAAATACGCGCCGGTAAAAATATGAAGGTGCCTTATATGTTGGTTATTGGTGATAAGGAAATTGAAAGCGGTGAGCTAACTTTAGAATCCAGAAGCATTGCTGCCGAACCAGGAAAACAAGAAAAAATTAGCTTGGAAAGCCTAAAAGCTAAACTGCAAAAAGAGATCTCTGAAAGATTATAAAATAAAAAAACCCCGTTCATGATGAACGGGGTTTTTTTATTTTATTTAATATCCTTTATTATAAGAGATAACGACATAAGACACATAAGCACTAAACAAGGCCAGACCAAGAATAAAGAAATATAACTTCATATTATCGGCAAAACCAGTATATGGTATTTGACTCAAATAAACCGCACCAGCTAATGGGGTTTGATTTACCTGACTAAAGGCCAAGACAGAATTTTGATTTATATTAGCATAACAATCAGCAGACTCTTCTTGTCCATCACCATCAGTTACGGTCACCGTGGCCTCCTTATTACCGGGAGTATTATAAGTTATAGCTGGATTACGGCTGGAGCTATTTAAATTGTTTGTTCCCTCCCAATCATAATCATAATTACCATCACCACCAGAAACATTTACATACCAGCGGACAGTATTACCAACCTGAGCGGAAGAAGGTGAAGCGTAACAAGAAACGTGTAGATCATTATAAACAATCTCCTCATTTACTCTTGCGGTACAAGAAGCGCTAGCAGAAAAACCACCAGAGGTCACTGTAACCGTACCAGTTTTTGTACCCTGAGTATTGTAACTCTTACTAATATTTTGACTATTACCGCTTAGGCTATTTGTACCACTCCAACTATAAGTATATGATCCTGTACCGCCGGCAGGGTTTGCTCGCCAAATGACGTTTTCATTCAAGTCTACATTTGAAGGACTAGCACTACAGGAAACAGTTAAATCATTGTTTATCACTTGATTTACTACAACTGAACAATTTTTACTCACAGTTTTTTTACCAGAAGTAACGGTAATTGTACCAGCCTTAGTTCCAGCGGTTGAATATGTTTTAGAAAGATAAGAAGAACTACCAGATAAACCGTCTGTTCCGGACCAAGAGTAAGTGTAAGAACCATTACCACCAGAAGCAGTAGCGCTCCAACTCACAGAGTCACCAACGTTTACTGAAGATGGATTAGCAGAACAAGAAACGTTCAAAGCTGGTTTCGGTCTAGGGGTTGGTGTGGGAGGGGGTGTAGGAGTTGAATTAGTACAATAATTACCACCACTAAAGGCATAATCAACTTCCTGAGTAGTAGCTGGCACCTGATTTAGACCATAAAAAAGATCTATCTGAGCCTTACAGTTTGGTAAACTAGCCCTCAATGTCATAGAGGAATGAGCCGGGATTACAGCGCTTTGATGGGAATAAATAGTCTGAGTTGAAATAGAAGCATCAAACATTTTATAAACCATTAAAGTCATTGGCATATCACAATCTGCTCTATTTTGAATATAAGCGGTACCATCTGATTTAGTATCATAGGTAAAATTTCGATCATTTTCTGCTTGACCATATGAACAAGTAGAAGCAGCGCTAGCTACTACAGGATTAATTATGGTAAACAAAAAGATAAGGGCCATTGAAAAAATAATGCCACCGACAATTAATTTATGTATTTTTATAATATTTTTCATATATTTTATTAATTAACTTAGATTAGTATTATATACCTAAACATAAAAAATGTCAAGGATTAAAACATTTAAATTCTGGGGTGGATAAAATACGTTCTATTTAAAGGGTATTATTGGACAAGGTCTGCCTCCACCACATAGCGCTCCTCTTTAGCACCAAAAGTATTACAAGTGGAGAGGGTCAACATGTTTTTATTATTACCAAACTCAACTAGGGCTTTATTTTGATCAACAAGGGTCACAGTGGCCACCCTATAAGTATAGGTTTTGGTCTCCCCGTATACTTTTATAACATCCCCACTTTTTAAATCCTTTAATCCATTAAAAGTTTTGTAGGCCTGATTGTGAACCACCGCAATACCGGTAGAGTGACCAAAGATAAACATATTCCCTACCCCTAATAATCCAGACCCCGGATAACGAACAGCACCTTGTTTTAAATATTCATCCAAGGTTGTGACATTTGTCGTGCTGGGGTTTGCCACTGTGGCGTCCACTCCTATTTTACTAATAACAATCCTGGTTGGATTTTCACCTAATATATTTTCCTGACCAATTTGATTTTTAATGGCATTTGTCTGAGCTTTATCCCACAAAGTGCGAAGAGAATCTCCACTATTTACCTTGATAGATTCTGGTACAAGCCCAGCGGAATACAAGAGAATAAAAGTCACCACAAAAATGGTTCCGAAATAAAATACAAATTTAGCTTGACTTTTTTTTAGCATTATAGTATAATACCCTATATTAGAGTTTTAAGCAAATATCAGCTAATTTATAGGCTTATTTAATATTATCATAAAACATATGGAAAACACAGAAAAAAAAGGAATATTCTCACGAGTTTACAACTGGTTTGTAAATCTTACCCTAAAGGGATTGCTACAACTAATCCTAATAGCTTTTATTATTATCGTAATTTTAATGTCCGTCTCTTACCTACCGGCTATAATTTCGCGAGTGTCCGGTTCCCTCTCTGCCGCTCTCTACTCCGTTTTTGTTCCGGCTGAAGGCGCCACTATGAAGGCTGATAAAATTATTTTAAATTCCGGTGAAGATTTCACCATAAACTTTAAAAAGGGAGAATTAAAGGATGGTTTGTTTACTATCTCTTATGCCTGTAATGATAATGTCCGCCTGACCTCGATAGAAACAAACGGAATAAAAAATATAGAGTGTGAGACCTCCTATTATTTATTAGATGATGATACCTCTATAACGATTAGACCAACCACAGCAGAAAATTTAGTGCGCCTAAATATAACGGGGTCTTTTGAAAATAATAAAAATCAAAAATCTGAGACAATAGGTGCTGTTAGAATAACCATTAAAAACGCCTCTCTGGATACCGTTAAGGCTCCGGTGACTGTTGTTGCTACCGGTACTGTTTCTACTTCTGGTTCAAGGCCAAATTCATATGTCCCTTCTCAACCGGCCCCTATTCAGCCAGTCTATTATGGCAAGCCTGATTTAGCGGTGAGAATATTACAAGTGGGTATATTAACTGGCTCAAACCTCATTAACAGCCAGACTCAATTTAACTATTCTGATATGGTGGGAATTCGTTTTGAAATTAGAAATGATGGTGACGCGGTGACCGGCCCTTGGGCATTTACCGCCGCTCTGCCTTCTACCTCAAACCCTACCTTTAGTTCAGCTACCCAAATATCATTACGCCCAGGTGAGAGCATTCTTTTCACTTTAGGTTTTAGTAATCTGACAAATTTATACAGTAGCCTAATTACCATTAACGCTGATCCATTAAATCAGGTAGCTGAAAGTGTTGAATATAATAACCAGGCCACTCAAACAATTACTAATCTGGGTTATAACAGTAATTACTATAATAATTACAATAATAACAACGGTTCAAATAACGGTTGCTATATAAATGGTATTTTTACTTATAATTGTTTAAATAATAATTATAATAATGGCGGTTATTATGATGCTTATGGTAATTATGTTTACTATAATAATTACAATAATAATGGTTGGAATTATAATTACTATGGTAATAACCTGAGTGCCAGTTGTTTTGCTACTCCAAATGATCCGGAAACTGATGACCGTGTCCGTTGGTCTGCCAATGTTAGCGGGGGTGATGGAGACTATAGCTATGATTGGACCGGTACAAACAGCCTAGACAGCTCTTCAGAGAATCCAACAAAAACTTATAGCTCCAGTGGGACCAAGCGTGCCACCGTCACCATCACTGATGGTGATGATAATGAGGTTACCACTTCTTGTTCTGTGTATGTAAATTAAAATTTTAATTAAAACAAAAACTCCCGGAATTAACCGGGAGTTTTTGTTTATCTACTATTTTATAGTTCCCAGCATGCTTACGGCGCGGTCACGGCCTTCGTTGATAATGAGTTCTAGGGCGAGGACGGATTTTTTAATAATCTTTTTTAATTCCAGTTTTTCTGATTCCTTGAAATCACCCAGGATAGTATCAATCACCTTTTCCTCACCTTGCGGTTTCTTAATTTTACCACTGGCGGTCTCGCCGGAAATACCTAGGCGCAGACGGATAAAGGCTTCCGTTTTTATAGCGCGCATGATGGATTCCACCCCTTTATGCCCACCGGAACTTTTATTAAAAGAAATTTTGATTTTTCCTAAAGGCAAATCCAAATCATCATGCACCACCACTAATGTCTCCGCCGCTTTTTTAGTTTTGATAATTGGCCGGACAGAATCCCCACTCTTATTCATAAAAGTTTCCGGCTTTAAAAGCACGGCTTTACTCTTGCCAAGCTTTCCTTCTGAAACCAGCGCCTTTAATTTCTTCTCCATTTCCCAATTTGAGAATTCATTTTTCTTCACAAAAGAATCCAGCACCATGCGCCCCAGATTATGTCTGGTCTCTACATATTCCTCACCCGGATTTCCTAAACCCACAATTATATAATTTGCCATGTATTTCATTATAATTTTAAAATTTCCTTGTGTCAAACGGCATTATGTAATACAATGGCCAGAATGAACGAGGAAAATACAAATACACCGGTTACAGAGACGGGTTGGTTTACCAAATTCCGCCAGAGCTTTTGGGGTGAATTAGTTCAAATTGTGGTTATTTCCTTGATTATCGTCATCCCTTTTCGTATCTATATTGCTCAGCCTTTTTTGGTCAGTGGTCCCTCTATGGATGACACCTTTGCTAATGGTCAATATTTGATTGTGGACGAGCTCACTTATCACCTAAGAAATCCCCAAAGAGGTGAGGTGGTTATTTTTCACCCACCCACTAATCCCGCAATTTATTATATAAAAAGAGTAATTGGTTTACCCGGAGAAACTGTGCAGGTTAAAAATGACGTGGTCACTATTTGTAAGCCAGATTGTGAGACTGATAAAAATAAATTTACTTTGAATGAGCCTTACATTAAAATAGACAAATTAAATATGCCGCCAAGAGCAGATAATACCACTACATTAAAAGATGGTGAATATTTTGTTTTGGGTGATAATAGATCTGTTAGCCAGGATTCCCGTATTTTTGGGGCGGTAAAAAGAAGCTTATTTTCCGGCCGGCCTTTTATAAGACTAACACCTTTAAGTAAAATAAGTTTCTTCCCGGGGCAGGTAGCGGAGGCTAAATAAAATAATAATATGGCAAAAAAAACCAATAAAAAAGAATCAAAGTTTTTGGATTTAAAAAATATCAGCAAGGATACGGAGGCCGCTGTTTATTATGGTTTTATGCCGGTGGAAACACCAAAGATTGAAAAGGAGGATAAGGAAAAGGCTAAAACATTGAAGGATGCCGAGCCCATCATTCATATTGGGACTAATGAAAAAATAAAAAATACAGCTGAAGAAAAAGCCGCCTTACTCCGAACCTATTTTAATACGAATATGGCCATTATGCCCCAGCCGGTGATGATTACATATAATGGTTTTATTGACGAGGGGCCGGAAAAAAATACCGGTAAGCACCGTAAGATTGGCTTGGAAATTATTGGCACCACTAAAAGTATTGCCGAGGCTATTATTATCAAAACCGCCCTGACAATATTAGAAGATAATAATTTTAAAGATCTTTATGTGGAAATAAATAGTATTGGGGATAGGGAGTCATATAATAAATTTTTAAGGGAGCTCACCGCCTATTATCGTAAAAATATTAATAACATGCAGGCCCACTGCCGTCAGGAATTTAAAAAGGATCCCTTTTTAGTTTTAAATTGCCAAAATGAGAAATGCTGTCTCCTAAAAGAGGAAGCCCCAAAACTGATTGGCTGTTTATCTGATGAGAGCCGTATACATTTTAAGGAAGTGCTGGAGTATTTGGAAAGTTTGGATATCCCCTACCGCATAAATGACTGCCTAGTCTCAGACCGCCGTTTTGCCACCGGTACGGTATTTGAAATAAAGCAGAAGTCAGAAAATCCTAAAGTGACTGATGAGTCATTAGCCGTGGGTTTCCGTAGTGACTTGGCTTGTAAAAAAATGGGCTTCAAAAAAGATGTACCAACTATTGGTTTAAAAATGAATTTCAAAGTTGAGTCTGAGAAAAAGCAACCACCACGAATCAAAAAAACTTCGGTTTTCTTTATCCAACTTGGTGATGAAGCTAAACATAAAAGCTTAAAAGTGATAGACATATTAAGACAGGAAAATATTTATATAAACCACTCATTAGGGAGAGATAAAATGGGCGGTCAGATGGCCACCGCGGAGCGCCTAAAAGTCCCTTATATTTTGATTATGGGTAAAATGGAAGCCATGAATAACACCATCATGATTCGTGATGTCTCCACCCGCGCCCAGGAAACCATAAATATCAAAGACTTGGCTGATTATTTGAAAAAACTTGTAAAATAAGCCGGACTATGCTAAATTACAGCCTATGATAAATGTAGAAGTAACAAAAACCGCCAACGAAAATAACCTAGGAATCATCAAGCGCTTTACTAAAAAAGTGCAGGGTTCTGGTATTTTGCCAAAGGTCAGATCAAAGAGATACAGCTTACGCGAACTTTCTTTCTATAAAAATAAGAAAAACACCCTAAAGAATCTTAAGAGAAAAGCGGAAATTATGGATCTTATAAAAATGGGTAAAATGGCTGACCGCGCTGAAGGTCATGTGAAGAGCCGTAAGAACTAAATGCCTCCTGGTTTTGAAACAATAAAAAAAGCAGTGCTCAGTTCTAAATATGAACTCAGCCTTGTTTTTTGTACAGCTAAAAAAATCAAGGAATTAAATAAAAATTATCGGAATATTAATAAGCCCACAGATATTCTAAGTTTCCCTCTATCAAAAACCTCTGGAGAAATATTTATTTGTAAAAGTGAATCTAGGAAAATGATGAAGGAATTTGGCCGCCCTTTTGAAAACTTCCTCACCTTTCTTTTTATTCACGGTTTGGTTCACCTCAAGGGTTATGACCATGGCCCAAAAATGGAAAAACTGGAACAAAAATTTAGAAAGCAGTTTGGGGTCTAGCATGTAAAAACTTTCTGTTATATAATACAGGGAGTTATGGCAAAGAATATTGCAGTTGGAATAGATATTGGTACCTACCAAATTAAAATTGTGGTGGTGGAAAATATCCGTGAAAACGGGCGGGATAATTTTAAAATTATTGGTACCGGTTTTGCAGAATCAAAAGGTTTGCGCCACGGTTATATTATAAATTCCGGTGATACAAAAAGAAGTTTAGAGATAGCTATTGCTGAGGCTGAGAAAATGGCTAATGTAAAAATTAAAAGGGCTTTTCTTTCTATTGGTGGTATTGGCGTGGGTAGCACCATATCTCATGGCTCCATAATTATTCCCAGGGCTGATTCTGAAATTACAGAAATTGATGTAAAAAATGTTTTGTCTGTGGCAGAAAGTGAAATTCCCACAAATATTTCTATTAATAAAAAAATAATCCATACCATCCCTATTTCCTATAAAATTGATGGGAAAATAGTGCTGGGCCGCCCTATTGGCATGAAGGGAATAAAATTTGAAGTAAAGGCCCTTTTTGTCACCTGCTTGGAACATCATTTAAATGATTTGATAGATACCGTGGAAGACCTGGGGGTTGAAGTGGTAAATATTATGGCTTCCCCACTAGCCGGCTCTATGGTGGCCCTAAGTAAAACTCAGAAAATTGCGGGTTGTATTTTAGCTAATATAGGTTCAGAGACCGTTTCTTTTGTGGTTTTTGAAAACAATATGCCCATCTCGCTTGAGGTCTTTCCTATTGGTGGTACAGACATCACAAATGATATTGCTCTGGGTCTAAAGATTCCCCTCGATGAAGCCGAAAAAATAAAAATAAATACCGGAACAGAAAATGATTATCCTAAAAAAAGACTAGAGGAAATAATTCTCGCTCGCCTGTCAGATATTTTTGATTTAATAGAATCACATTTAAAAAAGTTAGGGCGCAGTGGATTATTACCAGCGGGTATTATTTTAACCGGAGGTACATCCGGGGTATCAACAATTGAGGATCTGGCCCGCGCCACCTTAAAATTGCCATCAAAACTGGGAACGGTAGATTTCAATACAAATTTGAAAAATCTTCAGATAAAAGATTCTTCTTGGTCAGTAGCATATGGCCTGTGTATCTGGGGTTTATCCACTGGTGAAGAAATTTCCTTTGGCGCTCCGGTGGCTTCAAATAAGGCTAAAAACAGGATTGTGTCCTGGTTTAAACAGTTCTTGCCATAAAAAATTATTTTTGCTACTATTCACCTAGAGACTTAATAATTTATTAGATATTAATTGCTGAAGAACATTCAGTTATATTTCATTATGCCACAAATTAAACCAGAGGTAGAAGCATTTGCCAGAATAAAAGTTATTGGTTGCGGCGGTTCCGGAAAAAATGCTACCAATCATATGATAAACTCCAAAGTAAAAGGGGTGGAATTTATTGCGGTAAATACTGATGCTCAGGATCTCCATAATTCTCTGGCTTCAAAAAAAATCCACATTGGTAAAAACTTAACCAAAGGTTTGGGTACCGGAATGAATCCAGAACTTGGTAAAAGAGCCGCCGAGGAAACTAAGGAAGAAATTCAAGAAGCCCTAAAAGGTGCTGACATGGCATTTATTGCTTATGGTGCCGGTGGGGGGACAGGGTCTGGAGCAGCGCCAATTATTTCCCGTGTGGCAAAAGAAATGGGAATACTGACTGTGGCCGTGGTAACCAAACCATTTTTCTTTGAAGGAATTCAGAGAATGAAAATTGCCGAGCAATCATTAGAAGAATTAAGGAAATGTGTGGACGCCTTGATTGTAATTCCAAATGACCGCCTATTAGCCACTATTTCCAGAGAAACCACTGCTAAAATGGCCTTCTCAATGTGTGATGATATTTTAAAGCAAGCGGTAGAAGGTATCTCTGATTTGATTACCATGCCAGGTATTATTAACACTGACTTTGCTGACATTAGAGCAATTATGGAAAACGCCGGTTCTGCTCTGATGGGTATTGGTATTGCAGGTGGTGAAAACCGCGCCTTGGAGGCCGCTAAACTGGCTATCAGTTCCCCACTTTTGGAACTTTCAATTGCCGGAGCTAAAGGTGTACTCTTCTCTATTGCTGGTGGTGATGATTTAACTATGTTTGAAATCCAGGACGCCGCCAAACTTATTACGGAATCAATTGATCCAAACGCTAAGGTTATTTTTGGTACGGTTCATGATGAGAGATTAAAGAAAAATGAATTAAAGATTACCGTTATTGCTTCCGGTTTTTCTGATATTACTAACAAGAAATCCCTTTTTCAGAGTATTGTAACCAACAAGGAAGAAGATAAAAAAGGTAAATTATTTGGTGGCTTTGGTGCTAGCCCCACCCCAGAAAAAGAAGTAAAGGTAGAAGTTCAAGCCAGCCAGATCCCAACCGAGGATAAGAAAACTACCAAAAGTGACTTTGATGATGATAGTGACTGGGGCGCGGTCCCAGCGTTCTTGAGAAGACAGAAGAAGTAAAACAACCTCACCCCTAACCCCTCCCCTTAACTAATGTGAGGGGAACTGGATCCCAAACCTCTCATCGGATGAGGAGAGGTCGACATTCTGATGGCGGGTGAGGTTGAAAGTATGATAGAATAATTAAATGGAAACAATATTTGATTTAGCTATTATTGGTGGTGGCCCGGCCGGAGTGGCTAGTGGTGTTTATGCGGCCCGCAAAAAAATAAAAACTATTTTTATTACGGAAAGTTTTCGTGGCCAGAGCGCTGGTTCTAGCGAGATCCAAAACTGGATTGGTGAGATTTCCATTTCTGGTGATACCCTTCATAAAAAGCTGGAAGATCATTTGAAATCATACTCCAAAGACCTTGAAATAAAAGAAAGAGAAACCGTCACTAATGTAAAAAAAGACGACAGCTTTTTTATAATTAAAACTAACAAAGCCGAGTATAGAGCAAAAACCATTTTAATTACGACAGGTAGTATCAGGAAAAAATTAATAGTAAAAGGGGCCGAGGAATTTGAAGGAAAAGGTATCACCTATTGTGCCACCTGTGATGCCCCAATGTTTGGTGACGCCGATGTAGCGGTGATTGGTGGTGGTAACAGCGCCTTTGAGGCGGCTTCCCAGCTTCTGGCTTATGCCAAAACCGTGACCATTATTCAAAGAAGTGATTTCAGGGCTGAACCTATTATGATGCAAAAAATATTAGCAAATCCAAAAGTAAAAGGTATTACTAATGTAGACCTGCTAGAAATCAAAGGTGACAAATTTGTAACTGGTTTAATCTATAAGGATAAAAATACCGGGGAAACAGTGGAGTTACCGGTCACCGGTATCTTTGTGGAAATTGGGGCAAATCCATCCGTGGATTTTATTGAACACGGTTTAGTTAAATTAAATGACCGAGAAGAAATAGTCATTGACCCTAAAAATCAAAAAACCACAACCGCTGGTATCTGGGCCGCCGGTGACTGTACGGATGGTCTTTATAAACAAAACAACATTGCCGTGGGTGATGCTGTGAAGGCTGTTGAGGATATTTATAAGTTCTTGAAAAATTAAGAAAATAGTGTAATATTGGGCACACGGGCGGTTAGCTCAGTTGGTAGAGCGCTTCATTGACGTTGAAGATGTCAGGGGTTC
>CAZSCE010000011.1:0-22170 GCA_964605355.1 uncultured Candidatus Saccharibacteria bacterium
CAGGGATGATTTTAAGGCCTGATTCACGAGCCATATTCAGGGTGGTAAGGGTTTGCGCCTGGACGCCTTGAGTGGCGTCTACGAGCAAAATTGAGCCTTCCACGGCCTTTAAAGCGCGGGAAACCTCATATGAGAAGTCTATATGCCCGGGGGTGTCAATCAAGTTTAAAATGTAGTCCTGACCCTCGCTTTTATACTTCATCCGGACCGGCTGCATTTTGATGGTAATACCGCGCTCCCGCTCCAGCTCCATGGAATCCAGCACCTGCTCCATCATCTTTCTCTTTTCAATAGTGTTAGTAATTTCCAACATGCGGTCAGCCAAAGTACTCTTGCCATGATCAATATGGGCAATAATGCTAAAATTTCTGATATGTTTTAAATCCATCTTTCTTTATTTTTAATTTTATACCTTCTTATGCCACACTGTACCACTATACATATGTGGTTTATTTAAATATTCTCCTGTATCAAGGTCATCATAAATTTTATTTTCTGGCTCTCCCGAGCTATCATCAAGTGCGCGCAACCGAGTCATCTCCACAGCACTATTTTTATAGTCTTTTGGTAGATTATCGCCAACAGATCCACCACCATATTTACTAGCAATAGCAATAGTTCTTATTGGTAATCCTTTAAACATTTTCTCAACTGCCAATAAAATAGATTCTACTTGTGCTCTATTACCAATTCCAGGCGCATAATATATTCCATTTAGCATAATGGCTAATTTATCACTCTCATCCAAGGCATAATTTCCAAAGATAAAACCAACATTATCATTTACCTCCAATTTTGCATTTCCACTATTTTGTGGCGTCTCCATTGAAATCACAAAAGAGAGTGGATCTTTATTAATAGAAGCTACCCATTGCTTGTTCGGAGTGCTATGTTGAACAACCATTTCATAATTACTACTTGAAAAACAACAAATTTTACTATCCGCAAAACGAACCATGGTCATTAGTCGCTCGGCTTTATCTAAATATTTTAAATTCACCGCCACTCTCTTTGTCTCGCTTTTTGGTTTATCATAATTAAGGTGGTCACTAATAGTTTGAAATGCTCCCTGCAAATGGCTTTCCATTTCTTTGATAAGTGAGATATCACTTTCCCGAAGATTTTCCTCGCCCAGTACTTGCATTATAAGATAGACAAATATCGCACTCGAACTTTTTTCCGTCAGAGCCATGATTTCTTTTGACAATACCTCTACTTCTTTCTTCTTTTCCGCTTCGCTCAAATGAGAAAACCTCTCGTCAGCTCGCGCGTCTTTCAGTATTTCCACTTGTTTTTCAAGTTCTTTTATATCCCCCTTAATTTCATCAATTTTATCCTGTAATTCTTTTTTCTTTGAACCATCTTTCTGTGCCAGAATCCCTTTTTCCAGTCCAAAAATACTTTTTTTCTTTTTAGCAATTTCTCGCAGGGTATCCCCCATCGCCTTATTTTCTCCTTTTAAAAGAATTAGAAGTTCTTTTTTAGCTCGTTTTAAATCAATTCTCTTCACATCCAATTTTGGCAACATTTCTTCACCTTTTACTGGCACAGCTTGCTCACCCAGCACCTGCTCTAAAGGCATTTCCATAATCATTTTTTCACCAAATTTCTGCCAGTTTTCAGCTAGCTTCATTTTTACCATTCCTTTATAATCAGGATAGACTCCTTCAATTTCCAACATTAAAGCCAATCTGTCAGTAAATGAAGACGCTTTTTGGACCTTTATTAAAAATCTTTTTGCTTGACTATCTTTTTCTTCTTCCAAAAATTTTCTATAAAGTGGAAAAGCTAGGTTCACACCAAGTTGTTCTTTACCCATAATAGAAGCCAGTTCTCTATTAGCCCCTAGCACGGCACTATTTTCACTAGTTTCAAAACTGGCCGTCTGCAGTGATTGATCAGTATTCTTAAGCAGAAAATTACCCTCTCTCAATCTGACCAATATATCCTTAGCTTCTTCAGGTTTCATTCCGGAGGAAATTAGTCCTTTTTCCAGATTACGCATCGGTCCTTCATGTATTTTAAATTGCGAGATAAGCCCTAACATCTCCTTGAACTTATCAAAACTATAATTATTTATAAGGTTAAACCTATCTTTACCTCCATTTATAAGATAATAAATAAGAGCGTCATCTTCATTTGAAGCTAATGTCTCCACCAAATCATAACTTTTTGAGATATCTTCAAATTTCTCCTTGCTCTTTTTTATTTTCTCAATTCTTTCACTTAGAGACAGGTTTTTTTTACCATCCTTCCACCTTTTATCATCAGCCACAAATTCCAAAACTTGCTTGCTAGGAATTACACCAAGAGAGCCGACTACTTTTTTATAAATATCTACTGATTCTTCCTTCTGTGTTCTTCCTTGATACCACTCCGCCACATCTTTTGGGATATAACCATTTTTAGAAAGACGACTAGCTAAATATAAAGTCAAATGCTTGTTGATTTCTGGCGAGGCAGATAATTGTAAAGTTAAATCATTTACTCGATAATCTTCAAAATTATCTAGTAATATTTTTAATATTCTTGGTACATGAATAGCCTCAGTGTCGGCAATTCTGCCGGACTCATCACGTATCATATCCAAAATCACCTGCTTACTATCTTCCCCCATTCCCCCAAGAGCCTTGCCAAGCATTTTAGCAATATACTTCTCATCTGTTTTATCGTCAGAAATAATTTTCTCCAGTTCATCTCTCAATCTTACTCGAACACTTCTCCTCTGCTGAAAATCTGAGCTATCTTTTAACACTACAGATTGATGCAAAACTTCAGCTACTTTAGCATCTAAAATACGCGATACTTCTTCCTTAATATTTTCTGGAATAAGTTCCAAAAAAACACCTCTTTCAGATTCAGACAGAACAAGAGCGTAATTTTTCAAAAAATCACTATCTTCTTGGGCTATTTGTGAAGCCTCAGCCAAACTTGGTTTTTCTAATTTTACACTTTCTCTTTTTTGAATACCCAACAACAAAGCATTAGGTAAAAGATCGTTCGGCGTGAAAACTGGCAAATTCTTAGCCAAACTTGCTAAATTCTTTGCTCTCTTGATATCACCTGAAAAATCTTCGCCACTGGCCTGCTTCGCTTTTACAATCAAAGCCAAAAGATAAGCACTGAAAATTGGGTCAGCCTTATCAAAAGAATCAATCTTTTTTCTTAAAACTACCTCCTTTTTTTCTAAAAACTCATCTGCCTGTTTCGATTCCAATGGATTATCACCGGAAGCCTCATTTATAACCAAAATTATTCCTTTTTCAAAGACTTCCGCTTCTTCTCCGCCAGCTGAGGTTTTTAAATTATTCATCATAAAATCAAGCTCTTGCCCCCGGATGCGCAAATCAGCTAGCAGAGAAACCACTTTTATCTTATCTTGGTTTCCTTGTCCTATATTTCCCTGTTCAAATACTGATTTCTCCATTTTCTATTTTTTCTAAGATTAACCAATCAAATTTATTAAGGTATTTGGGGCTGTGCTGTAAAATCAGACTTCTGTAACTAGCCATATTTTTACTATTCAAATTACGACCTATTTTCCGAAAATTCCTAGCTAATAACTTGCGACCATTTGGGTATATTTTCACCCCCAAAAACTTTGCTCCGTTTCTACACTTCTCTAATATATCATTTTTCTTATTTAATTGTAAGAGCAACTTATTCTTAATAAAATCAAGCATTAATTCCCTATTTTTAGTCACCAATTCGGCCTCTTTGTCTACTATCAAAAAATCATCCCCGTACCTGATATAGAACGCCGGTTTTAACTCTTTTTTAACAAATAAATCCAATTCATTTAAATAAATATTCGCAAAAATCTGGCTAGTAATATTCCCTATTGGTATTCCAATTTCTTCCCCTCTCTTATTCTTAAAACTTTTTATTATTCTTTCACAAATATACATAGCTAAATTACTTCCTAATTTTTCCTCTAAAAGCTTGAGCAATAATCTTTGCGAGACAGAATCAAAAAACCTACTTATATCACCACGCAAAAAATAATAATTTCTATGTTTATTGATAAATTCCTGAGTTCTTTCTATCGCTCCAAGCAAGCCTTTACCTTTTCGACTGGACCAGACATCAAATATAAAAGTTTTATCAAAAATTACATACAAATATTCATAGACTAGGCGATGAACCACCCTATCTCTCATACCGGCCACTCGGATTAGCCTTTTTTTATTTTCATATACTTCAAATTCCCGGTAACCGCCGTGCTGGTACCCTTTATTTAATAATTCTTTGGATAGCTCAAAAATATTTTCTTCAACATAATATTCAAACTCTCTAAATTCTATGGTCTTTCTCTTTCTTTTCTTAAAAAGTTGCCAGGTTTTATAAAAATTTGTTATACTCACATCTATGTTAGAAGCATCCATAATATTAAAAGTTTATGATTTATTTAAAAGTATAGTCCAAATTACGGCAAAATTAGACAAAAACTGGCGCTATTCTATTGGGATGATAACTGACCGTTGTGTTCTTGAACTCATGGAGCTTTTGACAATGGCAAAATATGCTCCCAAGACTACCAAAGGACCATATATGCTCAAGGCCCAAGCTAAAATTGATATATTGAGACTTAACTTAAGATTAATGCTTGATCTAAAAATAGCCGACGAAACACAACTCTTCAAAAACCAGGAAACTCTTACCGAGATCAGCCGAGAGCTTGGCGGTTGGTATCGGTCACTAGATAAATAGCCCTTTCCGACGAACGCGAACTGCTATTGTCATTGCGATTATCCGAATTGTCGTTGTTCAAGTTCGCCTGACGATTGTCACGATTCCAGTACGCGTTCGGCACATTGCCGGAAGCAATTTATGACAAATATTTTCCGTAATCTCCAATCTCCGCAAAAACCAGAGACGCCCGGGCTGGGCTTTTTCATCTGCTTTCAACCCTTCCATTCTCGGCAGATAATACTTACTCATACGTAAGGGTGTAACAAACGCTTTGCATCCTACTTCATAAGACCAAAGACACCGTTTGGTCTATTTTACTAGACTAGCTTATTATAACATAACCCCAACCCACTCTTTAGAAATGGGGGGGAGAAAAAAAATTCAGAAAGGAAAAATGATAAAGGGAAAAAGTAAAGCTAAATGTCAAAAGCAAAATATGGGGACTACACCCTTACCGACGAACGCGAACTGCTATTGCCATTGCGACTATCCGAACCGCCGCTGCTCAAGTACGCCTGACGAATGCCACGATTCCAGCACGCGAACGGCACAAGGCCGGAAGCAAACATTGAAGAGAAGCAACGGGCGAATTTACCTTTTCCACTGTAATCATTAATGACTTGATTGTCATTTTGAAGCGTTTGAAGCATCAGGGTGACTTCCGCTTCTGGTGTGAAACCAGTTTCGTTTTGGTAGTTAGGGTCAGTTTGAGTGAGTTTGAGACAGTCGAGAGCAGAGAGACCAGCTTCTAATTGCTTACGATTAGCTTTTGTTTGACCATTACCTTTAGCGGGTATCTCTAGGTCTGGTTCAATCAGGAGGATTTGCCAACCTTGATTGGGGGTGGAGAGGATTTCTGTTTTAGTGTGACCACCGTGGTCTTTAGTATCAAATTTCTGTATATTATAGAAGAGCTTGTCTTCAGTCCATTCTTCGTATTGGTAAAGTGGTTGATTGGTGTCTAAATCTAGTTTGGTGCCATCAGTGGAGGTGAGCTTGCCTTCTTGGAATTTTCTTTCAATTAGCTGTTTGAAACGGAGAGTGAGTTTGGAGAGAGGCAGACCAAATGGGACAAGGAGGAGTTTGGTAAAGCCTTGTTCCAGTTTTTGGTCTAGCATTTCCCTATTAGCTTCTAGTCTGGCTTGGATTTCCTCTGGTTCGGGGACAGGGTATTCTTTACCGTCCAGGCCGCGGATACCGCGGGTATAACTCTCAGTGAAGGTTTCTAAAATACCGGTTTGGGCCAAGGCGCTCACATTATAATCCCATTGATCTTTGAGGGAAGTGAGGAGGGATTCAAAGGGGGTGGATTGTTCGGGAGATGTAAGATGTTCTTTTAACACTAGGTTGAATATTAGATTACTTAATAATTTGCTTGAAGAGATTTTGAGCTTCATTTACAAAAAAATCCTGCCAAAGACTTTCCTTAATATCAATAAGCATTCTAGGAAAATCTTTTAATTCTAGAGCCTTCATATACTGAGTTCCTAACTGTATTGGGTCAATATAATTATTGAATTTTATTTGAGCCATTTTTATCAAATCATCAAGTAACAGGCTTTTATCATTTTGCAAAATCAAATATAAATCAATAAAATCACGGGATCGGGGTTTTTGATAAATAGTAAAAACCTTATTAACAGCAATATCTAATAAACTATCAATATATAAATCCTGAATTTTTTGTTTTTTTTCAATCCGAGTAAAAGGAAAATAAGTAAATTCTGTCTTAATTTTATCTCCATCAATTAAATCAAGAAAGAATAAATTTCGATTAAAGCTCTGTTGAAATTCTACTTTGTTTATTTTTGCCTTCTTTTTTATTTTTTCTAAAAAAATAGAGATGCCCTGTGGTTCAAATTCACCTTCCGAAAAAAAATCCAAATCCTCTGACAAACGGTGGTGTAAATAAAATTCAGCTAATGCTGTACCACCAGTCAAATAAAAATTTTTACAGATAATCTTATCTCTACTGATTATTGTTAAAATGTCTTTTTGGTTTTTAGATAAAATAGATTTTTTAGTCATAATTACTTATTTGAATCTAATTTACAAATAAAGCCAGAAATTTTCTCTTTAGCGGGTCAATATCTATAACCTTCCAATATTTCTTAAGTTCAGTTAATTTGAGCTTCTCCTTACCCAAACCAAAATTAATTAGCTGTTCAATCCTCCAAACAGTAAATTCAGCCTTATTTTGCCTCAATTTTTTAGTATTTGTGGACCAATTTTTCATAACTTAATTATAGCATGTTTTTACATGATTTCCTAACCTAATTTTCAGAAAGGAAAAATGATAAAGGGAAAAAATAAAGCTAAATGTCAAAAGCAAAATATGGGGACTACACCCTTACCGACGAACGCGAACTGCTATTGCCATTGCGACTATCCGAACCGCCGCTGCTCAAGTACGCCTGACGAATGCCACGATTCCAGCACGCGAACGGCACAAGGCCGGAAGCAAACATTGAAGAGAAGCAACGGGCGAATTTACCTTTTCCACTGTAATCATTAATGACTTGATTGTCATTTTGAAGCGTTTGAAGCATCAGGGTGACTTCCGCTTCTGGTGTGAAACCAGTTTCGTTTTGGTAGTTAGGGTCAGTTTGAGTGAGTTTGAGACAGTCGAGAGCAGAGAGACCAGCTTCTAATTGCTTACGATTAGCTTTTGTTTGACCATTACCTTTAGCGGGTATCTCTAGGTCTGGTTCAATCAGGAGGATTTGCCAACCTTGATTGGGGGTGGAGAGGATTTCTGTTTTAGTGTGACCACCGTGGTCTTTAGTATCAAATTTCTGTATATTATAGAAGAGCTTGTCTTCAGTCCATTCTTCGTATTGGTAAAGTGGTTGATTGGTGTCTAAATCTAGTTTGGTGCCATCAGTGGAGGTGAGCTTGCCTTCTTGGAATTTTCTTTCAATTAGCTGTTTGAAACGGAGAGTGAGTTTGGAGAGAGGCAGACCAAATGGGACAAGGAGGAGTTTGGTAAAGCCTTGTTCCAGTTTTTGGTCTAGCATTTCCCTATTAGCTTCTAGTCTGGCTTGGATTTCCTCTGGTTCGGGGACAGGGTATTCTTTACCGTCCAGGCCGCGGATACCGCGGGTATAACTCTCAGTGAAGGTTTCTAAAATACCGGTTTGGGCCAAGGCGCTCACATTATAATCCCATTGATCTTTGAGGGAAGTGAGGAGGGATTCAAAGGGGGTGATGGGGACATTTTCTGGTGATTTAGGGGGCATGAATGTAATATTAGCAGAAAATAACTAAAAAAACCACGAGATATTACTTTATGGTTTTTAGATTTCGGCTATATCCGCGGGGAGAGGTTTGGCTTTCCAAATCTTGTGATGAAGGGTGGTCCAGATTTCCTCAATCTCTTTATTTTTTAATAATTTAAGTACAATAATACCGGCTATTATTCCCACTATTCCAGAGAGGAAACCGTGCATAAAAATACCAAACAAAGTATTTATATTTAGAAATAGAACAAAGATATTCAGACCCAGGTAAGCCACGGCCCCCATAATAACAGAGGCGGAAAAGGTGTGAAATATAGTTAGGCGTAAAGCTTTGGTAAAGCCAGGGAATTCTCTTCTGAAATAAATCCAGAGTAAAATACAGTTAATAAATACTGCCAAGGTATAACCCAGTGGGAGCATGAGAACGGCGGTTCCGGCTATATCCGTCACGCGGAAAAGTGATTCAATAAAATATTGAAAAGTGGGGTAAGTGGAAAAAATATTTACAAAGAAATATGACAAACCAATTATTAAGGCTCCAGAAATAGTACCAATAATTAAAGGCTTCTTGGTATTATTCATGGCATAAAAACCACGGACAAAAAGAAGAATAAGGCCTTGAGCTACGGCAGAAAAGGAAAATAGAGCCAGGGCGGCGGCGGTGAGCCTGGTATTTTCCCAATTAAATTCCCCCGCTCCCAATATGGTACGCACCACCTGCGCGCGAAGAACAATAAATAAAATAGAAATAGGAATTGACCAAAAAATAATATGCCGAGCTGAGGTAATCATTTCCGCCAGGAACTTTTCTCTTTGTCCGGTGGAAAAATATTTTGCGAGCGTGGGAAAAGCGGCGATAGAGTAACTAACTCCGATAATTGAAAGTGGTACACCCTGCAAATTTATGGAGAAATTAAAAATAGCCACGGACCCCTCTTTCATAAAAGTGGCCATAGCAATCAAGAAAATGGTGGTGATTTGCGTTATGCCCAAGGTAAACGTCCGGGGCACGGATAATATCAGGACTCTTTTAATCCCCGGGAAATCAAAATTAAATTTAAACTTGGGAAACATCCCCTGCCTAAACACAAATGGAATCTGAATTAGCAAATGAAGTAGGGCACCCAGAACCACACCATAAACCAAGCCTTTTAAACCAAAAATTGGATAGAGGGTGGTAATACCAATAATAATCCCAAGGTTATAAACCAACGGACTCACAGAATAAATCATGAAGCGCTTATAAACCTGAGTGATACTACCAAAGAAATTTGATAAGCCAAGAAGGATTGGTGATAATAATAATATTCTAGTTAGAATAATTAATTCCGGGAAATCCGTAACAGCAAAACCTTTAAAAATAAGCGGTACCAGATATGGCACCAAAATAAAAGCCACCGCACTGACTAAAATCATTAACAAAAAGAAAAAAGAAAAAATATTATCAATAAATTTCTTGGTCTCCTCTATACTCACATTCACTTTCTCAATAATAAAAGGTACCAGCACGGAAATAGCCACGAGTGAAGCTACTGTGACAAAAATAAAATCCGGAATCCGAAAAGCGGAATAATATAGATCCAGTTCGTGCCCGGCACCAAATGTAGCTGCCAACATCCTATCCCTAACCAAGGCCAGGAGCTGTGACATCAGGGCAAAAAAACCAAGTAAATAGGCGGCTTCGTGCAAGCCATTAATTTCCTTATTAAAAAAATTAAAAAACTTCTTGACCATTTATCGGTCTATTATACAGGAATTTTTGTAATTATGAAAATCAAAACAACCCCATATTACAGTACCACTGTAAATGCAAAATCGCCCCTTCGGGGAGCGATTTTGCATGTTGCCTTCGTATCTATAAGCCGAATTTTGTCTTGATATTTTTACGTATCATAGACGATCATTTATCTGGGCCGGATATTACTATCAGGCTCAAGCGGCACTTCTCACTTGCGTGAGACACGACCTTGCACAGGGGTAAGGATTTGATCGTTGCACTTCTGCATTACTGCAGACTTCGCCCCTCGCTTGCGCTCGGGGCGCTCTTGGCTTTCGCCTAAAGCGTCACTGTGGTCACCTCTTGGCTTGCACCAGACGGGCGTTACCCGCTACCTTGCTCCCAGGCTTGCGCCCAGGCTGTGTTCGGACTTTCCTCCCAATATTATTTCTAATATGGAGCGATCATCCAATACGGAGACCACTTAATAATAGCACAAAATTTAAAATAAAGCAAGTAAATTAAAAACTGATTAATTATTACTTTTTCGTGCCTTACGGACTGAACTTTTTAGCAAAAAAGTGAGGGGAACTAAAGCCGGACTTAATTAAAATTATTCGTCGCGTCGGAGCCCACCCGTACTCGGGAAGGGTGAAGCGCGAATAATTTGGATTAAGTCCGGCTGTTGTTTCCTACACCACCTCGCAAGTCCCCCCGGCGCAGGCTAGTTCTTTTTTAGCCTCGGTTTCATCCACTTTTTCATAAGTGATAATTTTTGAGAAATCAATATTACGCATCTTTTCAGACAGCTCATTATATTTCTTTTCATCTATTTCCTCATATGGAGCCAACTGATACACATGGTCACTTCTTGGCAAGAAGGAAAGCCCACCCACAATATCCCAGTTTTCATAAACCCAGTTAGCCACTAAAATCCATTCATTCTCCCCCACAGAAATAGTTACAGAAGGATTATGCTCGGTATAATTTACTTTCACCATTTTCCAGAATTCCAATTGCTCTATGGCAGTTAGGTTATCTTTATAGACAGAAGCTTTTGGTGCTTTGATAGGAAATTCCAAAACATAAGTAGTGGCATTTTCTTTTGATTGACCAACTTCCGGAAAATAAGGGACACCTTGGTCACGGAGCATTTTAAATAATGAATCCGTGGCAGAAATTCTCACGCGGCGGATATAATATGGCGCATGTCTAGTATGCATACCGGAAGCACAGTCCACAGTCTGAGAAACAGTTCCAGATGGCTTTACACAGGTGGCACAAGAGGAAGCGTTTATTCCAAACCTTTTGGCATACATTTCATTTGCTTTCAAAACTTCTTTTTTTAATTTTTTTAGAATATCTGGATTTCTAACCACTGGACAATCCCACTGACCGGTAATGGAGACACCAATAAGTCTTTCTCGCTCACAATTTTCTTTCCACTCTTTTGATAGATAAGGAAAATTAGTTAAAGTGGACTGATAGGTACCTAAAAGGGTGGCTAATTTTATTTTCTTTAGCAAACTTTTTTCATCATCCTCAAACCGCGCCACTACTTCAGACAAGTTACAAAAGCTCTTTGAGGGTAAAATAATTTCTCCACAAGGGTTTGTCCCCAGATCTTCTAAATGACCCTTCAAAAGCTTTACTCTTCTCTCTGGTAATGATTTAGCCAAGGAACCACGGTTAAATATCCCACGCTCACCAGAACCGCTTTTCATCAAGGCAATCCATTCATCCATAAACTCCACACTGCTTGGTTTCTGCATATAAACAGCCGAGTTATTAGCAATACTTCTTTGGGGATCAGTCAGATAAAACTGCCCTTTCTTGGCATCACGCATCTGCTCATCATCCAAATCAGAGAGAGAAATAAGGGCGCTGCGGCGTACGCCACCAGATACAACACAGTCACCAATAGAACAAATAATGTCATGGGCATCAAGGTTTGAGAGACGGCGCCCCTGCTTCTTCAAAATCTTTTCCCTAACTAATTTCAAAAGACGAATTAAAGGATCCGGTCCAGAAGCCTTACCGCCCATAATTTTTAGGCGAGCACCGGCGGGGCGAATTTGAGAGAAATCAAAAGTTACGTCATTACCGTCATACCAAGTTTTCAAACCATAGACCAAGGCGTCAGCCCAACCTTCTTTAGTATCCGGAATCACAAAGGCGTGTAATTTTTTACCGGTCTGAATTTTTATTTGGGGCAAGGATTGAATATTTTTACTCTCCACAGAAAAGCCGACACCGGCTCCACACATTGAGAGATACATTATTTCTCCAAAATCCTGGAGTAATGACGGCGCAATAAAAGAACAGTTATAAGCACAGACATTTGTTTTCTCTACCGCTGGGCCGGAAAATTGAAACAAACGCATAGAAGGCATCACTTCTTGTTTTAAAATAGCTTCACGAATTTCTTTGTACTCGGCTGGTTTTAATTTACTGCCTAACTTGCCCTTCATAAAATTTACATAACGGTCCACCGTCTCAATCCAAGTTTCTCGCCGGGACTCATCTTCAATCCATTTTGAGTATGACCTATAATAAACTAATTCCCCCAAAGAATTCCTAAAATATTTTTTACTTTCTGCGGTTAACTCCCGAACTCGTGGCGGTACAGAGACACCTTGCTCTCTTAACTTAGCTCTTTCTTGGCGGTAAATAATATATTCCTTGGCGGTCTTTACATACTCACTTAAAATTAATTCTTTTTCTACAGAATCCTGAATTCCCTCAACTGTTGGCACAAAATTTGAGAATTTTTTGGAAATCCGGACCAAATCTGCAAAAACTTTAGTGGCCACAAGCTCTGCCTCCTCCAATGATCCCTCACCGGTTACTAACATGGCCTTATGAATAGCGCCAACAATCTTCATTAGGTCAAAAGGGACCACAGAACCATCTCTTTTCTGAATACTTTTTACCAACATTACTTCCTTTTTCCCGCCGACTGTGTTTTTGACCATTTTTTTGGAAGAGATTAGGAAATGTTTGATTTTAAAATGTCTGGTTGAGCCTTACTGTTGGCGACCCGAGGACTTTTAAAATTAAATATTTCTTAATCTCAGATTACTAAACTGCTTATAAATTTTCTTAAATATTATTTTAAGGTCCCTCAATTTTACACTAATTCCATAAACAAAAGAATAGGAAAAGTCCAAAAAACAACAGAGAAAACTATAAATGAAGAGGTGTAAAGACAGCCTGCAGAATTTACTTATAATACAAGACGGAAAAGGAGGTAATTTTAGAAAAAAACCAGAAAAAATTATTTGTTTGTGTAAATAGCCTGATCCCCCACCTGTAAACCGTTAGCCAGGGCCTCTCCAGCATTAGTTTCCAGCACATATTGTGACTTAACCTTGCTACCAAAAATCTGCGGATAAGAATTTGGTGATATATCACTGTCTATCTCCACAATTTTCCAATTACTATCAAAAAATATCATATCAATAGATAAGAGCATGTCTTTCATCCAGAATGATTGGTTACCGGCCTTATCAAAAACGAAAAGAAGGCCGTTTTGACGAGAGAGAGTTTTTCTATTTGATAAACCAGCCACCCTAGACTGTTCATCCTTAACCACTTCCACCACCCATGAGACATTATTTATAGCTAGATCACCCTTAACACCTGAAACCGGCTCGGAAAATATATTATCGGAAAAATCCCCATTCTGATTCCTTAAAAGACCAGCTTTACTGGCAGTATCCGTTATTTCCGAAGACCAGGAAAAGAAATTAGAAAAACTTTTAGGCGCTAACCCCGCCCAAAAAACTAATCCGGAGGCGATAAAAAATATAATAACCGTAATTAATAAAAAAACATTTCTCATGCAGTAATTATACCATTAATAATAGAAGCACAAAGGCACTTGCATTTAAATCTAGATATGGTATACTAGCTTGAGTTGGTAGGATCAGTGTTTGCTTAGTCTCTGGTACTCTCGACGTGTGACTCCCTTAATGGGAAAAAGTCTGTCGGATTTCTGGAGAATTAATCGAGCAAATAAACTGGTTCAACAACTTTTGCGGGGCTTTATAGCCCCGCAGGCCTTGAGTTAGCAGTGCACCGTGCACCCTCTCAAGGTCTTTTTTTGTCCGAATTTTTTAATTAGTAGTAGAAATTATTGGGGTAAGGAAAAATAAAAGGTACTGCCTTTATTTTCCTCAGACTCAAACCACAATTTTCCACTGTGAGCCTCAACAACCACCTTGGCAAAATATAACCCCAATCCCGTCCCATTTGGTTCATTTTCACGAGCGTTACTGGCCCTAAAAAATTTTGAAAAAATTAACTTCTGTTGTTGTATTGGTATACCAATACCACCATCCTTTACTACAATAATTACCTCTCCATTTTTATGTTCACAACCAATTTCAACCACCCCTTTATTTTTAGAATATTTTATAGCATTATTTATTAAATTAGCAAAAACCTGCCTGATCTTGTTACCATCAATATTTAGGAAAAAAATATCCGGCACACCTTCACATTTAATAATCTGTATTTCTTTTTCCTTGGCTAATTGTTGATTATCTAATAAAACCTGATCAACAATCTGTACAATATCCGTTTTTTCCTTCACTAGGGTAAATTTCTTGCCACTATCAAAATTGGAAATATTTAGTAAATCTTCTACCAGCTTAAGCATTCTTTCATTACTAAGGTGTATGTCCTCCAAATATTTCTTTTGTTTTTCGCTTGGTTTTTCAATCTTGTCTCCCATCAGCAGTTCACTGAGCCATTTTATACCTGCCAATGGATTTTTTAATTGGTGGGAAACAACAGAAATAAATTCAGACTTTATACTATCTATTGTTTTTCTATCATAAACACTAGCAATAGAATTAGAAATATTCTTTAATAAATGTACCTCCTCAATTTTCCAATCTCTATTCTTATCAAGAACATCCAGACCAAAAAAACCAAGTCTTCTCCCTCCCACAAATAAGGGTAAAAGTAGAATAGATTTAACACCTTGTGGCTCTAAAATATCACGCAACTCTTTAGATATTTTAGATACATCATTAGCTTTAAACATACCATATTCACTAAAAGCTTTAAGAAAAGCTGGAATAGAACTGTATTGAATATTTTTTAGATTATCAATTTGTGGCATCACCCCACTAGCACACCACTCATAAGTATTGCTGGTAGCCTTACCATCCACACTATCTTCAAAAATATAAGCGCGTCCAGAATTTGTAAATATAGCAAGTTTTTTTAAAATATCATTTAATACCAAATCAAAATTAGTGTATTGATTAAGCTCGGTAGAAACTAGAGACAGGAATTTTTGCTCCTGGAGGTTATGTTTAATATTTTCTTCCAGTTTATTTCTCTCTGTTATATCACGGCTTACACCTAAAATACCAATATTTTCTTTATCCGGTCCGTAATATGGAGTTTTAAGTGTATCTAGTAATATTTTACGGCCATTTGGATAAGTAATCCATTCTTCATTATGGCGAGGTTCTCCTGTTTTAAACATTTTTTTATCATTCTCCCTAAATGAATCAGCAATTTCTTTTTCAAATAGACCGTAGTCTGTCTTACCAATAATTTCTTCTCTTGGTTTTCCGACAAATTCAGAAAATGCGGGATTGCACCCCAAATATACCCCATTTAAATCCTTATAAAAAATAATGTCTGGAATAGAGTCAAGTAATGAGCTAATTAAGGCAGAACTGTGTAAAATTTTATCTTCAAGTTTCTTGTTGGCTTTTACAAGTTTAATAGATAAATTCTTTTGGATTATTTTGCTATCATTTTTTTTTAATTTTGATAGCATATTTTTTTTCATTAATAGCTTCATTATATCACAAAATACACAAAAAAAGATATGAGTATTATGACCTAGTGATATCAGACAGTAGTGTCTGAACGAACAAAGGCGGAGGGTAAGAGATTCGAACTCTTGGTGGGTTGCCCCACACAGACTTTCCAGGTCTGCGCACTAGACCGCTATGCGAACCCTCCGTATTTAGGGAATACTACACTAAAAATAGAATTTTTCAAACTATCGCAATATACCCCATCATTGCCTCTATATCTTCCGGCTTGTCACGGCGGTAGGAAAAGTATTTTTCTTTTTCACAAAAAGTGCAATCAGAAGATTCCCGAATGTTTTCTTTTCTAATTCCAACCAAAAGCAACTGCTTTATAATGATACCGCCCAGGCTTAAATATTTTTTACCCTCTACTATCCTTAAATAATCAGAATAATCTGTAAAATTTTCAATCACGTCTTCTTGCACCTCAAAATGACAATCTTTTATATGTGGGCCAATTTCTACTTCTATATCCCCCACCAAACAATCATAATTATTTATAAAAAGATTGATCATCTCTGCCATAATATCTTTTTGCACTCCGCGCCAACCAGCATGAACCATACCAATCACGTTTTTATTCTTATCCCAAAAATATACCGGCACACAATCCGCCGCCGTCACCCCTAAAATTATCCCGGGAATATTAGTAATAAATCCGTCACAATCAGGGACTACCTTGCCCTTATCATCACTACTAACAACAACAATTTTATTACCATGAACTAATCCGGCTAGAACTAGGTTTGAATCATCTAAACCAACTTTTTTAAGTAATAATTTCCTATTTTCTTTATTCCTAGTATTCTCATTTTCTTTATTATGAATATTACCCGGGTATATTTTCATGTTTCCATCCCGTATTGTAGAGAAGCCCTTAATAATTTTCATTGAAATAATTTAATTCAAAATTTGCACTCCCATAATTGCTTTAATTCTTTGTTCTACTGGCGGATGGGTGCTAAAAAGGCTGGAGATCTTTTTACCAGTATTGCCAACTTGTCCCGAGTCTGATCGAGGGAACGGATTAGCAATAAATAAATGGGCGGTGGCGTTGTTAGGATTATTCATGGGAATATTTGCCCCGGAAATTTTCTGCAAAGCACTGGCCAATCCTTCAGGGTAGCGAGTAAGAAGAACACCGGAGGCATCAGCCAAGAATTCCCTTTTCCGAGAAATAGCCAGTTGGATTAAACGGGCAAAAATAGGTGATAAAATTACAAAAATAATTCCAATAATAGCTAAAATATTTCCCCCTTTGTTATCACTATCCCCGCCTCGCCCCATTCCCCCACGCATAAAAATATTTGCCAGAATAGACACAAAGCCCACCAAAACTACTATTACCGTAGAAAGTAAGATGTCTTTATTCCCAATATGAGAAAGCTCGTGCGCAATCACCCCTTCTAATTCATTCTTATTCAAAATCTGGAGTAAACCTGTGGTCACCGCCACTACCGCATGATCTTTATCTCGCCCCGTAGCAAAAGCATTCGGCGCCTGCTCATTCATTATATACACCTTGGGCATAGGCAAGCCAGCGGTAATAGAGAGGTTCTCTACTATATGATAAAGCTCCGTATATTCATCATGTTTGGCCTCTTTGGCGCCGGACATACTGAGCACAATTTTATCTGACCACCAATAACTGGCCACATTCATAAACAAGCTAAAAATGATTGCTATATATAGTATAGCGGAATTATTATAGTAATAAGAGATAAAATACCCCAGCGCCACAATAATCACCAAAAACACGGTCATCAAAAACCACGTCTTGCGATTATTTTTAGCTTGCTCAGTATAAACAGTAGCCATAGAAAATTAGAACTTTACTTCTACTGGTTGCTTGGCGGCTTCTTCATCAAGAGTAAATAATTCCATTTTGGCAAAGTGAAAAACATTGGCAATCATATTTCCTGGGAAAGCTTCAATAGCAATATTTAAGTCACGGACATTACCATTATAGAATCTACGAGAAGCCTGGATTTTATTCTCAGTGTCAGATAATTCAGTCTGCAAACCAAGGAAATTCTGATTAGCTTTTAGGTCAGGATAAGCCTCAGCAATGGCAAAAATAGATTTCAGGGCTCCGGTTAGCATGTTTTCTGCCTTACCCTTCTCTGCAACATTAGAAGCGCCCATAGCGGCTGTTCGTGCTTTTGTAACATTATCAAAAGTAGCACTCTCGTGAGCGGCATAACCCTTTACGGTATTTACTAGGTTAGGAATCAAGTCATAACGCCTCTTTAGCTGGACATCAATATCAGACCAGGCCTCTTTGGCATGATTAATAAGGGCAATAAAATGATTATAAGAAAAAATTACCCAGATAGCCAAGACAACAATGATACCGGCTAAAATATAAATAATTGACATGATTTAATGATTTAATTTAATAATAAAAACGTTCTTACGACTACCAGTGAGTATACCATATTATGATACCTATAGCCAGGGTTAAAGGTGGATTTATGACTCTTGCAATTATCTTACCCTATGCTATACTATCCACAAATGACGAGTATAACACCGCTGTTACCCTATATCCAAATAGTACTTTCCATCATCTTGGTGGTGGCTATTTTGATTCAGAAATCTGAGGCTGGTGTGGGTGGGTCATTTGGTGGTAGTGATAATTTTAACGCTGGTTTTCATTCCCGCAGAGGCTTTGAGCAAAAACTGTTTTACTTTACCATTATTGTGGCCGTCCTTTTTGCTGTTTCGGCCCTACTAACTATCATCTAGTTAGTTATCCCCTTTTCTGAAAAGCCTTAATTTTATTTTGTCTTTTATTTATTTGTCAGAAAACCCTATTTATTTATGTTAAATATTAAAAATTTATACAAAACAAAGGCGGATTATTTAAGAAAAATAATTAGCTCTTTTGGTCTAACAGAAAAAACTATTTTTATAGTCTGTTTTGCGGTTTTAATTATTTCCAGCCTATCATTACTATGGAAGGTAAACTTACATTTTGTAAAAGATATGCCCGCCCGCGGTGGCTCATTTACAGAAGGTGTTATTGGCTCCCCTCGTTTCATTAATCCCTTACTTGAATTATCAGATGCTGACCGAGACCTGACATATTTGGTTTATTCCGGACTAATGCGTGCCACCGCCGAGGGTGATTTAATACCGGATTTAGCTGAGAGTTATACTATTTCTGATGATGATTTAACTTACACCTTTAAAATTAGAGATAACGCTTATTTTCAAGATGGTAAAAAAATAACAGCTGATGATGTGATCTATACCGTTCAAACAGCCCAAGACCTCACCCTTCGTAGTCCAAAAAGAAATAACTGGATAGGGGTTGATGTGGAAAAAATAAATGATATTGAGATTGCTTTTAAACTCAAACAGCCTTACTCCCCTTTTCTAGAAAATACCACTTTGGGTATTTTACCAAAACATATTTGGGATAGCGCTACAACAGATGAATTCCCTTTCAGCCCCTTTAACGTACAACCTATTGGTTCAGGCCCATATAAAATTTCAAAAATATTTAGAAATAATTCTGGTATCCCAACTCATTATGAATTAGTGGCTTTTGATAAATACACATTGGGTGAACCATTTATCACAAATCTTAAATTTAATTTTTATGAAAACGAAAAGTCTTTATCTGAGGCGTATTCTTCCGGTGCTATTGATAGTACTGGTGCCCTCTCGCCACAATATTTAACCACTTTAAATAACATAGACAGGAATATTGGTGAAAAGATCTCTCTACCAAGAATTTTTGGTGTCTTTTTTAACCAAAACCAGGCAAAAGTATTTTTAAACAAGGAAGTGCGTCAAGCCTTAAATATGACTGTGGATCGTGACCGGATTGTCTCTGAGGTTTTAAACGGCTATGGAGAAAAAATTGCTGGTCCTCTGCCAAACGGCATTATTTCTCAAAAACAAGATAATCTAACCCTCTATAATAAAGATGAAGCTGTAAAACAAGCCCAAGCTATTTTAACCAAAGCTGGCTGGAAGTTTAATGACACCACCAAGGCTTGGGAGAAAAAAATAAGTAAAACAGAAACACAAAAACTAGCCTTTTCTATTTCCACCTCTAATACCACTGATTTAAAAAAGACCGCTGATATTTTAAAAGAAAATTGGGAAAGTTTAGGTGCCCAGGTAGAAGTGTTGACCTTTGATCCTGGTGATCTAAACCAAACCATCATTGGCCAGAGAAAGTATGACGCCTTACTTTTTGGTGAGGTTATTAACCGCAGTTTGGATTTATTCGCTTTTTGGCACTCTTCCCAGAGAAACACTGGCCTTAATGTGGCTATGTATACAAACAGTAAGGCTGATACCTTACTAGAAGATGCTAGAAAAATCTCTGATAAGGAAGCTAGATTAAAAAAGTATGCCTTATTTGAAACTGAAATTAGAAATGATATCCCAGCCGTCTTTCTTTATTCACCAGAATTTGATTACCTACTACCGTCAAAAATTTTAGGCTTTGAATCTGGCCTTATTAACAACCGTTCTGAAAGATTTGCGGAAATATATAAATGGTATATTGAAACAGATAAAATTTGGAATTTCTTAGCTAAATAATATTTTATTAATTTAACAAAACAACAATATGATGACAACTCCTAGTAATAATAATTCTGGTGAGAGAAGGCGCTCGGCCCCCTTTCACGCTGATAGCTCTATTTTAAGAAATGTTGCCAAAAGCAGCACTCCTACACCACACCATCACCAGCAAAATAATACCCCCCATCATCATACTCCCCAAAGCAGTGGTGGTAATTTATCCTCCATGCCAGGGCTGCAACATAATGCCAAAAGGCAATTAAAAAATAACAGGCGTCCCGCTCCACCAAAGAGAAGTGGCCAAAGCCAGCATAAAAAGTTTGAAGATATTGTGCCCGCCCTTAAGGAAGATACTTTGAGAATCATTCCGTTAGGCGGAGTAGAAGAAGTGGGTAAAAATATGACGGCGATTGAATATAAAAATGATATTATTGTGATTGATGCCGGTATCCAATTTAAAACCGAGGAAACTCCGGGAATTGATTATATTTTACCTAATACAAAATATTTAGAAGAGAGAAGGGGCAAAATCCGCGCTCTGGTTATCACACACGGTCACCTTGACCATATTGGTGGTATCCCTTATTTAATAGAAAAACTGGGTAACCCACCTATTTATACCCGTGAATTCGGTGCACTTTTAATTAAAAAAAGGCAAACAGAATTCCCACACTTACCGGAACTCAATATAAAAATTTGTGGTAAGGATGATGGATTTCTGCCACTCACCCCTGATTTAAAATTTAAATTTTTTGGCCTGACCCACTCTATTCCTGATTCTACCGGAGTGATTATTGAGACCCCTTTTGGTGATATTGTGAACACCGGTGATGTGCGGGTAGAAAATGAAAATGGCGTAGTGGCGGAAAAGGAATATGAACAATACAAATTTTTTAAGGACCGTAAAGTTCTCCTTCTTACTATGGACTCCACCGGAATTGAGAAACCAGGCTGGACTATTTCTGAGAACCAAGTAATCAAAACTATTGATAAAATAGTCAGTGAGGTGACTGGGCGTATTATAATTGCCACCTTTGCCTCACAGGTAGAACGTATTATTGCCTTTATTAATATGGCAAAAAAATATGGCAAAAAATTAGTGATTGAGGGCCGTAGCATGAAAAACAATGTTGAAGTATTAAAATTCCTGAAACTAGCTGACGTAGAACATATAATTGCCGTTGAGGATATTGCTGATTATCCCCCCCATAAACTGATGATCCTTTCTACCGGAGCCCAAGGTGAGGAATTTGCCGCTCTGATGCGTATGGCCAATGGAAATCATAAACAAATAAAACTAAACAAAACAGATACTATTATTCTTTCATCCTCTGTTATCCCCGGTAATGAGCGCGCTATCACCGGTCTTAAAGACAACCTGTACAGACATGATTCCAAAATTATTACTTACTTTGACACGGATGTGCATGCCGGTGGACATGGGAAAAGAGAGGAGCTCATCTGGATTCAAAAGCAAATTCCTTACAAATTTTTTATGCCAGTTCACGGTCATCACTATATGTTAAAAATGAGTGCAGAATTAGCGGCTTCACTTGGTACACCGAGAGAAAATATTATTGTACCGGATAACGGCAGTATTGTGGAAATAATTAATGGTGAGAAAATCCATGTTATAAAAGAAAAGGCTCCATCTGGACTAGTGATGGTGGACGGTTTTTCCATTGGTGATGTACAAGAGGTAGTTATTAGAGATAGGCAAATGCTGGCGCAGGACGGTATGTTTGTAATTATTGCCAGTATCAATACCACCACCTGTAAACTTAAAAAATCACCAGATATTATTTCCCGTGGTTTTGTGTATCTCCGTGAATCCCAAGAATTATTAGCGGAAACCAGACATATAATTAAAAAAACGATTGAACAAAGCGCCTCCGGTATGAAGCCAATTGATTTTGATTATGTAAAAAGTAATGTGACGGACGCCATTAGTAAATACCTATTCCAAAAAACTGCCAAAAAGCCCATGGTGATTCCGGTAATTATAGGAGTATAAATAACCCCTACTCCGGATTTGACCACGCCCGGATGAGACCCAGACCAGTAAATGATTTAGTGTAGTTTAAGAATGAAGCGATGGAATCTGGATCCACATTTGAGAGCCTTAGTGTTGTCT
>CAZSCE010000012.1:0-20784 GCA_964605355.1 uncultured Candidatus Saccharibacteria bacterium
TTAGCCCCCGCCGGCGTTGATTGGAAATAATCAACATAGGGGAGGCAGAACAAGACCTCTCCTAAAAAGGGAGGTTTTGTGCTTTAATAGAAACAGGATGAAAATTCAAGAAAATATTTTATTAAAAGATTTTACGACCCTTCAAATTGGCGGAAAGGCCAAATATTTTGCTGTCATAAAAAATGAGGAGGATTTAAAAGAAGCTATTGCTTTTGCCAAAAGCCGAAAATTACCAATATTTGTTTTAGGGGGAGGATCAAATATACTAATTTCTGATAATGGTTTTCAGGGCCTAGTAATTAAAAATGAAATTAAGGGGGTTAAGTTTGTTGATCAAAATGATGACGGGGTTACTTTAGAGGTGGGAGCGGGGGAGGTATGGGATGATGCGGTGTGTCTATCTATAATCAGAAATTTAACCGGTCTAGAAAATATGTCCGGAATTCCTGGAACAGTGGGTGGGGCGGTGGTGCAAAATGCCGGGGCCTATGGTGTGGAAACAAAAGGTTGTTTATTGCTAGTTAAGGGGTTAAATTTGGCAAATGGTAAACACTTTGAATTTAATAATACTGACTGCCAATATTCTTACCGGGATAGTTTTTTTAAGCATAATAAAAAATATATTATTACCGCTGTTATTTTTAAACTTAGTAAAAAGCCAGTGTTTAATCTGGAATATGCTGGCTTAAAGAATAAATTGGTAAATGAGAAAAGTATTTCACCGGGTAAAATTAGAGAAACTATTATTAAAATCAGGGGTGATAAAATGCCGGATTGGCATAAAGTGGGTACCGCTGGATCATTCTTTAAAAACCCCATAATTACCGTCAAAAAATATGAGGAATTAAAGGGAAAATATCCGGAAATCCCCGGTTTTCCAGAAGAAAAGGGCCGGGTAAAGGTGCCATTGGCCTGGATACTTGATAATATTTGTAATTTAAAAGGCTTTAGGGAAAATAATGTGGGCTTGTATGAAAAACAGCCAATAGTTTTAATAAATTTAGGTAAGGCAAATGAAAAAGAGATAATTAATTTTTCGGAAAAAATAAAAAATATGGTTAAAGAAAAAACCGGAATTGAAATTGAAGAAGAGGTGGAAATAATAAAATAATTATTTTAGCAAAATAAAAGTTATCCACAGTTTTATAAAAGATAATTAGAAAAAGCATTGTATTAATTTTTATTTAGTATAAAATTATAAGTAGTTCAGTGATTTTTATTTTTAAGGTCGAAAATAATCACGGGCTCGTTAGGAAAAATTAATTTAAAACATTTCAGAATTCAATAAAATAAAATTTTGAAATTTACAACTACTATGGCAAAGAAGAAAGCAGCTAAGAAGACAAAGAAAGGAGGAAAGAAAGGAAAGAAGAAATAGTTTAATAAAAAACACGGTACCAAGGTTTTCCCCGAGGCACCGTGTTTTTTTGTGCCTAAATATGGTAGGATATGATAATTATGTCATTTATAAGTGCCATTTTTGGTGATAAATATGAGAAGGCCATCAAGCCTTTTTGGCCTATTGTGACGCAAATTAACGCTTTAGAGGAGGGTATCAAATCCCTTTCGGATGTGGATTTAAAGAATAAGACGGTAGAATTCAAAAAAAGAATTGCCGAAGCCGGACAAGGACAGTCCTTGTCTGACGGGGGAAAAGGACTGTCCTTAATACTTGAGCAAATATTACCAGAGGCCTTTGCCGTTGTGCGGGAAGCCTCACGCCGGACACTTGGAGAAAGACATTTTGATGTTCAGCTGATAGGAGGAATGATTTTAAATAAAGGTGGTATAGCGGAAATGCGTACGGGAGAAGGAAAAACTTTAGTAGCCACCCTGCCGGCATATTTAAATGCCATCTCCAGTCATGGTGTACATATTGTGACGGTAAATGATTACTTGTCCAGAAGAGATGCTGTGTGGATGGGCCAGGTGTATGACTTTCTTGGTTTAACTGTGGGTGTGATTAATCATGAAAGTTCTTTTTTGTATGATAGAAAACATATTTCTGATAAAAATTTGGAAGAAAAAGAGGATAAAGAACGAGATGAATTAGGTTCCTTTAAAGTGGTTTATGATTTTTTGAAACCTTGCACTAGGCGGGAGGCGTATGCGGCCGATATTACTTATGGTACCAATAATGAATTTGGTTTTGATTATTTACGTGACAATATTGAATATGCGGAAAAAGATTTGCGTCAGCGTGAATATAATTTTGCCATTGTGGATGAAGTGGACTCTATTTTAATTGATGAAGCCAGGACGCCTTTGATTATTTCTGCGCCTACCGCGGAATCCGGTGATCTATATGTTAAATTTGCGGAAATTGTAAAAAACTTTAAAAAAGATGAGGATTTTACTGTGGATGAGAAATTAAAAGCCATCCAACTCACTGATGTTGGTATTTCTAAGGCAGAAAAAATGCTTGGCTTGGAAAATATTTATACAGATGCTGGCATAAAATATGTGCACCATTTGGAAACCGCGGCCCGGGCCAAGGCCCTGTTTGATAAAGATACTGATTATGTGGTAAAGCCGGGGACAGATGGCACAGAGGAAATTATAATTGTGGATGAATTTACCGGCCGTTTGCAGCCCGGGCGCCGTTGGTCTGAAGGCTTGCACCAGGCTATTGAAGCCAAGGAGGGAGTAAAGATCCAGAAAGAATCCCGCACCTTTGCTTCTATTACTTTCCAAAACTATTTTAGGCTTTATAAAAAATTATCTGGTATGACCGGAACAGCGCTGACTTCTGAGGAGGAATTTTACAAAGTGTATCATATTGAAACTTTTTCTATCCCCACAAATAGACAGATACAAAGAGCAGATAAAAATGATTTGATATTTCAAACAGAACACGGCAAGTTTTTGGCGGTGGCCCGTCAAGTAAAAGAATTACAACAGAAAGGCCAGCCGGTTTTGATTGGTACAGTTTCTATTGAGAAGAATGAAATCCTTTCCGCCTATTTATCTAAAGAGGGGGTAAAGCATAATGTGCTAAACGCCAAGAATCATGAAAAAGAAGGTGAGATAGTGGCGCAGGCCGGACACAGGGCGGGCGTGACCGTGGCTACAAACATGGCGGGCCGTGGTGTGGATATTAAACTTGGTGGGGTGCCATATGATAAAGAAAAGGCGGAAGAGGTCAAGGCTCTTGGCGGTTTATGTGTGATAGGGACTGAGCGTCATGAGGCCAGAAGAATTGATAACCAGCTGCGCGGGCGCGCTGGCCGTCAGGGTGACCCAGGTGAGACGCAGTTTTATGTTTCCTTGGAGGATTCCCTGATGCGTATTTTTGCTTCTGATACTATTAAAAAATTGATGGGGCGTTTTGGTTTGGCTGAAGATCAGGCTATTGAGAATTCTCTGATTACCCGTTCACTGGAAACGGCACAAACAAAAATTGAAGGTTTTAACTTTGATGCTCGTAAACACGTTTTGGAATATGATGATGTGCTGAACTATCAAAGAAAATTAGTTTATGAAAGAAGGCGCGCTGTTTTACTAGGAGATAATGTGATGGTCAGGGAGAAACTGGACGAGGTGATAAATTACAACCTCCCTTTCAACCGCCCCCACCAGCAGACTGGCACCCCCTCCTCATCCGATGAGGGGGATAGTTTGAAGCCTTCGGCTACGGTAGTCGAAGAGAAAATCAAGCTTTTGGGTGAGGAAGAATTTTACCGCATCGCTAAGATTTTAATGCTTCAATCCATAGATATGTTCTGGGTGGACCATTTGGAAATTATGGATTATACCAGGTCATCTGTAAACCTGCGCGCCTATGGTCAGCGGGATCCGCTAGTGGAATATAAAAAAGAAGGCCTACGGCTATTCAAAGAAATGAATGAGGCGGTGAATGATCAGATATTAAAAATATTACCCAATATTGGCGCCGGGGCTTATGCTAGGCAAGAACAAGAATTAAAAGATACTCAAAAACATATGATTATGGCGGGAGGTGGCGCGGAGGATAAAGATGGGAATAAACAGAATACTATTGTTGTTGGTAAAAAAGATGATAAAGTTGGCCGCAATGACCCATGCCCCTGTGGTTCTGGTAAAAAATATAAAAAATGCTGTAGCAATGGGTAAAATCTATTTATATTTATATTAATATGCTATTCTTTTAGTATGGAAAAACAATTTAAGGCTTCTGCTATAGGGTCAAATGCGGATATACAAGCTGGCGTAGATATTAGTAAGGTAGTAGGTGGCTATTTTGAGAATCCTGAGAATACGAAGGGATTTTGTGAAGTGGGGATAAAACCATTAGAAGGCCAATTGCCTCATGAAGTTCGTTTTGTTGATTTTGGAGGTGGTGATGGTTTTTTGGCTTCACAAGTTGAAATGTATTTAAGAAATGATGGTTTTGTTGTTGATGCATTAGTGATGGATGGGAATGAGTCCTACGTAGAAAAAGCAAAACAAAGGGGATTAGCAACAGCTATTTGTAATCTTGAGGAGTGTAATATTGATGGAGTTAATCTTGCAACAGTACGAGCTGTATTACATTATAATCCACCAGAGAAACAACTGGCAATTATTAAAAATATTTGCCGTTCTTTGAACGAGGGTGGTTATTTTGTTCACCAAGTAAGTTCAGGAAGTGATGCAAATTGTAAGCTTCGTTCAGCTATTGTTAACATTCCAGAATTAGGCAGGGCTGGTAGTGGACAATATCACTGGACGTCTATTGATGAGACCTTAAAAATTCATAATGAGAGTGGTTTCTCAGATACTAAATTAGCTGGTTTTGCTCCAGGTGCTTCTTGGGGTCCGGATGAACAATGGGACCGCTTTAATGCTAAACGTTTAGCTGCCGCTAAAGAAGCTGGAGACGTAGTTGCTGTTGCAGAAATTGAGGAGACAAAAAAGAAATATCTTGAAAAAGCAAATATTTTGATAAAGGATTTTCTAGAAAAATATGGAGTTGAAGAGACTGGTATTGAAAAACTTGCAGATGGACGTTATATGGTTAATTATCAATATCCAATAATTGTTAGTAAAAAGTAAAAAATATCTATGCAAGTCCTAGATTATAAAGAACAAGCTAGAAATATTGTTTGGGGAGAGAATTCTATTAAGAAACTTCCAGAGATTCTAAATAAAAATGGTTCAAAGAAGATAATGCTTGTTGTGGGTAAAAGTATTAATTCTAGTGTTATTTATGAAAGTATAAGAATATTATTAGGAGATTCCTTTGTGGATGTTTTTGACGGTGTAAGAGCTCATGTTCCACAAGATAGTGTAGAAGCTGGAGTCGCCTTGGCACGTTCTTTAAAAGTGGATGGATTAATAAGCGTCGGTGGCGGTAGTGCCATAGATACTGCCAAAGCTATTAATATGATTCTTACTGAAGGGGATGATTATAATAAATTGCAACAGACTATTAATGATAAAGGAGATATAGTTAGTCCTTCGATGCTAGAAAATAAACTCTTTCATATCGCAATTCCCACTACACTTTCTGCCGCTGAGTGCACAGGTATTACTGGTGTTACAATGTTAGACTCTAATAATAAAAGTTTATTCTTTAGTCCTAGTTTGGCACCGCAATGTATTATCTATGACCCACTAGTTACGTTAAAGACTCCAGAGGAATTATGGTTTACCACGGCCCTACGTACTCTTGACCATGCTATAGAACGCTCATATTCATTAGCTACAAACCCTCTAAATGATAGTATGTGCTTGGAATCAATCAAACTAATTTTTAAATGGCTGCCAAAAAATCTTAAAAAGAAGGATGACACAGAAAGTCGTCTCATGTTGATGCATGCTGCCTTCCTTTCTATGGCCGGGCCATCTACTACCTGTCTATCTCATGCGATTGGCCATCAACTTGGCCCTAGATATAAAAATCCTCGTTTTGATTCAACTCCAGTAACCCAACCAGCAGTTATGGCCTTCAACAGATCTTTTTCATCAGCAAAACAAAAAGATATGGCAGTTGCAATGGGGTTAAATGTTTTTGATTTATCAGACGAGGAAGCGGCAATTTTAGCAGAAAAAGCAGTAACCAAATTGATTAAGAGCATTAATGACTCCGGTATATCTTTTCCAACACGAATAAGAGATACGGGAATATCAGAATCTGATATTTCTATAATAGCGAGCGCAGTTTGGCAGTCACCCCGTTTAAAAGTTAATCCTAGACCAGTAAAGAATAAAGAGGAGATAGAGGGGCTGCTTAAAGATATGTGGTAGAAGAGTAAAATTTCTTCCTATTGTGATAGTATCTCAAAAAGTGTCATGGAGCAAACCAGTAAATAGGTGGATAACTATTTTGATTATCTAATATTATTGGCGTATTATATATATAGAAACAGGTCGTTGAGATTTCTTGGCAATAATCCTTAATAAAGGGGGGTATAAATGTTGGTAAGATGCCGTCGTCATGATGGACCAGGTTTTGAACGTGAAGTTTGCGGATGCTCCTTATGTGACGTTCCTGAGCAGCTTAGATGCGGGCCGGTATGCAGTCTCCCAGAAATAGTGAAAGAGGTAAAATCTTATCAATCCTTGCTAAAATGGGATCCGAAAAGGCCCAAGACGTTGTTAGCGCAAAGTTTATTTGATAGTGTTGCCCGTTGTCTTAGGGGGCAGGCAACAAATAGCCTTTGCTTGTTTAACGCCATCGGTACGCGGCTTGACCTTATGGGAATTGATATGTTTTTTGAGCATGAAGAAAGAAGGATAATCACTATAGACCTGAAAGTTGGTCAGTTTGTGAGAAATCCTCGGGCCCACTTCGTCATTACTCGTAGGCACTTTAAAGAGGATAAACACAGTCGTATCGGACAGTTGATTGCCCGGCAATTATTAAATTGAGGAAAATTTCCTTGAGAAAACCGCGCCTGCCTAAAAAAAGGGTGCGGTTTTTGATTTTTATATTTTTATGCTAGAATACCGGCTTGTTATTAAAAGATTTATTAATTTTAATTATATAAAGAATGAATAAGATTTCAAAAATCATATCGCGAGAAATATTAGATTCTAGAGGTAACCCCACTGTAGAAGTGGATCTAACCCTATCAGATGGCTCATTTGGCCGAGCGGCTGTGCCATCCGGTGCCTCTACTGGTAGTTATGAAGCGGTAGAACTGCGAGATGATGACAAAAAAAGATACGGTGGTAAAGGAGTTTTAAAGGCGGTTAATAATGTAAATAGCGAGCTTAAAAAAGCTTTGGCGGGAAAGGAGTTTGACCAAAAAAGTTTAGATCAGAAAATGATAGCCCTTGATGGTACGGAGAATAAAGGCCGTTTGGGTGCCAATGCAATTTTAGGTATTTCAATGGCTTTTGCGCAGGCCTCAGCAAAAAGTGAAAAATTACCACTTTATAAATATTTTAGAAAAATAGGGAAGACCGGTAATGAAATGTGTTTACCAGTGCCCATGATGAATATAATAAATGGAGGCAAGCATGCTGAGAATTCTACTGATTTGCAGGAATTTATGATTATGCCGGTTGGTGCTAAAAGTTTTGCGGAGGCTTTACGAATGGGCGCAGAAACTTTCCATGCTTTGAAAAAGATTTTAAAGGGAAGAAAATTAAATGTGAGCGTGGGGGATGAGGGCGGTTATGCCCCAGCGTTGCCAAATAACGAGGCGGCTATTCAGGTGATAATAGAAGCTATTGAAATGGCGGGCTATAAAGCGGGTAAAGATATTTCCATTGCTATTGATGGTGCTACCTCGGAATTATTTGATAAGCAAAAAAATAAATATATTTTAGCGAGCGAGAATAAAGAACTTACTTCAGAGGAGATGGTGGCTTTTTATGAAAATTTGGTATCAAAATATCCAATCATTTCTATTGAAGATGGTTTAGCTGAGGATGATTGGACTGGCTATCAATTAATTACTAAAAAACTTGGCAAAAAAATTCAGATAGTGGGTGATGATTTGTTTGTGACTAATGTAAAGAAATTAAAAGAGGGAATAGAAAAGAAAGCGGGAAATTCTATTTTAATTAAATTAAATCAGATTGGTACCGTGACGGAAACAATTGATGCTATAAATATGGCCAAGAAAGCGGGCTACACTTCTGTGATCTCGCACCGTTCTGGAGAAACTGAGGATGTAACTATTGCGGATTTAGTAGTGGGTCTGGGCACTGGGCAAATAAAGACCGGTTCACTCTGCCGTTCTGAGCGCGTGGCAAAATATAATCAACTACTTAGAATTGAACAAGAGCTTGGTGTCAAAGCGGTATTTCCCGGAAAGAAAGCGTTAAAAATTTAATTTGTAATTTATCATGACAGAAGAAACCTCAGCTAAAAAACAGGTGGCCCTAATTATCCTGGATGGTTGGGGATATAGGGAGGAGAAGGAAAATAATGCTATAGCGGAGGCTAAAACGCCGTTTTTTGATGAATTATGGCGGGAATGCCCACATTCCTTATTGGAGGCGAGCGGTTTAGCGGTGGGCTTGCCAGAGGGGCAGATGGGGAATAGTGAGGTGGGGCATACCACCATTGGGGCGGGTAAAATAGTTTATACTGATTTGGTCAGGATTAGTTTGGCAGCTAAGAATGGTGGGTTTGATAGTAATGAAAACTTTAAAAAACTTTTTGCTCATGTTTTAAAAAACAATTCCACGCTACACTTGTTGGGGCTTATTGGTCCAGGTGGGGTGCATGCCCACAGCGAGCATTTATATGAAATTTTGAAAGCCGCCAAAAGAGCAGGCCTTAAAAATGTGGCTATTCACGCTTTTACTGATGGCCGGGATACACCACCAGAGAGTGCGGCGGGATATTTGGCCGAGCTTGAAGAAAAAATTAAAGAAATAGGTGTTGGTTTTATTTCAACTATGTCCGGCCGATATTTTGCGATGGATCGGGATAATAATTGGGATAGATTAAAGAAAGCTGAAGAAGCTATTTTTGAAGGGAAAGGAATAAATGTTGGTTATCAGAAGGCGTCTGATGTGGCTCGGCATTTGTATTCCAAAGAGAAGACAGATGAGCATTTTGAACCGGTTCTATTTTTAAATGAAAAAGGGCAAGTGGAAAATATTAAAGAAAATGACGCTGTTTTTTTCTTTAATTTTAGGGCGGATAGAGCCAGGATGCTGTCTCAAAAAATAATAGAGTTTTCTCAAGGTAAAAATATTTTGTTTGGCACTATGACGCAGTATGATAAAAGTTTTGATTGTTTAGTGGCTTTTGAACCAGTAAAAATAGAAGCCACTTTAGCTGGTGAAATATCCAAAGCCGGTTTATCTCAGGCCCATATTGCTGAAACAGAGAAATTTGCTCATGCCACTTATTTTTTAAATGGTGGGCGGGAGGAGCCTCATAATAATGAAGAACATATTTTAATCCCTAGCCGTAAAGATATAGCCACTCATGATCTGGCCCCAGAAATGAGGGCAGAGGACATTGCAAATAAGGCGGTGGGGGAGATAAACAAAGGCACGGATTTTATTTTTGTGAATTTTGCCAATGCGGACATGGTGGGTCATACAGCAGACAAAGAAGCCATTATAAAAGGTTTGGAAAAAGTAGATGCTGAATTAAAAAGAATAGTTACTGCTGTTCAGGAAAAAGGTGGGGTGGCGGTTATCACTGCTGATCATGGTAATGCGGAAATTAATTTTGATGACGCTACTCAGGATAAACATACGGCGCATACCATAAACCCAGTACCTTTTATTTTGACTGATAAAGATAGAAAAGTGAAAAATGGTACTTTGGCCGATATTACCCCTACTATTTTGGAAATCTATGAGCTGGAAAAGCCAAATTCAATGTCCGGTCAATCCCTATTAGATTAAGGTAAATTGTGCTATAATAGGAGTATATTAATTTAATTAGATAAAATAATGCTTAAAGCAATTGCGCGTTTTTTCGATAAATTAGAGGATAAGGTGAGGGCCAGATTAAGTCACCGGTCAATAATTTATGCCTTTATTGGTGGAGCCTGTACCGTTCTTTTTTGGCGTGGGGTATGGCATACAGCAGACATTATTATGACCGGCACTCCCTGGATGGCTGATATTTCTGGTTTCTGGGGAATTGCCTTTTATGAACCAATTACTGTTGTTTGGTGTTCAATAATCCTTCTTGTTACCGGTTTATTTGTCTCAAATTTTATTGGAGAAAGAATTGTAATTTCTGGTTTAAAGAAAGAGAAGAAGGTGACCGATAAAACAGAAATTGAAGTGCAGGAGGAGGAAGGGGAAATTAGAAGATTAGATAAAAAAGTAGATTTAATAATAGCTGAAATTACTGCCTTAAAAGATGAATTGGCTAAAAAATAAAAAGACGGTTGCTGTCCACGATGGAAACTTTCACCCGGATGATGTTTTCTCCGTTGCTCTTTTGTCCATTATGTTTGGCGGTAAGATAAAGGTAATTAGAACCAGGGATGAGACAGTTTATTCTAAAGCAGACTTTGTGGTAGACATTGGCTTTGAATATAACCCAAGCAAAAATAGATTTGATCATCATCAGGCGGGTGGAGCGGGATTCAGAACAAATAAAATTGCTTATTCCGCTTTTGGCCTTCTTTGGCGTGAGTATGGGGAGAAGGTGTGTGGTTCAAAAAAAGTGGCTGATATTTTAGATAAAAAAATAGTTGAAGTAGTAGATGCTGATGATTGTGGTTTTGAATTATGCACGGAAAATATTCCTGATCTCAAACCTTTTACCCTGACCGATGTCATTTATTCTATGCGCCCAACCTGGAAAGAAACAGATTTAAATATTGATCTTTTTTTCCTAAAAGCCGTGGATTTTGCCAAGACTACTCTTTTGCGAGAAATTAAAAAAGCTCAAGATATGATGGAGGCTGAAAGCTTGGTGGATGCTGTTTATAATAATTCTAAAGATAAGCAAATTATTATTTTTGAAAATGGATATTTACCAAAAGATTTACTTTGTAAATATACTGAGCCTGTTTTCACTGTATATAAAGAAAGAAGTGGTAAAAACTGGCGTGTGACCACGGTGGATAAAAAAGAAGGTTCATTTCAGCCTAGGAAAAATTTTCCAGCAGTCTGGTGGGGTAGGGCGGATACCGAGCTTGCAAAAGTCACCGGGGTAGAGGATACTATATTTTGTCGTAATGGAGGCATATTTGCCGGGGTCAGGAGTAAAGAGGGGGCCATAAAACTGGCTGAGTTAGCTTTAAAAGAAGCCTAAAATTAAACAAAAAATGGCATTTATTGATGAATTAAAATTACATATTAAGGCCGGAAAAGGGGGTGACGGTGTGGTGCGCTGGCTTCATGAAAAAGGCAAGGAATTTATGGGCCCGGCTGGTGGAAACGGTGGTAAGGGTGCTGACGTCTATGCCAGGGCTATTCGGGATATTGGTATTTTAAATAATTATAAAAATTTAAAAGAAATAGAGGCGCCAAAGGGCGTGGATGGTGGCAAGAAGAGCATGCACGGCGCCAGTGGTCAGGATTTGTATATTGATTTCCCGGTGGGCTCTATTATTACAAATGTGGATACCGGAGGAAAAGTTTTCTTGGATAAAGAAGGTGACATCAAACTTTTAGCCAACGGTGGGCGCGGTGGTCAAGGTAATGAAACTTTCAAATCATCTACAAATCAACGGCCAGAACAATGCACGCCCGGAAAACCAGGTGAGGAATTTGATTTCTATATTGAAGTGGAGCTGGTGGCAGATGCGGGCCTGATTGGCCTGCCTAATGCTGGAAAATCTAGCTTGATAAATGAATTGACCAATGCTAAATCAAAAGTGGGGGCGTATCAGTTTACCACTTTAGAGCCGGCGCTTGGTGATATGTATGGCTATATTTTAGCTGACTTGCCGGGATTGATTGAGGGGGCCTCAGAAGGTAAAGGTCTAGGCCATAAATTCTTGCGCCATATAAAAAGAACAAAAATGCTTCTTCACTGCTTATCATTAGAGAGTACTAAATTAGTGACGGATTATAAGACTATCAGGAAAGAACTCACGGCTTATAGTAAAGATTTGGCTGATAAAGATGAAGTGGTTATTTTAACCAAGACAGATGTGCTAGATAAAAAAGGGGTAGCCGAGGCTAAGAAAAAAATTGCTAAATATAATAAAAATATTCTCACCGTCTCTATTTTGGATGATGAGTCCCTCAAAAAACTTCGTGATGATCTGATTAAAATTTTACGCAGCAAATCAAAATAATTTTGTGATATTATATAGTAATGGAGAATAGTAAATACAAAGCAACAATTGGTTTGGAGATACATGCGGAATTGGCTACAAATTCCAAGATGTTTTGTGGTTGTAAAAATGGTCCGGATGAGGAAAAGCCCAATGTAAATATTTGCCCCGTGTGTACTGGCCAGCCGGGGACTTTGCCGGTGATAAATAAAACTGCTGTAAAAAAGGTATTAGAAGTGGGGGTGGCTATTGGCGCTAAAATTGCGGATTTTACGGAGTGGGACAGAAAGAATTATTTTTATCCAGATATTCCCAAAGGGTATCAGATCAGTCAGTATAAATATCCACTTATTACTGGTGGTAAATTAAACGGCATAAATATAACCAGAATCCATCTGGAGGAAGATACTGCTAAATCTAGCCATGATCAAGGGGAATTTTCCCTGGTGGATTTTAACCGCGCTGGTGTGCCGCTCATGGAACTGGTGACTGAGCCAGAATTACATAGTGGAAAAGATACAGCAGATTTTGCCCGGGAATTACAATTACTTTTACAATACTTGGGTGCTGGTGAAGCCAATATGGAAAAAGGGGAGATGCGTATAGAAGCCAATATTTCTGTGAGTACCACGGATAAACTTGGCACAAAAGTGGAAGTGAAAAATATCAACTCATTTAAGGCCGTAGAAAAAGCGGTGGTTTATGAAATTGAGCGCCATATTCAGGTTTTAGAGGAAGGGGGAAAAATAGTTCAGGAAACGCGCGGGTGGAATGAAGATAAACAAAATACTTTTTCACAGCGCTTAAAAGAGGATTCACATGATTACCGTTATTTCCCCGATCCGGATTTACCAAAGATGATGATTTCTGAAATACCAGAATTCTCTCTGGAGAATTTGAAAAAAGATTTACCGGAGTTGCCTTGGCAGAAGAGAGAGCGATATGAGAAAGATTATGGTATCAAGGCGGTGGATGTGGAAATATTTGTGCGGCCGGGAATTATTAGTAATTTCTTTGAAAAGGCATGTGGTGATTTTTCTGGTGATAAAAATTTAATTAAACTGGCCTCAAATTATATTATTTCTGATTTACTGGGATTAATATCTAAAAATAGCGGAAGTATTGAAATTTTTTCCGCTTCACCCTTCCCGAGTACGGGTGGGTCCTACGCGCTAAAAAATTCCAACACTTCCGCTATTTTAAATAAGTTGACTGATAAAAATTTTGCCAGTTTAATTAAAATGATAGCCGAGTCAAAAATATCATCTCGTGGGGCTAAGGATATTTTAAAGATTATGTTTGAGCAAGGGGGTAATCCAGCCGAGATTGCAGAAAAAGAGGGCCTCTTACAAAAAAGTGATGCTGGTGAGCTTGAAAATATTGCCAAGCAAATTATAACGGATAACCCAAAGGTGGTGGCTGACTATAAGGCCGGTAAAGAAGTGGCGCTCATGTCACTGGTGGGTCAGGGGATGAAGGCCACCAAAGGCTCGGCCAATCCGCAAGTTTTGAAGGAAGTATTTTTGAAATTACTTAGTTAATAGGGTATAATATCTATTATGAAATTAAAAGTTAATACTCCTAAAAAAGAAAAAACTTCAGCGGGGATTGTTCATATTGGCGCGGATCATGCCGGGTATGAATTAAAGGAAGTGTTGGTAAATTATTTGACCAAGCTTAATTATGAAGTAGTGGATCATGGTGCTCAGGTGTATGATAAATTTGATGATTATCCGGATTTTACCGGCCCGGTGGGCAAGGCTGTTTCCGAGCAGCCAAATACCGTAAAGGGGATTGTGATTGGTGGATCCGGCCAAGGTGAGGCCATGGTGGCTAATCAGTTTCCAAATGTGCGGGCTGTTGTTTTTTATGGAAACAAAATTTTCCAAGGGGCAGATATAATACAGCTTTCCCGTAAACATAATGATGCTAATGTATTATCACTGGGTGCCCGTTTTTTATCAAATGCGGAGGCCAAGAGCGCGGTCAAGGAATGGCTCACCACTCCATTTTCTGGAGAATACAAACATATCAGAAGAATCAAGAAAATTGAGAAAGTTTTACGCGAAGTCCGCCTAAAGAAAAATTTTTAGGAATATAAATAACAAATCAGGAATGTTTATTTTTTTGACCCGCGTAATTTTCTGCTGAAAATTCGCTCAGGACTCCCGCCGTCGCGGTCCGTAGCTCCAAAAAACAAACATTCCTGATTTTTTATTTAATATGCTATAATGTATTTATGGTAGAAATAATCCCTGCAATATTACCAAAGGATTTAGATGATTTGAGAGATCATATGGCCTCCGTGTCTGGCCTGGCGCCTTTAGTGCAAATTGATATTTGTGATGGTAAATTTGTACCCAGCAAAAGTTGGCCTTATACCAAAGGCGGTATGGATGAATTTGCCGCCATAAAAGCCGAGGATGAAGGCTTCCCTTTTTGGGATTCGTTGGATTTTGAAGTGGATATGATGGTGAGGAATCCGGAGGAAACAGTGGACTCTTGGGTGATGGCCGGGGCTAAAAGAATTGTGCTCCATATGGAATCAGCACCAAATATTTTAGAAACAATTGAGCGGATGCGTGGGGAGTATGGCACCGCTAAAGATGAATCTTTTGGTTTGGAAATTGGCGTGGCTTTGGATATTAGAACCCCAAATGAAGAAGTGTATGAAATTATGGATATGATAGATGATGATGGTGATTCTATAATTGATTTTGTGCAATTTATGGGAATTGATAATGTGGGTTTTCAGGGTCAGGAATTTAATGATGTGGTCCTGGAAAAGATAAGTGATTTGCGAAATACTTACCCCAATATTGCTATTAGTGTGGATGGGGGAGTTTCTCTGGACAATGCAGCTGAACTGGTCTCCGCCGGGGCCACCAGGCTTATTTCCGGTTCCGCTGTTTTTGAAAGTGGAGATATTGCCAAAGCTATTGATGACCTGGCTAACGCCGGGGAATAAGATAATAGGAAGAACTCTCGGTGGGGATTATATGCCTTTAAAAGTCCTCGGATCTCCTCGTCAGAACTTCGGCCAGACATTTTAAATTCAAATAATCCCCACCTTGGTTCTAAGACAAATTCTGAGTATTCTTTTTGACTGGTTTTTGTGATAAAATATGGGTATGAAAACATTAAAACAATACATTTTAGAGGCAGAGAAAAAAGGCACCGCTATTGGTCATTTTAACATTTCCAATTTAGAAACATTAAAGGGTGTTTTTGAAGCAGCCCGGAAACTGGATGTACCGGTAATTATAGGTACAGCGGAGGGTGAGCAAAACTTTATTGGCACCAAACAGGCGGTGGCCCTAATAAAAAGCTACCGTGAAGAATATGGCTACCCAATATTTTTAAATGCTGATCATCATTATTCTTTTGATAAAGTAAAAGAGGCGGTGGACGCCGGTTATGATGCGGTGATATTTGATGCCACTAATTTAACTTTTGAAGAAAATATAAAAGTGACCAAGCAGTGTGTGGAATACGCCCGCAGTGTGAATCCAGATATTGTAGTGGAATCAGAGCTTGGTTTTATCGGCTCATCATCAAAAGTTTTAGAAGGAATTCCTGAGGGTGTAAAAATTACGGAAGAATTTTTAACCAAACCAGAAGAAGCTAAAAGGTTTGTGCTGGAAACTGGTGTGGATATGATTGCCCCCGCGGTGGGGAATATTCACGGCATGCTCAAGGGTGGTAAAGACCCAGCCTTAAATATAAAAAGAATTAAAGAAATAAAAGAGGCAGTAGGTATACCTATGGTGCTTCATGGCGCGTCCGGTAATTCAGCTGATGATATAAGAGCCGCAATTGCTGCCGGGATGAATTGTGTGCATATTAATACAGAAATTCGTGTGGCCTTCCGCCAGGCCTTGGTAAAATCATTACAAGAAAACCCTGATGAAGTGGCCCCATATAAATACATGAAGGAACCAGTTTTGGCTGTCCAAAAAGTGGTGGAAGAAAAATTGAAACTATTTAGTAATTTAATGTAATCTTATTGGCCTGGCCCCGTTTGACCTCAACGTATTCTTTTAATATAATTTGTGTTATTAAGATATTTAGCAACTTGCAATAATAAGCTCACGACCGTGAGCTTATTATTGCATATAGATGATGTGGGGTGTATGATGGGGAGATGGGAAAAATGGAAAAAGAAAATAAAAGGCAAATACGGGTGACAAAAATCCAAAGTGCCATTATAAAAACAATTGCCAGTGCTGGCCTACTCAGTGTGGCACTGCTCGCGCCAAACGCTCTGCAGATGCTAAAGCTTTTTAAATTAGATAAAAAATATTTAAGAAATAAAATAACGGTAATTAATAGTTCCAAAGATAGGCTTATTGATAATGGCTTTATAAAACACAGCTCTGATGATGAGCTGCAACTCACCCAAAAAGGCCATATTTTTTTAAATAAAATTGAGCACAATAATTACAAAATTATAAAGCCAAGAAGGTGGGATAAAAAATGGCGCATACTTATTTTTGATATCAAGGAACAAAATAGACAAGTTCGAGATCAAATAAGAAGAAAATTAGGTTTTATTGGTTTTATTAAACTACAAAATAGCGTTTGGGTGTACCCATATGATTGCGAAGATTTTATAAATCTTTTAAAGGCTGATTTTTCCATGGGGCAGGAAGTCCTTTATATAATCGGGGATAGGATTGAAAATGAGGAAGTTCTATTAAAATGGTTTAGTTTAAGAAGGTAGATAACTAGTGATTTCTTTATCTAGTTATGTTTTTATATCTTTTTCTTTTATATTATTTTTTCTCTTATTCTTGTTAAGTATTCCAAACCTTTTTAGCAGATTTTACCTGTTTTATAATGCAATAATAAGCTCACGACCGTGAGCTTATTATTGCATAAATAAAAGAAAAAAGAGGGAGGGTGTATAAAAGAAAAAAAGAGGGGAAATAGATAGTAAAAAAAGGGGGGGCTAAAAAAAAGAGGGAGGAAAAGAAGAAAAAAAGGGGAAAAAGAGTAGATAGGAAAAATGAACGAGAGATGAGGAAAAGGGGGGGCTAAAAATGGGTTGTGTTTAAGACCGGGATTTTATATAATAAACTTGTCTAATAACTGTGTAAAATAATGGGTTTTAGTTTATCGCGAAAAATAAAATATTCACTGACAATTGGAATTATTTTCTTTTCTTTTTTTGTATTGGCGGGCACTGGTCAGGCGGCTACATTATACTGGGTGGGGAGTGCTGGTGGCACCACGGCAACAGCGGCTAACTGGAGCACAGCATCAGGCGCTTGTACGGGTGCTGGTAATGGTACTGCCCCCGCCGCAGCGGACACTTTAAACTTTACCGCTAACTGTCTCAACAACGCCACCATTGGTGCCACCCTCACCGTCACAAATATTACTATTGCCGCCAGTTACTCTGGCGTTATTACCCAAAATGCCGCAGTTAATATTGCCGGTAACTATACCGACTCTGGCGCAGATGCCACATCTTGGGCAGTGACAAGTGGCAGTATCACATTTAGTGCTATTCGCACAAGCCAATATCTAACTTGTGCAGGTACCTTATCTGGTAATATAATTTTTACCGCAATTGATTGGAGTTCTTTTTATGTTTCTACTGGCTGTACTATCAACACAAGTTCAAACTGGTCTGGTGGCGCCGGTGGAGTAATGACAAATAATGGTGTAATAAATTATACCGGGACAACCTGGGCAATTACCAGTAGTTTTACAAACAATGGCACCCTGACACACACTGGAACAGGTCTGGCAATTTCTGGTAGTTTTATCAACGCGGCCAATGCCACTACAACATTTCCTAATGGCACAAGTCTTTCTATTACCGGATCCTTATCAAATTCAGGTTTAATTACATATAAAACAGGATCACCAATATCTATTGGTGGAAATTGGGATGCCAGAACTGGAACTTTTGATACCACTGGGAGAACAATGACATTTAGTAGTATACGCACAAATCAATATCTGACTTGTTCTACAAATTTGCCTGGTAATGTAGTTTTTACCGCAATTGATTGGAGTTCTTTTTATGTTTCTACTGGCTGTACTATCAACACAAGTTCAAACTGGTCTGGTGGCGCCGGTGGAGTAATGACAAATAATGGTGTAATAAATTATACCGGGACAACCTGGGCAATTACCAGTAGTTTTACAAACAATGGCACCCTGACACACACTGGAACAGGTCTGGCAATTTCTGGTAGTTTTATCAACGCGGCCAATGCCACTACAACATTTCCTAATGGCACAAGTCTTTCTATTACCGGATCCTTATCAAATTCAGGTTTAATTACATATAAAACAGGATCACCAATATCTATTGGTGGAAATTGGGATGCCAGAACTGGAACTTTTGATACCACTGGGAGAACAATAACTTTTATTTATAGTGGTGTAGCCTCTACCTTAACCTGTACCGGCACAATTTTGGGTACCGTTGTCGTTAACAAAAATAGTGGTGGTGGCAATTTTACACTATCAAACGGGTGTAGTATTTCTTTTGGCGCTAGTCCGACATCAATGACAAACAATAGTTCTTTAACAAATAATGGAACAATAACTGTTGAATCAGGTGTGTGGACTGTTGGTAATTATCAACTTATAAATAATGGAACTATAATTCATAATGGTACTGGCCTTTCTGTAACTGGTAGTTTTATCAACGCGGCCAATGCCACCACGACCTTTTTAAGTGGAACGAGTTTTAGTGTTAGCGGGGCTTTTTCAAATAGTGGACTGTTGACACTTGGTGCCTCTACAGCCAGTACTTTTACCACTAGTTTTTCTAACACCGGCACAATGAGTGGCGGTTCTACTTACACGGTGGGAACAAGTTTTTCTAATGGAGCTGCGGGAATAATTAATAGTGCCCCAAACCTCACTATCGGCACCACTTATACTAACAGTGGCACCTTGGATCTGACAGGTAAAACCGTCACCTTTAATACCACCGGGGCCAGTACAATTACGGGAACCATGCCCGGGGCAAATGTGGTGTTAAATAAAACAGCGGTGGGGAATACTTTGACAATTCCTGCTACACTAACAGTTAACAACTTTACTATCACTCAAGGCACCTTGGCAAACAGCGCCTCCACTCTCACTGTCACAGGTAATCTCTCTATTGCTAACGCTGCTTATTTTGGTGGTACCAGTATGTCATTAGTTATGAATAATACTGCGGCCCAGAATGTCACTGTCACCACCGGTAGCATACTCATGCCTATAAATATTAATAAAACTTCTGGTACCGTCACTTTACTTACAAACTATGTTAGCACCGGAGCGGGTGCTACATGTACTGTTACTTCTGGGACTCTATATATTAATGGAAAAACATTTACGTGTTCTGGAACATTTACCATTGCTGCTAATGGCACACTCCAGCTTCAAGGAGCTGAAACCTTGACCACCCCCACATTATCCACCGGTTCAACGGTTACTTATGTGGGGGATGGGGACACAAACGCCGACTCCTATACTTTAAAAAATTATACTTATCAGAACCTCACCGCTAGTTCTACCGATAGTGCAGATATATTTACTTTTGCTTCAACCACTATAAACATATTGGGTAATTTAACTCTGACAAAGGGCATATTAAATCAAGTAGCTACTGCTCAATCATTTACCGCAACAGGTACTACTAGTTGGACTGTCCCAGCCGGTGTAACCAGTGTAGAAGTTTTGGTAGTGGCGGGCGGTGGAGCGGGAGGCTATGGAGCAAATGGAACTGGTGGAGGTGGTGGCGGTGGTTTAATATATAATTCTTCTTACGCTGTTACTCCTGGATCCTCAATTTCTGTGACTGTTGGTGCTGGAGGAACATCACACGCTACAAATGTAAATTCTGATGGCGGGAATAGTATTTTTGGAACATTAACAGCGATTGGTGGTGGTGGTGGAATGGGTACTAGTTATTCCGCTAGATCTGGTGGTTCTGGTGGTGGAGGGGCCACCAGATTAACAGTTGGTGGTGATGCTGACTATTTAAGTCCGCGTCAAGGATATGATGGTGGTGCCACACCAACAGTAAATAATTTTCAACATGCTGGGGGTGGCGGAGGAGGTGCATCACAAGTTGGTTATAATGGAACAGGTACGTCTAATGGTGATTCCCGAGGTGGAAATGGTGGAAATGGTCTCGCTTATACAATTTCTGGCTCATCTGTAACTTATGCTGGTGGAGGAGGAGGTGGTGGCCAAATTGCCGGTGGAGCTGGTGGAACCGGGGGTGGAGGGACCGGAAAAGCTGGAGCCGCGGGTTCTGGTACCGCTGGAACAAATGGTCTTGGAGGTGGAGGTGGAGGGCAGGATGATGCATTAATTGGTGGAGCTGGTGGTTCTGGTATTGTGATTGTAAAATATTTAGGAGCAGTAACAATTAATTTAAATGGTAATCTAGTTCAATCTTCTGGTACCACCACTTTAACTAATACCGCCCTAACTTTAAACGGCACAGACCAAACTATTTCTCTAGTTTCTACCACCACCGTTGGCAGTCTCACCAAAATCGCTACCTCATCTCAAACTCTAACCTTTGGTACCACTTCGCCTTTGATCATCACCGCCACCACTACCCTCCAAGGCACCACTACCGGTATGCTCAAACTCCGTTCTATGGCCACTGGTACCCAATGGAAATTTGATCCACAGG
>CAZSCE010000013.1:0-20366 GCA_964605355.1 uncultured Candidatus Saccharibacteria bacterium
TGTGGAGATGGCGAGAATCGAACTCGCGTGCATAAGAGTATCCTAATTGCTTCTACAAAGTTTAGTCAATTTATTTCTGTCTTGCGACAGACTTGAGTTAATAATTTTAGAATTAACAAAATGATTATTAACCTAGCCCCTTATTTAGTTACCAGTCGAGACACTCTGGCAATATAATCTAATTTTATGTCACCCACGCTTGTTTATTAGATATGGACAAGATGGATGCCGCTCAGGCGTTAATCGTAAGATTAAACAGCGTAAGCGAAAGCAAAATTGTTGGCCGCAAAATATGGGGACACAACAGACTTTACTCTTGAAACAATGCTATTAGCAGTTGTTTGTTTATTAACATTTTAGGTGTGTATAATAATGCACCACTTTGCGCAATCAAGGACAGATCAGATGTCTAGGCCAATCATCCCCGTTTTTACCTACCAGTAAAAACGTGCCGCAAGATTTTTCATCCCTTTCAGGGATTAAAAATTTGTGGCCAGAATTTACCTACTGACTAAAAACGTGCCGAAAGATTTTCTTTTCCGTCAGGAAATGAAAATTTTTGGCCAGAATTTTTGAGCATTCCTTATTCATTTTTCAATGTTCTTCTAATCTCTCTATCCGTCTCTCTCTTCTTTATAGTCTCTCTCTTATCAAAGCTCTTTTTTCCTTTGGCCACGCCAATTTCCAGCTTGAGCTTCCTACCCCCATTATACACTGCAATAGCCACTATTGTCAAGCCTTTCTTCCCCTCAATATCCGCTAGCTGTTTTATCTCTTTTTTGGTGAGCAGTAGCTTCCTATTTCTGAGCGGGTCAAAATCCACTGGGGCGTTTTTAGGCTGAAAGGCGGGGACATTGGCCCCAATAAGGAAAGCCTCGCCACCGCGGATGGTAATATAAGCGCCTTCCAGCTGGCCTTTCTTTTCCCGCACGCTTTTTACCTCAAAGCCAAAAAGCTCTATCCCGGCGGTAAACTTTTCCGTGATTTCATAATTAAAATACGCTTTTTTGTTTTGAATCAAACTTTCGGACATAATAGGTATATTAGCACATTACTGTTATACTGCCACGGTGCTAAAGGATTTTGATAAATGGAATAATAAAAAGAAAGAAATTGATTTTGCAGTAAAATCAACACCCTTTCATGAAAGGGAAGTGTGGTGGTGCACGATGGGTGTGAATGTTGGTTTTGAGGAGGATGGAAAACATGAGAATTTTGAAAGACCAGTTTTGATTTTAAAGAAATTTAATAAACACGTGGCCTGGGCTGTTCCCTTAACTACGCAGTCTCATAATGATATTTTTCACTATCAATTAAAATCTAGTAAAACTTTTGTTATTTTATCCCAGCTAAGGCTAATTAGTTCAAAGAGATTAGTGAGATTGGTAGAAAAAATAAATGAAGATGAGATTCTTCATATTTTTGAATTATTAAAAGGTTTTTTAACTTTAAAATCTGTTTCTGTAAAAAGCGATTCCCGCCCTTTTGGGGCGGGATCTCCATTGGCCTAACGGCCATTTGTATTACAAGTATATCAGACTCTAAAATCCTGTCAAGCTCAAATTGGGCTTGCTTTTTTACTGGGGGGGGTAAAATAGAGTGAGTCGGAAATTTAATAACCTGTCCCGTAGTAATAAATTCTGATTTATTTACTACTGGAATTAATAATAATAGAAAATGGAAAAATTTAAATTTGAAGACGGTGTAGACAGATCTCATCTTGATGTTGACCATAGTGCAAAAGACTATCGTGATCAACTGGCTGCTTATTTGAGGGATTTTAGGAAATTTATAGAAGTCGCTAGGGTTAAATCAGCTGGAGATATTGATAAAATGAAGTCGGCTGTTAAAGAAAAAGGACACCCAGATGGGCCTAAGTTTGATTATTTGCTTGATAGTATCGATATCGATAAAAGTGGGTTTGATAGAAAAAGGTCTTTTGACGAAATTACGAGAAGTTTAAAAGACTTAATCTTGAATAAAAATAACAGTCGTCGGACGTATTCTACAGAATACAATGTTGCAAAAAAAATTAAAAGTTTCAATAATCCGGCAAATCCTATATATGAAAGAAAATATAATGAAATTAATGAAATGCCCTCATTGTATAGAGGAGACTATGAAGGAAATGGATGGCAAGAACTTACAGGAGAATTAAGAAAGGAAGCAGATTCTTTTGAAGATATATCAGAGGCTATATCAAGATTAAAAATATTATTAGAAATCTCAAGAGAGGCGGTTAAAGAAAATGGAGAAACTTTAACTTACGAAATAGATTTTCGTTCTTCTAATAGAATATTGTTGCAAGTACAAAATATTCTTGAGTCCATTAAGTGGAGTATAGTACGTTCTTTAACCGCTGGTAATATTGGTGATAGTGAAAGAATCCATTATACCTATGAGGGGATAGGCGTTTCTGTTGAGGCTATAGATAAAGATCAAATTGAAAATTCTACACCCGAAGACCTGCAAAATATTATAGATATGTTTATTAGTGGTAGGAAATTATCATCCAAAATGTTTAATTTTGAATATGATTCCTGGAATAAGGATTCTAAAGAACCACGTTGTTTTAGCGCAACAATAGGACCAAGAGAGTGTCTAACGGTTGGTACTGCTGTTTATGCCAACGGAGGGGATCAGGAACTGGATTGTAGTGGTCGTGTTCTTGCGACAGTAACAATGCTAACTCAGGAAGCATATATTAGATTATTAGAAAAATTTCAGCAGTTAGAAACTAGGTTTCCAAAGTATGATGATTAAATTTATATTATTTTTCTCAAAACCCCTCCCGCTTAACTGCGGGAGGGTTTTAGTTTACACCGCAGAGCTTTTCTTTAAAAAAGCGGCGTGGTGTGTTATATTAGTCTGATGCAAATACTAAACAAAAAGGGGCCAGTGGGGCCGGGGAAGAAGGGTAATGGAAACGGCGGGGGCAGAAGAGGTGGGATGATGCCAAGTTTTTTTGGGCGTAATTCACTTTTTTCAAATATTGTAAATATTGTTTTAATTTTACTAATTATTGTTTCCCTTTACTCTATTGTCAGTAGTGGTAATAAATCTGTAGAAAATATTCCTATTTCACAGTTAGCGTCAGATATTTCTCTAGGTTTAGTAAAACAAATTGATGTGAGTGGTAGTGATTTGGAAATTACTTACAGTAAGGTGGGCACCAGTACGGCAGAGGTGGTAAAGAAATCTCAAAAAGAAGAGGGCACCGCTCTGAGCCAAACATTATTTAACTATGGTGTAGATTCTAAAAAACTGGAGGTTGTTAAGATAGAAATAAAATCAGAAAGTGGTTTTGGTTATTGGATGCTAATCCTGGGGCCATTTTTGATACCGCTTATTTTTATTGGTTTCTTTATTTGGTTTTTAACTAGGCAGGTAAAAGGCGCGGGGATGCAGGCTTTTACTTTTGGCCAGAGCAAGGCGCGCATGAGCTTGCCAAATGACAAAACACAGAAAATTACTTTCAAGGATGTGGCGGGAGCCAAGGAAGCCAAAGAAGAATTGGCCGAGGTGGTGGATTTCTTAAAAAACCCCAAGAAATTTTTAGAGATTGGCGCGCGAATTCCCAAAGGTATATTACTTATGGGTGCGCCGGGAACAGGTAAAACTTTGCTCGCTCGGGCTGTGGCGGGGGAAGCGGGGGTGGCTTTTTTCTCCATCTCTGGTTCAGAATTTGTGGAAATGTTTGTAGGAGTGGGAGCCAGCCGAGTGCGTGATTTATTTAAAATGGCCAAGGGTATGGCGCCAGCAATTATTTTTGTGGATGAGATAGATGCCGTGGGGCGCGTGCGTGGCGCCGGGATGGGGGGTGGTAATGACGAGCGTGAGCAAACTTTGAATCAGATACTGGTGGAGATGGATGGTTTTGAGCCAAATGAAAAAGTGATTGTGATGGCGGCCACTAACCGCCCTGATGTTCTGGATCCGGCTTTACTCCGCCCCGGCCGTTTTGATAGGCGAGTGGTGATTGATTTACCAGACCGCGCTGACCGTGAAGCTATTATGGTGGTGCATGCTAAAGAGAAACCTTTTGCCGAGGATGTAAAATTAAGTGTGATTGCTGAGCGCACCCCCGGTTTCTCCGGCGCTGATTTATATTCCTTGATGAATGAAGGCGCTATTCTGGCCGCTAGAGAAAACAGAACCAAGATTGCGCAGTTTGATTTGATTCGCTCTATTGAAAAAGTGATGATGGGACCAGAGCGGAAATCACATTTGTTATCTAAGAAAGAAAAAGAATTAACTGCTTATCATGAAGCCGGTCACGCTATTGTTTCCTCCGTCCTGCCTTATGCTGATCCGGTGCATAAAATTTCTATTATTTCTCGCGGGCGCGCCGCGGGTTATACTTTGAAACTGCCACTAGAAGACAGGAAGATGCAGAGCAAGAAAGAATTCTTGGATGATATTTGTGTGGCGCTGGCTGGATATGCTACAGAGAAAATGATTCTGGATGATGTGACCACTGGTCCATCAAATGATTTGCAAGTTTCTACCGCGCTCGCTCGGGAGATGGTGACCAAATATGGTATGTCAGATAAAATAGGGGCGCTGGCCTTGGAGGGAAGTGGTGGGTCCACCTTGTTTGGTAGCCGGGGCGTGAGTGATAATAAAGAATATTCGGAAAAGGTGAGTGCTCTGATTGATTCAGAAGTCTCAGACATTATGACTACTGCTCGCACCAAGGCCGAGGAAATAATCCGCACCCATAGAAAAGCCCTGGACTCCGTCGCCCACAGATTAATTGAAGTAGAAACTATTGAGCGTGAAGAATATGAAAAGCTAATTCTCGCTCACGGTATTATTCCTAAAAAGAAATTAGATATCGAGCATCAGCAATAGTTAAAAGTTCATAAAGTTGTAAGGTTTGTAAAGTAAAAAAGTAGAATAAGTCGAACGGCTCAACGGTAAAACCCGTTGAGCCGTTCGTGTTGTATATCAATATACGAACTGCTATAATATAGTTATATCAACTATTAAACAAAGGTTCAATAAAATGGCACGTATAAAAGACAAATCAAAAGCAATAGAATTAAGAAAGAAGGGAATGAGTTATAGTCAGATAAAAGCTGAGCTCGGTATTAGTAAAAGTACTTTAAGTGGTTGGTTGAATAATATGCCTTTGTCAGAAAAGAGAATAAAAGAGCTTGGCCCCTTTAGTCCAATGAGAATAGAGAGGTGTAGAAACACTAAGAGGAAAAAGAAAATAGCTAGGCAGGACTCTGTTTTTGATAAAGTTTCAAAAGACATCGGGAGATTAAGTAAACGGGAGTTATTTTTAGCTGGGTTGTTTTTATATTGGGGTGAGGGTGGAAAAACAAAATATTATACAACTATTTTAACTAATACTAATCCTGGAATGGTGAAGTTTTTCCTTAAATGGATGGAGAATTTTGGAATTAATAGAAAGAAATTAAAAGTCAGCCTGCATTTATATTCTGATATGGATATTAGTAAGCAGATGAAATACTGGTCAAAATTACTTAACATAAATATAAGTCAATTCAGGAAGCCATATATTAAGAAATCAAATTTAACTGATATTACCTATAGGAATGGTTTTGGTCAGGGAACCTGCTCTTTGATTTACGATAACCGAGATCTTAGCGAATATGTTTTACAGGGGATAAAGTATATTGAGAAAATGTGATTTTAGGTTTGCGAAAAATCATTTTTTGATATAAGATTTGTTTTGTTGATGCGCGTGTAGCTCAGTTGGTAGAGCGCCTAGCTTATACCTAGGTGGCCCTAGGTTCGAGTCCTAGCACGCGCACAAAATGTATGTTCTAATCTATTTTAGATTTTCTGCAACCTTTTGGTTTCTGAACCGGAAGGTTGCTTTTTTTTTGTGCCTGATATTATTAAGGAAGTCGGGTTTAATAATTAATAATTAAAAATATGGAAGGAAAAGAATATAGAGATAGTCTAGCTGAAAAATTGAAGGAGATCAGAAATTCTGATCCAGAAAATACTGAGAAAGCTCACACAAAAGCAGAAGGATATTTAGATGCAACTCAGGAAACTACTGAATATAAATTAGCTAAATATGAGAAATTATTAGAGGATATTTCAAGTGATTTTAAAGAAAACGCGGCAAAGTGGTTTGTCGAGTGCGCAAAGGATGGTGAACGGGCTAAAGATGTACTAATAGCTATTGAAGAATTGAGCAGAACAGGTGCTATACTTTCGCATTGGTGGTATTGGAGAGGAGAAACAACAGCTAAGGCGTTTATTGAAAAAAGATACAGTGCCACAGAATATAGTGTTGATGATGTAATCGAAAAGATAGCCAAAGACAAGAAAACTCTAGATTATATAGGTTATGCTGGAATAATAGACGGTGATAAAGTTAAAGAGGCCTTCGAATCATCTCATTCTCAGGCTATCGAAGATATTCATAATCTTGGAAAGGAACTGTTGGAAAGAGGAGCGCTAGAAAAGAGGGGTGGAGGTTTGGTCAGAGAAGATCCTTTTAACTACATGTATTATAATTATTATATTGAGGATGAAATTATACCCACTGTACTTGCTCCTTTAAGAAATCAGTCATGTCTCGAAAGCGACCTAGACCCCACAACTCTTGCGGAATTGATGGAAAAATTTGACAAATATATGCAGGGATTTAAAAAATAATGGGCTGTTTCTACTCAAAATGAATCTCATCTTGTTTGCGCGAGGTGAGTTTTTGGAGTAAGAGGGGGAAGGAAGAAAGGGATTCATTTTGGGAGAGGAGATACTCGGCTTCGGCGCGGGCGGCCTCCACCATTTTTAGGTTACGGAGGGCTTCCATACCAATATCAGAAATACCCCATTGTTTATTACCAGAGAGCTCACCCGGGCCCCGCAGTTTCAAATCAAATTCCGCGAGTTCAAAACCATTTGAGGAATTTTTAAAAGCTTTCAGACGCTGGACAGTTTTATCTGTTTTAGAATCCGCAAACACATAGCAGTAAGCTTGATCATTACTGCGGATGACGCGGCCGCGAAGCTGGTGAAGCTGAGCGAGACCAAACCTCTCTGCACCCTCAATTATTATGACAGTAGCATTTGGTACATTCACCCCCACTTCCACTACTGATGTGGCCACCAAAATTTTTATTTCTCCCAGTTTAAACTGGCCCATTACATATTCTTTATCCGCCGGTAACATTTTACTGTGAAGAATTCCAATTTTATTTTTATATTCCGAAAACACATCACGCTCCAAACGCTCCGCTTCTTCAGTGACAGATTTGGCAATCACGGCCATTTCTTTGGCGGGGTCCGGTATATCAATACGTGGGCAAATCACATATAATTGGCGGCCGGCGGTTAATTCCTTTTTTATTTTCTCATAAGTATTCTCTCTTTCACCTGGTAAAACAATTTCCGTAATTATGGGTTTCCTGCCCACGGGCATTTGATCAAGCAAGGTTAAATCTAAATCGCCATAAATAGTTAGGGCCAAAGTGCGGGGGATAGGGGTGGCGGTCATAGAAAGTAAGTGTGGATTTAATCCCTCCTTTTGTACCAGTTTTTTTCTCTGTGCCGTACCAAAACGGTGTTGCTCATCAATAATCACATAAGCTAAGTGTTTAAACTTTACTGATTTCTGAATCAGGGCGTGCGTGCCAATTAAAATTGGTATCTCGCCATTTTCCACCCATTTTAAAAGTTGAGGTTTAGAAATGTGAGTCCATTCTTTAGGATTAGTTTTGGAGGGAAACTTTCGGCATTCTTTACCGGTGATGAGGCCAATATTAATATTTAAATAAGTAAAAAATTGGATAAAGCTTTCAAAATGCTGTTTGGCCAAAATTTCCGTGGGGGCCATATAGGCTACTTGTAAATGCCCAAAGTCCTGATTTTTTGGGCGGGAAGTTATGACAGAATATGCAGTGGCCGCGGCCACAGCGGTTTTCCCGGAACCCACATCTCCTTCAAGAAGTCTGGACATGGCGTATTGGCGGTGAAAATCAGCCATGATTTGTTCTATGGCTTTTTTCTGTGCGTCCGTGGCGGTAAAGGGAAACCTTTTTACAAACTGTTCTATCTCGGCGGGTGTTTTATCAATTATAAAAGATGGTTCCTTTTGCCAGAGTAGCCTATCCTTTTTTTTCTGAAGTTGGATAAAAAACACTTCTTCAAATGCAAAACGTTTGCGAGCAGAGAGAGCGTGCTCTCTTTTTTGCGGTGCATGAATCCAAACTAGGGCGGTGGCGAGGGAGGGAAGGTTATAAGTTTTTAAAATATAATCCGGTATCGGGTCTAGTAAATTATCCAAAATCTTTTCTTTAAAAACTTTTTGGATAGCATGATAGAGCCAGTTTGATGTTATTCCCTGACTTTCCGGATAAACGGGGTAGAGAGAGTGGGCTTCACCTTCTTCACCAAAAAGGGAATCACCAACCCCGGTGGGTAATTTAGTCACGGTTTCTATTTTAGGGTTCATCATCCCAAGCACATTTTTTCTTTCAGAAATTTTTCCCTCAGCGCGCACAAAAGCCCCTTCGTGAATCATTTTAGCAATATAGGGCTGGTGAAACCAGATGGCTTTTATTTTTCCAGTCTCGTCTTCTATATAACCCTCAGAAATTGGGGTGCGCTTTACAAAAGCTTTGCCGGTTTTTAGCCCAGAAATCTTACCAAATATCACCGCATTATCTCCCGTTTTCAAGCTACCAATATTTTGCATTTCCGCCGTATCACCATAGCGGGTGGGGAAATGATACAGCAAATCCTCAATGGTTTTTAAGCCAATCTTTTTCAAGGCCTTTTTCTGACTGTCCTGTAACCGGAACTCTTTCTCTATTAAATCCGTGAGTTGCATTACTGTATCTTAACACAACCGCCCCGGTTATCGGAATAACCACCCCGCCTTAACCAAAGCGGGGAAAGGGGACTCTCGTTTCGGCACTTCCGCTTTCTCCTCCTTAGTTAAGGAGGAGTGGCGAAGCTTTGTGAGCCGAGGTGGTTGTGTTATAATTAATATTATTAATTAATTTAAATTTTATGGAACTTTCAACAATAGACATAATTATTCGTTTGGTGGTGGCGGTGTTATTAGGTGGCCTGGTGGGGGTGGAGAGAACTTTGGCGGGGAAGACGGCGGGGATGAGAACTTATGCTCTGGTGGCCATGGGCTCCTCTTTGTTTGTTTTGATTTCCCAAATTGTTTCAGTTCAGTTTATTAACTTAACAAATTTTGACCCTCTTCGTATGGCCTCACAGATTTTGGTGGGTATTGGTTTTATTGGTGCTGGTTTGGTCTTTCATAATAATCAAAATATGCGTACTTCTGGGCTTACCTCAGCGGCGGGCCTGTGGGTAGCGGCCGGTATTGGTATGGCGGCCGGCTTTGGTCTATTTACTCTAGCTTTAATAGCCTCTATACTAACATTGGTTATTTTTACTATTCTCTGGTATATAGAAAAAGGCTTTAAGAAAATTTCTTATAGTGATGAGCCGGTTGAAAAAGAAACTTCAGAAAGATTGCACGATTAATTTGGCGGAGACGGCTGGATTCGAACCAGCGGGGGCGATTAAACCCCACCTCTTTAGCAAAGAGGCACATTAGACCACTCTGACACGTCTCCCTACGCATAAATCTAGCATAAAATATTTAATAAATCTATAATAATATAAATATATGAACAATACCTATAATTGGTACAGCACACTAATCAAGCCTTCCTGGGCTCCGCCCTCTTGGGTATTTGGGCCAGTGTGGACTTTTCTCTATATTTTAATTGCTATTTCTTTTGGTAAGGTTTTTATAATGCTGGCGCAAAAGCAAATTGGCTGGCTGATTGCCCTACCTTTTATTTTAAATTTGATTGCTAATTTTTCTTTCACCCCTTTACAATTTGGTTTACAAAATAATTTATTGGCGGCGGTGGATATCCTGATTATTCTTGGAACATTAATTTGGGCGATGGTGGCCATTTACCCTTATGCCAAGTGGATTATGTATATGCAGGTTCCTTATTTAGTTTGGGTTTGTATTGCTACTGTTTTACAGCTGACTGTTACTTATTTAAATTGGTAAATTAGTGGGCCAGGGCAAAGGCGCGTATTTTGCGTGGGGGAATACCGGCGTTATTTAAGGCGCGGAAAGCTTCATTCATGGTGGCGCCGGTGGTAATCACATCATCTATGATAATGAAGGAATGCGCCGAGAGCATCCCGCCAGCTTTGTTGTCTATAGAAAAAGTATTTATTAAATTCTTTAATCTCATTTTTCTATTACTTACTCTGGCTTGGTGCATGGTGTCTGCTTTTTTAATTAAAAAATTTTCAAGCAGAGTGAAATTATTACCATTTCTTTCTTTGTCTATTTTTATTAATTCGTGGCAAATTAAAATACATTGATTAAAGCCTTTCTCCCTGGTTCGGGCTGGGGAGGCGGGGATAGGGAGTAAAATAATATTTTGAAAATTAGAAAAAGTTTTCAAATCAGTTAGCTCTTCCAAAATATATTCGTATAATAATAAACTAAAATCACGGATCAATTTTCTATTCGCCCGATATTTTATTTCCCAAATAGCTTGACGACAGAGCACTGTTTTATAGTTGAAAATAGCTTTTATTTTATCTGTTTCAAAATCAAAATTCTCTGAACGCGGTATCTTGTCAAAGAAGCCATCCGGTCCTAAAGACTCCAAAAGTAGCACTTTCTTTTCTTTTGGTAGTAAAATATTGGCTACTTTTTCTATTATTCTCCTTAAGGAGTTATTTAAACGGCTTAGGGTTCTGTTATTCATCTGTAGATATGATATAATATTATCCGTAAATAGTATATAAATATGAGCATAATTGATTCCCTTAAAAATATCTTTTCGAATGACCAAAATAAAAGTGTTTTGGGTATTGATATTGGCCCCTCATCTATTAAAATAGTTCAGTTGAAGAAAAAAGGTGGCCGGGCCATTTTGGAAACTTATGGTGAATTATCCCTTGGGCCCTACGCCGGAGTAGAAATTGGCCGCTCTACCAGCCTTAGTACAGAGCAGCTGGCTCAGGCGGTAATAGATGTTCTTCGTGAATCAAACACCACCACAAATAAAAGTGGTATCTCTATTCCCATGGGGTCCAGTTTGGTTTCTTTTATTAAAATGCCACAAGTTGATGAAAAACAATTAGCGCAGATGATTCCGCTAGAGGCTAGAAAATATATCCCGGTTCCTATTTCTGAGGTGAGTTTGGATTTTATGGTTATACCCAGAAATGAAAGTATTGCCTCGGAATATCAAAACAGTGAGGCCAAGCCGGAAGAGAAAACCATTGATGTTTTATTGGTGGTTATTCACAATGACGCTATGCAAAGAAATAAAGACATTACCAGAATTGCTAAATTGGACACTGCCTTTTCAGAGATTGAAATATTTGGCTCTATGCGCTCTGTGCTTGAGCCAGGTACGGCGGCCCAAATGATTATTGATTTTGGTTCAAACTCCACCAAGATTTATATTGTGGAGAGGGGAATATTGCGCACCTCACATATGATTAGCCGGGGGTCACAGGATATTACTTTGGCTATTTCCAAATCATTGGGTATTAGTATAGAGGAGGCCGAAAAGTTAAAAAGAGAACGCGGAATGTTAAAAAAAGAAGGAAGTGAGATGGATATCAATGAGATAACCTCTTTGACATTAGACTATATATTTTCGGAAATTAGCCGGGTGATATTAGGTTATCAAAAGAAGACGGAGAAAAATATCAGTAAAATATTTTTGACTGGCGGCGGGGTGTTACTAAAGGGCTTAAAAGAAAAAGCGGAATCCAGCTTTAGCATACCGGTGGTCATGGCAGATCCCTTTTCCAAGGTAGAATTTCCTGCCTTTTTAGAGACTGTTTTAAATCAGGCGGGCCCTTCTTTTGCTGTGGCCATTGGTTTAGCCCTTAGGCGCTTGCAAGATATGGACTAATCCACATGTCTGATAGATATTTGATAGCTTTTATTTTCGATAAGTATTATAATAATAAGAGAATATGGAAGTAAAAATGCAAACATCTTTTATACCAAAGAAACCCATTGTGGAAAGCAGGATGGAGAGTTCTAGTATTAGCTTATTTATGTTACTTTCTATTATTATTTTTATTGTAAGCCTGGCCCTGGCTGGCGGTATTTGGTTATGGCAGAAATCTTTGGTTTCCCAAATTGAAACAGATAAGCAAGATCTGGTTGAGGCTAGGGATTCATATGAAGAAGACACTATTAACTCATTGATTAGTTTAAATAATCGTATTGAGGAATCAAAGAAATTATTAAATAGCCATTTAGCTATTTCTCCCGTCTTTACCATGTTAGAGCAAAACGTATTAAGAAATATCCGCCTCAAAAATATGAAATTTTCTTATGCTGGAAGTGATAAAATTAAAATTGAACTAGCGGGAACGGCCGCTGATTATGATGCTCTGTCAAAGCAATCTGATGCTTTTGGAAGTGAGGCACTTAGGAAATTTATTTCTACGCCAGTTATTTCTGATTTTAACCCCACCGCTGACGGCAGTATTTCTTTTAATTTTACAGCTAATGTGGATCCAAAACTAGTATCTTATGAAAACATTATTGCTAGTCCTGTTCAGTAAAAAAATATTATGAATTTAATCACCCCCGTTATCTTAATACTTATCTCACTCGGAGTCTTCTTTGGCTACGTAGATCCAAATTACCGAGGTACTAATTTAAGTGGCGGCGCGCGTAGTATTCAGAATTTACAAGCTGAGGATAATCTATATCAGGAGGCCCTAACTAACACCACCGCTATTAGGGAAAAAAGGGATATTTTAGTCACCAAAATGAGTGCCATAAACCCAGATAGCCTTAGTAAGCTTGAGAAATTATTACCAAATAATATTGATAATATCAAGCTGGTTATTGATATGAATCAAATTGCCAAAAACCATACCTTAACTCTAAAAAATATCAAATTAAATACCAGTTTAAAAACGGACGCCACCAAGCTGGGTGAAGATAATAGTAAATACGGTACTGTTGGCCTGTCTTTTTCTGTTAGTTCCTCATATGATAATTTTCAGAATTTTCTAAATGATTTGGAGAAAAGCCTCCGTTTAGTGGAAATTACTGACTTATCTGTAGCTGGCAACGATACGGGTATTTATGATTTTACTGTTGGTCTTAAAACATATTGGTTAAAATAATAAAATATTATGTCACAATTAACCAAACAAATAATAATAGCTGTCATCATAATCATTGTTGCTTTTGTTGGTTTTAAGATGTTTTTTCCCGGTAGTGGCTCAGGTGAAGCCTCTCTAGTGACTGAACAGTCAACTGCCACCTTTGCTGAAGGTCAGACAATATTAAATTTATTAAACAAACTAAATGAAGTTACGATTGATGATTCTGTTTTTTCTAACCCCATATTTGTAAGTTTGGTAAGTTTTGAAATACCCATCCAAGATCAGGTTGTTGGTAGGCCTAACCCCTTTTTACCTATTGGTGTTAATAACCCCGGTCTGATTGTTCCCGTTAGTACATCAACAATAAGAAGATAATTTTGAAAATAAATGTTATATGAGCATATTAGACATACTAGCCCAAAAGGAAATAATAAACAGGGGAGATATTGGCCGGATTAAAACCGAGGCTGATTCTGCCGGGGTTTCTTTAGAACAGATATTAATAAAAAGAGGGGTAAACGAGGCTGCTATTTTAGATGCCAAAGGCCAGTATTATAATATCCCCACTCGTGATTTAGAGGGCCAACAAATCCCTTTTTCTGTGTTGGAAAATATTTCCGAGGAGTCTGCCGTACACTACAGTTTTGTGCCAATTTCTGTTAAAGACGGGATTTTGGAGGTAGGTATAGTGGATCCAGAAAATATTGAAGCCCGTGATGCTTTGAATTTTATTGCTAGCAAGTTGAATATGCCTTTTAAACTTTACCTTATTTCTATGGCTGATTTTGAAAAGGTGATAGATGATTATAAGGGTTTATCCGGGGAAGTAACCAAGGCCTTGACTGAATTGGAAACTGAACTATCTGTTGATGTAGAAAATATGAGTGCCGGGCCAGATTTGTCTGACACTAGCCCAATAGAAACAAAGATTGTAGAAGATGCTCCGGTGACTAAAATTGTGGCATCTATCCTTCATTATGCTACCGGTTTTAATGCTTCTGATATTCATATAGAACCTTTTAGAAATACTATTAGGGTTAGATATCGAGTGGATGGAACTTTGAATACCAGTTTAGTTTTACCTATAAAAACTCATTCCGCCATTGTGGCTAGGATAAAGATTCTCTCCAATATGAAATTGGATGAAAAGAGAAAGCCTCAGGACGGCCGTTTTTCCGCTAATATTGATAATAGAAAGATTGATTTTCGCGTTTCTACCTTTCCCACTTATCATGGTGAAAAGATAGTGATGAGAATTTTGGATCAGGAGAGAGGGGTTCAAACTCTGGATAAAATTGGTTTGTCAGAAATAAATTTGAGCTATATTAGAGACGCTATAAAACGCCCATATGGTATGATTTTGATCTCTGGCCCTACTGGCTCTGGAAAAACCACCACTCTATATTCTATGTTGGGAGAAATTAATAAAGAGGAATTAAATGTCTTGTCTCTAGAAGACCCAATTGAATATAATATTGATGGTGTATCACAGTCTCAAGTTTTTGCGGATATTGGTTATACTTTTGCTACCGGACTCCGCACCACATTGAGGCAAGACCCAGACGTGATCATGGTGGGTGAGATCCGTGACAAGGAAACTGCCGGATTAGCTGTCCAGGCTGCTCTGACCGGTCACTTGGTGTTAGCCACTATTCACACTAACAATGCTGTGGGTGTCATCCCCAGACTTATTGATATGGGGGTAGATCCTTATTTAATTGCCCCCACTCTTATTTTGACTATCGCTCAGCGTTTGACCAGAACTTTGTATCCTGGAACCGGTAAGGCTATGCCAGTGGTGGGAAGTATCAAAGCTATGTTTGATAAAGAATTCAGTGATTTACCGGAGGAATATAAAAAGAATTTGCCTAAATTTGAATCTGTTTATGAGCCAGAGCCTACGCCAGAGTGCCCAACCGGAACCAAGGGCCGAATTGCGGTATTTGAAGCCTTCAAAATGAATAAGGATATTGAAAAACTTATTTTAGATAATCCAAATGAAAATGATATTTATGAGTCGTTAAGGAAAAAGGGTATGCTAACAATGAAAGAAGATGCCATAATCAAAGCATTAAACAGGCAAATACCATTTACCGCCGTAGATGAGCTTGGTATTATGGATGATGAAGTTTAGGGTGTTTATTATTAATTTGTAATTGTGATATAATATAATTATATGGAAAATAAAAAAGCAAAGGTGTTGATTGTGGATGATGACAAGTTTTTATTAAATATGTATTCAATCAAATTTGCCAAAAGTAATTTTGAGGTAAATTCTGCTGTTTCTGGTGAGGAAGCCTTTGGTAAAATAAAAGAAGGCTATATACCAGATATTATATTACTAGACATTGTGATGCCTGGGATGGACGGTTTTGAAATTTTAGATAATCTAAAGAAAAATAATATTGCCCCCAACGCTATGATTATTATGCTTACTAATCAGGGCCAGCTTTCAGATATTGAGAAAGCCAAGAGCTTTGGTATTAACGGCTATATTATCAAAGCCACCACAATTCCATCTGAAGTAGTGGAGGAGGTAGAGAGAATCTATAATTTAGAAAAAAAACATGAGTGATTATAAAACCGCTTTAGCCGATCTAGTAAAAACTGTGGCCAATGAAGGCGCCTCAGACTTACATCTTTCTGAGGGTCGTCACCCTACTATTAGGGTTTCCGGCATGCTTTTGCCTTTAGTAAAGCACGCTGTTTTAACCAAGGAGGATACTAATGGACTATTAAACGAACTATTATCAGAAAAGAACAAAGAAATATTTTTTAATACCAAAGAAATAGATTTTTCTTACAGTTTTGATGGAGCTAGGTTTCGGGGCAATGCTTATTTTCAGCAGGGTGCGGTATCTGTCGCCTTACGTTTGGTGCCTAAAAAAATTAGAACTTTTGAGGAATTAAATTTACCGGATATTTTAAAAACTTTTGCGGAAAAGCAGCAGGGTTTTTTCCTGGTAGTGGGTCCGGTGGGGCATGGTAAGAGCACCACTTTGGCGGCCATGATTGATTATGTAAATAACAGCCGAGCGGAACACATTTTGACTATTGAGGATCCTATAGAATATATTTATGAACAAAAAAGGTCCGTGGTGGATCAGCGCGAGGTGCGTATTGATACTGCTGATTTTGCCAATGCTCTGAAGAGTATGTTTCGTGAAGATGTGGACGTTGTTTTGATTGGTGAGATGCGTGGGATAGAGACCATTTCTACTGCCGTGACCGCCGGTGAGACCGGGCATTTAGTGTTTTCTACTTTACATACAAATTCCGCTGCCCAAACTATTGATAGAATTATTGATTCCTTTCCCGGCACTCAACAGGATCAAATCAGAAGCCAGCTGGCTAGCAGTTTGAATGGTATTTTTTCTCAGCGTCTTATCCCTAGGGTTTCTGGTGGTCTAGTCCCGGCTTATGAACTACTTATAAATAATAGTGCCGTCTCAAACTTGATCAGAGAAAAAAGAACTCATGAAATAAATACTGTTATTGAAACTGGTTCTCAAGAGGGGATGGTGGATATGAACCGTTGCTTGGCTGATTTGGTGGCTCGGGGTGAAATAACTATTGAGAATGCTTATCAATTCTCATTTAACCCAAAGAATTTAGAGAGGTTATTGTAAAATAAAATGATTTTTAAATACAAAGCCATAGACCAGGGAAATATTCAAAAAGAAGGCACTATTGAGGCCGTCAGTATTGAAGTGGCCATTAGCTCCCTACAAAAAAGAGGTTTGGTTTTGTCTAATATCACACCAGTTGATGATAAAGGCTTTTTTGAAAAAAATATTTCTTTTTTTGATCGGGTATCCAGCAAGGATATTGTGATCTTATCCAGACAGATGTCCACCTTGTTTGAAGCGCAGGTTTCCGCACTCCGAGTTTTCGAATTACTTTCTAGTCAATCAGAAAAACCGGGTATTAGGCGTAAACTGGCAGAAGTGGCCAGTGATTTACAAGCCGGTAGCACTATTTCTGAAGCTTTAGCCAAGCATCCGGAAATGTTTTCTCCGTTTTATGTAAACATGGTAAAGTCTGGTGAAGAGTCCGGAAAACTGGATCAGACCCTGCTTTTTCTAGCAGATTATTTAGACCGCACGCACGAGGTTACCTCCAAAGTAAAGGGAGCTTTGGTTTATCCAGCCTTTATTATTTTTACTTTTGTGGCGGTTATGGTTTTAATGCTCACGGTGGTTATTCCTAAAATCAGTGCCATTTTAACAGACTCTGGTCAGGCAATTCCTATTTATACTCAAGTAGTGCTGGGCATTTCCGGTTTCTTTGTCTCTTACGGCATATTGTTATTAATATTACTGGTAGTGGGTGGTTTTTTCCTTTGGCGTTATAGCCGGACGGAGGCTGGAAAATATACTTTTGACCGTTTTAAAATTTCTGTTCCAGCAGTACAGGTTTTGTATAGAAAGTTATACCTATCCAGAATTGCGGATAACCTAAACGTGATGCTTGTTTCCGGTATTCCGGCGGTGCGCGGTTTAGAGCTCACATCTAAAGTGGTGGATAATAAAATCTTTGAGGATCTATTGTTACAGACAGTAGATGATGTAAAAACCGGTAGCTCTATTTCTGATGCCATGATGAAGTCCGGTGAAATCCCCGGTATATTTATTGCCATGATCAAGATTGGTGAGGAGACCGGCCAGCTGGGCAGTATCCTTAAAACTCTGGCCACGTTTTACAGGCGAGAAGTGATAAATGCCATAGATACCCTGGTGGGATTGATTGAGCCGGTGATGATTGTCTTCCTAGGTTTTGGCGTGGCTTTCCTCTTGGCTTCCGTGCTTATTCCTATATACAATATATCTGGCGCAATGTAAATTTTAGGCGTAAAATTTACGTCGAAATTAGCAAATTTCGACGTGAACTAGATTGTAAATTCACGTCGAAATTAGCAAGTTTTGACGTAAACTATCTAAATATAAAGTTTTCCCCAAGCCCCGCTTGTTGACATCCTAATCCGTGATATAATAGTTAAAGGTCTAAATTATTAGTTCACCCGCCAAAATTTTTATAAATTAAAAATTAGGAGGGTAAAATTTATTAGTTTTATTAATTAAATTAAAATAAAAATGAAAAAAGGTTTTACACTTATTGAACTTCTCGTCGTTATCGCAATTATTGGTATCTTGTCATCTGTCGTCTTGGCTTCCTTAAATGGAGCAAGGGCAAAAGGTATAGATGCAACAGTTAAATCAAACTTAGCAAATGCTCGTGCGCAAGCAGAAATTTTCCTTGATTCTAATTCAAATAAGTATGCAGTGACTGTTGGCGCTACAACTGATGTTTGTTATTCAGCTGCTGCATCAACTGTCGGTAGTCTTAAGGGTATTTATCCTAATGTTTTAGCTGCAATTCAGGCAACTCAAGGAACAACGGGTGCTTTGGTTGCTGAAAATGCGGTTCAAACAACTACTACTGCTTCTTGTAATGCGACCGCAGATGCGTGGGTAGCTCAGGCCCCATTAAAAACCTCAGGTCATTGGTGTGTTGATAGTACTGGCGCTTCTGTCGCGAACGCAAGCGTGTTAGCTGCAAATGCTACTAAGTGTCCCTAATTCGGTAGACTTCGCTAGGTTGGACCTAGAGAAGGAAGAGGGGTCTGTGAAAACAGGCCTTTTTTCTTGTTTGGAACACAACCGCCCCGTCATCAGAATGCCACCCCGCCTTGACTAAGGCGGGGAAAGGGAACTCCAGAAGTTAACGTCTGCTTTCTCCTCCTTAGTCAAGGAGGAGTGGCGAAGCTTTGTGAGCCGAGGTGGTTGTGTTATACTATATAATATGAAAAATAAATTTGGTTTTACAGTCATAGAAATATTAGTGGTGATAGGAATCATTGCTATTTTGACGGTCATTATATTTCCATCAATAGATAATATTAGAAAGAAGAATAGGGATACAGAAAGGGTAGCGGATATTGGTGCCATTCAGCTGGGGCTTTCTCTTTACAAAAGCCAATATACTCAGAACGTTTACCCTGTGTATATTTATGACGGTGATGGAGCTAATCCTGATTTTAGCCCAAAGTATGTCACTGCTGATTCTTTGCTGGGGCCTGATGGAGAGCCTTATGAATATGTACCTTTGGCAAAAAATAGCTCTCCCACTAAATGCACCTCTTACCACCTTGGGGTTACGTTAGAGTCTGGTAGCGGGCAGATAGATACTAATGATACTTTTAGTACTGCTGGCCTAACTTCTGGCGCTCCTAACGCTGAAGGTTATGTATATTGTACTGCCACGCCGAGTTATTCTGGCCCAGGTATTCCAGCTTATAGTAAAGATAATTTAATTTACGCTGTCCACCCCTAAATAATATGACCATAGATTTAATAATTTATATTTTTGCTTTTATTTTAGGAACCATTATTGGCAGTTTTTTGAATGTGCTGGTTCTGCGGTATAACACTGGTGTTTCTGTTGCCCGCGGGCGGTCATTTTGTTTTTCTTGTGGTAAAAAATTGGGCCCGTTAGAGCTTATTCCGGTTCTCAGTTTTATTATGCAAGGCGGAAAATGCACCGGTTGCCAGAGCAAAATTTCCTGGCAATACCCAGTCGTTGAGACTCTCACTGGGGTACTTTTTGTGGGGGTTATGATGAAATACGCCGGCATATTTGGCCTGATGTTTAACCTGTGGTATGTGGTATTGGCATTGGTGGTGATGGCGGTGCTTATTTCTATCACTGTTTATGATTTTAAACATAAAATTATTCCAGACGGTTTGGTTATTACTTTTGGTATTTTAGCTCTGGTTAAAATAATAATGGATAGTTTTTTTACAGGTTATTCACCAGCTGATTTAAAAAGTCATTTAATTTGGTTTCTGGTAGGTGGTTTTGTTCTGGCCTTGCCTTTATTCCTGATCTGGCTATTTTCAAAAGGGCGGTGGATGGGCCTGGGGGACCCCAAACTTGTCCTCTGTATTGGTTGGTTTTTGGGGCCAATCCTTGGTTTATCGGCGGTAATTTTAGCTTTCTGGACCGGGGCGGCTTACGGTTTGGTGCTTTTGGCCCTGTCAAAGTTTAGCTGGCATGGGCTTAAAATAGATGGCAAGACAGAAGTGCCTTTTGCCCCATTTCTTATCCTGGGCTTTCTCCTGGTTTTCTTCTTTGGTTTTGATATTTTGAATTTACAGTTTTTGATACCATAAAACAACCGCCCCGTCCATCAGAATGTCCATACCCATCATTACATGATCAGTACACCT
>CAZSCE010000014.1:0-5769 GCA_964605355.1 uncultured Candidatus Saccharibacteria bacterium
AGTAATCACAGGTCAGCTATACTGTGGTGAATACGTTCTCAAGTCTTGTACTCACAATAAAAGCGCGCAGCAGATTGTGTTTCTAAATGGTTAAAGTCCATTCTTCATCTCTAGTTAAGATGAAAGTAGCCAAAGGATAGCTAAATACCGCGAGGTGTTTAGTGGAGGATCCGGAGGCAAATAACAGCCCTTACAAAAAAAGCGGGAATTGAGCTATGAACCGGGTGGTGAGCATAGTGAAAATTCATAAAAACCGTGTAGGAGATGTTAGGAAAAGAAATATAATTTACCTGTGGAGATCTGATGTTGTTATCATAGAAATATGATATAATAACTTACGCAGCGTCAGAAGTCAGCTGAATCATAGTAATCACTTTATTGAAGTGACGAAGGATTCACTCAAAATGCAAAATCTTAACCCAGATTACATTCTAGGAGTCGTCGATGGTGAAGGAAGTTTCACTGTATATATTCGTAATCCAGATATTTCTAAAAACGTAAAAAGGAGGGTGGTGGTAGAACCAAAGTTTTACATCAAACTCATTGAGCGTGACAAGGAAATATTGGAAGCGTTTAAGAATTATTTTGGTTGTGGCAGTATCTATTTTCAAAAAGATACTCGCCCTAATCATCAAAATTGTTATCGTTATGAAGTATATAATCGGCAAGATCTAGAAAAAGTAATTATCCCATTTTTTAAGAAAAATAAATTAAAATTTGCTTCTAAAAGAACTGATTTTGAAATATTTTGCCAAATTATGGAAGGAATTTCCAAAGGTTCACACCTTAGGGAGGTTGGATTAAGAAAACTGTTTAAATTAAAACAGTTAATGCACTAGAGCTCGCGTAGTGCGGTAAAAACGCTCGCTACGTCGTCTGGATCGTGACGGATCTGGAGCTAAAGCAGTAATGTTTTAGGGGAACTTTCATTCATTTAGTTAGATGAAAATATTCGCCCGTCAACTCAAGGGAATTGGGGATACTCGAAGTCCGTATTTATACGGCCTACAGTAAATTCGATAACAGGGAGTAAGTCGTAACAAGGCACGGGTAGCGGAAGCTGCTCGTGGAATTTTTCAAATTGAACAACGTTGGTGTGATTATGTGAGTAGTCACACTGACTTATTGAGTCGATATTAAATGCCTCAATTGAGCATTTAAGTGTTTGCCTGAACATGTAACAGGCTGACCTTCTCGGAAAGACGAGATATATTAGCTGGCTTAATAGAAATATTTCGCCAAGTTGAAGAACGGAACAAAAGAAAGAATAATAAGAAAAGCCCCCCGATAAAAATCGGGGGGCTTTTTGTTTGTGTTTTTAAGTATTTTTTGCTATATTTTGTGAGCAAATGCGCGCATAGCTCAGCTGGTAGAGCATTCGACTGATACTCGAAAGGTCCTAGGTTCGAACCCTAGTGCGCGCACAATCCGCTATTTAGGCGGTTTTAATTAATTATTTTTTATATGAACACTATCAAAAAAACTAAAATTGTTTGTACTATCGGTCCAGCCACAGAGAAGAAAGAAATGCTTTTTAAGCTGATGAAAGCCGGTATGAATGTTATGCGTTTAAACTTTTCTCATGGGGATTTTGCAGAGCATCAGGCGCGGGTGGATAATTTACGGGAAATTACCAAAACTTCTGCCACCCCAGTGGCTATCATGCAGGATCTGGCTGGGCCAAAAATTAGAATTGGTATGTTTGAAAAAGGCAGCACTGTTTTAAAGGAAGGTGAAAATTTTATTTTAACTACTGATGACATTTTAGGTAATGATGAGAGAGTCAGCATAAACTATCCTTTATTTATAAAAGAGGTAAAGGTGGGTGACCCGGTATTACTACATGATGGTAAAAAGAAATTAGAGGTGATGGCTATAAAAGGTAATGACGTTATTTGTAAAGTGGTTGTGGGTGGGGAGATAAAGGATAAGCGCGGAGTAAACTTACCCGGCTCTGATTTATCTGTCAAATCAATTACGGAAAAAGACAGAAAAGATATTGAATTTGGTTTAAAAAATAAAGTAGATTTCTTCGCTCTTTCTTTTGTCCGCCGTCCGGAAGATATTATAGAACTTCGAGAAATTTTAGATAAAGCTAAAAGTGAAGCCCGGATTATTGCCAAAATAGAAACTCCTCAGGCTTTAAAATGTATTGATGAAATTATCAAATTGACAAACGGTGTGATGATTGCCCGAGGTGATTTGGCTATTGAGATACCAGCAGAAGATGTGCCCCTGGCGCAAAAAATGCTAATCAAGAAATGTAATGAAGCCGGCAAGCCTGTGATCACCGCCACCCAGATGCTTGAGTCTATGATTAAATCTCCGGTACCCACTAGAGCAGAGGTATCAGATGTGGCCAATGCCATTTTAGATGGTACGGACGCCATCATGCTTTCTGAAGAAACTACCCTGGGTGATTACCCGGTGGAGGCGGTTAAAATGATGACCAGTATTGCTCAGAGAATTGAAAAAGATCCTCATTATCGAAAGGAAATTGGTAGCCGAAAATTTAGTGATTCTATTAAAACTACTTCTGATGCTTTAGCTAACGGTGCCATTGAGGTAGCCAAGGAATGCGGTGCTAAATTAATCATTGCCTTAACTGATACTGGTTTCTCTGCCCGCATTATTTCTCGTTATAAACCAGATCAGCGGATCCTGGCCATGACCCCACGGCCAGTAACGGAAAGACAATTAGCCATGAGTTACGGCTGCTTCCCGGTATTATGTAATCAGTTTAAAGAAATAAATCATGTTATTACTGAGGCCAAAAAAACCGCCATCTCTACCGGCTTGGCAATAACTGGTGACAAGGTGGTAATTGTCTTTGGTTTGCCTCTTGGTAAAAGCGGCGGGACAAATTCTCTGGTGGTAGAAACTTTATAATTTTGCTATTCTACAAGAGCCGCCGTGGTGGCGAAATTGGTAGACGCACTACGTTCAGGCGAATCGAAAAGCGTTTCGATTCGTGCAGAAACCAGCAGGTTTCGGCCAGAGGAGAAAAAAACGTTTCGATTCGTGCAGAAACCAGCAGGTTTCGGCCAGAGGAGAAAAAATTTAATATATTTAGTATAATGCCGTGGTGGCGGAATTGGTAGACGCGCTACGTTCAGGTCGTAGTTCTCGCAAGGGATTGGAGGTTCAAATCCTCTCCGCGGCACATTATAATTTATGCAAAATTACAAAGAATATTTTAAGGGTAAGAAAATAACCATGCTCGGGTTGGGGCTTCTAGGCCGTGGTTTAAATGATGCCAAATTTTTAGCAGAATGTGGAGCTGATTTAATTGTGACGGATTTGAAAACCGCGGAGCAGTTAAAACCTACCTTAAGGGCACTATCCAAATATCCCAGTATAAAATATATTTTAGGTGAGCACAGATTAGAGGATTTCAAAAACCGAGATTTTATTTTAAAGGCGGCTGGCGTGCCTTTGGACTCACCTTATATTGCTGAGGCGAGGGAAAATAATATTCCTATTAAAATGGACGCGTCCTGGTTTGCAGAATTAGCCCCAGAGACAAATGTGATAGCGGTGACGGGTACCCGCGGTAAAACCACCACTACTTATATTATTTATGAAATATTAAAAAAAGCCTTTGGCCGGAAAATCCACCTTGGTGGTAATATAAAAGGCCTGGCTACTTTACCTTTATTAAAGAAAGTTCAGGAACACAACCGCCCCCACCGTCAGAACGGCACCCCCTCCTCAACTGATGAGGGGGATAGTGGGAAGCCTTCGGCTGCTATAGTTGTCATGGAGCTTGATTCCTGGCAGCTGCAGGGTTTTGGTGAGGCTAAAATCAGCCCGCATATCTCTGTCTTTACTAATTTGATGTCTGATCATTTAAATTATTATTTAAAAGGAAGTGTGGATGAAGCAGAAGCGATGCAGAAATATTTTATGGACAAAGCACAGATTTTTGCTAATCAAAAGGCCGGGGACTATTTGATCTTGGATAAAGATATAAAAAAGATTATTGCTGAAAGATATAAAAAAGAAATTAAGAGTAAAATTATTTTAATTAAGGATAATCCGGAAATCAGAAAGTGGAAAATAAAAGTAAAAGGGGAGCATAATTTCAAGCATATTTTACGCGCCACTGAGGCGGCTAAAATAATGGGCCTGGAAATGAAACTGATTAAAAAAGCGGTAGAGGAATTTAAAGGTGTAGCTGGCCGTCAGGAATTTTTACGGGAATACAGAGGTATTAAAATTTATAATGATACCACCGCCACCACGCCAGACGGAACTTTGGCAGCGCTAAAATCCCTGGGTGAAAAAAGTAAAAAGAATATTGTTCTGATAATGGGCGGCGCAGACAAAGGTTTGGACATGTCTGGACTATTAAAAGAATTACCAAAATATTGTAAGGAAATATTTTTACTACACGGCACTGGCTCCACTAAATTAAATATAAAAAATGCGGTGAAGTGTAACGGTTTGAAAGAGGCGGTAATGGGGGCTATTAAGAAAAGTAAGAGAGGAGATACTCTAATATTAAGCCCGGCCTTTGCTTCTTTTGGGATGTTTAAGAATGAATATGACCGTGGTGATAAATTTAATGCTTTAATTAAAAAGCTAAAATAATATGTCTGAAAATATTTTAAAACAAGCACTGAGGATTCACTTTATTGGTATTGGGGGGATAGGTATCTCGGCTATTGCGCGCATGTTACTTTTAGAAGGAAAAAAGGTTTCTGGTTCAGACCGGGATGAGACTAAAGTTACTGAAGAATTAAGAAAGGCCGGAGCCACTATTTTTATAGGGGCAAATAAGGAAAACATTCCCGCAGACTGTGATTTGATTGTTTACACTGTAGCCATACCAGCAGATAATGCCGAATTAATGGAGGCAAAGAATCGTGGTTTAAAAATATTAACTTACCCTGAGACTCTGAATATTATTTCTAAAGAAAAATATACTATTGCTGTTTCTGGGACACACGGAAAAACTACCGTGACGGCGATGGTGGCTAAAGTGCTGATTGATGCCGGTTTAGATCCCACAGTAATAGTTGGTAGTCTAATTGGTGATACAAACTTCATCATGGGGCAGAGTAAATACCTCGTAGTAGAAGCGGATGAATATAAAAAATCTTTTCATAATTTAGAGCCATCAATTTTAGTAATAAATAATTTGGATCTGGATCATCTGGACTTTTATAAAGATTTGGCGGATATTCAAGATTCCTTTTTACATTTAGCCAAGAAATTACCGGCTGATGGTTTTTTAATTTGTAATACCAAATTACCAAACTTACAGCCAATTATTTCCGGCGTAAATTGTAAAGTAATAGATTATAGTGAATTAGAATTAAAAGAGAAATTATTAGTGCCGGGGGAACATAATAGGCAGAATGCTAAAACCGCTTTCGCTGTGGCGAAAGTTTTAAATATTGATTTAGAGGAGGCTGAAAAATCCCTAGCTAAATTCGCGGGCACCTGGCGACGATTTGAATTTAAAGGTGAAACAAAAAGTGGGGCGCTGGTTTATGATGATTATGCGCATAATCCGCAAAAGGTGAAGGCGGCTTTGCAGGGGGCCAGGGAGATGTTTCCTGATAAAAAAATAAAAGTGGTTTTTCAACCGCATTTATTTTCCCGCACCAAATTATTATTAAATGAATTTGCCACCGCTTTTGGTGATGCGGATGAAATTATTTTGACTCCAATATTTCCCGCGCGGGAAGTTTTTGATCCCACAATTTCAAGTGAGATTTTAGCGGAGGAAATTAAAAAACACAACCGCCCCGTCCATCAGAA
>CAZSCE010000014.1:5779-17285 GCA_964605355.1 uncultured Candidatus Saccharibacteria bacterium
AGGCGGGGAAAGGGGACTCTCGTTTCGGCACTTCCGCTTTCTCCTCCTTAGTCAAGGAGGAGTCCCGAGTCGGCGAAGGGGAGGTGGTTGTTCTATCTTTCAAAAATTTCTCTGATATTGAAACTTATCTAAAAACCTCGCTAAAAACCGGAGACGTGCTTATCACCATGGGTGCTGGGGAGCAATATAAAATCGGGGAGGCTTTGTTGACTTCCTAACCGCTTTTTGCTAATATACCCGGACGAAGCTCATATGGGCTTTTTAGTTTAAAAGGATAGCCCTCCAAATCGGCGGGCAAGCAAAAAGGATTAATTTCACATGGCAAAAACATCAGTTAAAGCAAGAGCCAGGAAAGAACCAAAATTTGCCTCACGTGTGGTGAGACGTTGTTTTCGCTGCGGCCGTAAAAACGGCTACATGAGAGATTTTGACCTTTGCCGTATTTGTTTCAGAGAGTTCGCTAATCAGGGTAAAATTCCTGGAGTTAAAAAATCATCATGGTAACAGACCCAGTATCAGATTTAATTATCAGAGTTAAGAATGCCGGCCGTGTACGCAAGGAATCCGTAGTTTTACCATATTCCAAATTAAAAAATGCTATTGCTCAGGTTTTGGTAGCTGAGGGGTATTTGAAGTCAGCTTCTAAAAATAAAGCCGGTACAAACCTAGAAGTCGTTTTAAATTATCACAACGGTGAGTCTAAAATTAAAGAAGTTCAGAGGATTTCCAAATCATCCAGGAGAGTGTATCAGGGTTTTGAAGATATTCACCCTATGAAAGGCGGTTTTGGTAAAACAATATTTTCCACCCCAAAAGGTATTTTAACTGACAGACAAGCCATCAAGGAAAAAGTAGGAGGGGAAGTTTTGTTCAAGATCTGGTAATAAATAAAATAATGTCAAGAATTGGAAAAAAAATAATAACCATCCCAGCCAAGACTGAGGTAAAGATTGAAGGTGATACTGTCACCGTCAAGGGTCCTTTGGGCGAGCTCACAAGAACTTTTAGCCCCGGTATTAAAATAGAAGTGGCTGACGGTAAAGTGTCCTTTGCGCCTGCTTCCAAGAAAGTGAATGTGGATCTAAACAGCCTCTGGGGTACTATTTCTTCACACGTAAATAATATGATTGCCGGTGTTAATAAAGCTTATGAAAAGAAATTGATCGTTGAAGGTATTGGTTTTAAGGCTGACGTGGTTGGTACAAACTTGGTTTTCAAACTTGGTTTTTCACACCCTATCACTGTTGCTATTCCAAAGACTTTAAAGGTAGCTTCTGAGAAAAACATTATAACTATTTCTGGTATTGATAAGGAATTTATTGGTAAATACGTGGCTGAAATTCGCGCTTTAAAGAAACCAGAGCCATATAAAGGTAAAGGTATCCGTTACTTTGATGAAGTCATCAAGAGAAAGGAAGGTAAGAAGACTGTTTAATTAAAAATATGAAGAAAGTAAATATTAAAAAACAAAAAGTAGAGAGAAGACACAAGAAAATCCGTGCCAAGATTTTTGGGACTGAGGCTAAACCTCGCCTTTCTGTTTTCAAATCTAACAAATATATTTACGGTCAGCTGATCAATGATGACAAGGCTGAGACTATTATTTCTCTGTCTTCCGCCAAAGTAAAAGGCAAAACTTTTATGGATAGATGTACAGAAACCGGTAAGGAATTAGCTAAATTAGCTATTGGTAAAAAAATAGAGGCCGTAGTTTTTGACCGCGGTGGTTTCAAATATGTGGGCCGAGTAAAAGCTTTTGCTGATGGAGCCAGAGCCGGAGGACTTAAATTTTAATATAATAAAACAATGGCAGAAGAAACAAACATTCCAAATACAAACGCGCCGGTAGCTCCGGTTCAGACCCCCGCTCAAGTAGCTGGCGGCCGTCCTTCAACTGCTAAATTTACCCCAAGGCCTCATTCTGCTGGTGGTGCTGACCGCTCTAAAAATCCTCGCAAGCCTGGTCACCGTGATGCCCGCCCTAGAAATGAGTTTGAGCAGAAAATGCTAAACATCCGTAGAGTGGCCCGTGTGGCTACCGGTGGACGCCGTTTCTCTTTCTCTGTGGCTATTGTGGCTGGTGATAAGAAAGGAAAAGTAGGTGTTGGTTTAGGTAAGGCCAACGATACTTCCTTGGCAATTGATAAAGCCTTGAGAAACGCCAAGAAGAATATGATCACCATAAATACTACCAAAACCCTTTCTATTGCTCATGAAGTATCATCAAAATATTGTAGCGCCAGGATTGTGATCCGCCCGGCTCCAGGCCGTGGAGTGGTGGCTGGTTCTGCTGTGAGAAACGTACTTGATTTAGCTGGTGTCAAAGATGTGACCGCTAAAATCCTTTCCGGTTCTAAAAATAAATTGAATATTGCCCGCGCCGCTATTGATGCTTTGTCAAAACTTGGTAAGGCTCCGGTAAAATTAGTTATACCAGTAGTTAAAGAGATTATCAAAGAAGTAAAGTAAAATAATTCACCCGCCAAAATTTTTATCAAATAAAAACTTAGGAGGGTAAAAATATCATGCAAATACATAATATAAAAAGAAAAACCCCAAACAAGAAAGTGATGATAGTGGGGCGTGGAGGTAAGAGAGGCAAGACTTCTGGCCGCGGAGGCAAGGGTCAGACCGCTCGTGCCGGACACAAAGCTCGTCCAGAGTGGAGAGACTTTATTAAGCGAATGCCAAAACTTCGTGGTTACAGCTTTCAGTCTATTACCGGTGTTACTCATCCTGTAGTGGCCATTAATTTAAACTTGATTAACGAAGCTTTTAAAGATGGTGCGCTAGTAAAACCTTCCACCTTATTTGCTGCCGGGGTGATAGAACAATACAAAGGTAAGAATCAAAAGATCAAGATTTTAGCCAGCGGAGAGATAAAGAAGAAAATTACTGTAGTGGGCTGTACCGTTTCTGCCAGCGCTAAAGCAAAAATTGAGAAGGCCGGAGGTTCTGTAAAATAAGTATTAGGTTAAATAAACCAAATGCAAAAATTTCTTGAAAAAATAAGTCTGATTATCAAAGATCGTTCTTTGAGAGGAAGAATTATTTTTGTTATTGCCGCTCTGGTTGTTTTCAGATTACTATCCGTTATTCCTATTCCTGGTGTGGACCCATTTAAATTACAAGCTTTTTTCAACAGCCCATCTGGTGATATTTTTGGGCTTTTCAATATTTTTTCAGGGGGAGGATTGTCAAATATGTCTATTGTGATGCTGGGTGTTGGTCCATATATTACCGCTTCTATCGTGATGCAGCTTTTGACTATGATTTTCCCAAAGTTAAAGCAAATGTATCAAGAAGAAGGTGAGGCCGGTAGAGCAAAGTTCACTCAATTTTCCAGATTGTTAACTCTTCCTCTTGCTTTAGTCCAGGGTGGCGGTTTTCTATTATTACTTCAGAAGTCCGGTGTGGTTGGTTCACTTGGTTCTATAGAGATGATTACAAACGTGATGGTAATTATTGCTGGTTCTGTTCTCTTGATGTGGATAGGAGAACTCATGACTGAATTTGGTATTGGTAATGGTACCTCACTGATTATCTTTGCTGGTATCGTGGCTTCTGTCCCACAGAGTTTATCTCAGCTTATGATTACTTTCTCACCTTCACAAATTCCTTTGTATATCGGTTTTGCTTTTGTAGCCCTACTCGTTGTCCTTGGTGTTGTGATTGTAACCGAGGCTGAGAGACCTATCCCGGTTACTTATGCCAAGCGTGTCCGTGGTTCCAAAGTATACGGCGGTGTGTCCACTTATTTACCACTTCGTGTAAATCAGGCTGGAGTTATCCCCATCATCTTTGCTTTATCTATTTTGCTTTTCCCTCAAATGATTTTTCAGTATATCTCTACCGCGGTTTCTAGTGGGGTAATACATTCTATCGCTATCACTATTTTAAATATTCTTAAAAATGGTTGGTTCTACTCTATCTTCTACTTTGTTATGGTTTTCTTATTTACTTATTTCTACACCGCCGTTACTTTTGATCCACACGCAATTTCTGAGAATTTACAAAAGAATGGTGCCTTTATTCCCGGCGTCCGCCCTGGTTTGCCCACCGCGGAATATATTGGTAAGGTATTAACCCGCATCACTTTAGTGGGCGCCACCTTCCTCGGCCTTATTGCCGTCCTCCCACTTGCTATGAAGGCCGTCACTGGTATCCAGTCACTCGCTATTGGTGGTACCGCTCTCCTTATCGTTGTGTCTGTGGTTATTGATTTGATGAAGAAAATTGATGCTCAGGTAAGCATGAGGGAGTACTAAAACCTATTTCGGATTCTTCAACCGCCCCGTCCATCAGAATGTCCATACCCATCATTACATGATCAGTACACCTTTCACATTTTGATTACAAAAAGTTCAAGGTCTTTCATTTGGGACCCAACCCAAATTTCAACCTTGACTAAGGCGGGGAAAGGGGACTTTCAATCTCTACCTTGTAGCTAAAGTTATTTTTCTATATGAACTAAAGAAACTAACTCCGCTTTCTCCTCCTTAGTCAAGGAGGAGTACCGAGTCTGCGAGGGGAGGTGGTGTGTTTGACAATAAATCCCCCTAGGTGTATAATAGGGTTTGAATTTGGTCTGTGTTCGTTACGTCAACTCAACGAGAGGAGAAGTAAGATGGTAAAGGTAAAAAGGGATTCCGTAACCCTCGCTCCAGAAGTTGGAGAGGAAGAAGACATTTATCCCATGCAGTAGAGTAGCCCGCGGGCAGTCCGAGGAAGAAGGAACTGCTCGCGGGTTCTTTCTTTGCTCGTTTTTTAGTGTGTAAATAAGAAAGCTATAGCTGTCTTATTTACACATTGGTATTTTCGGAAATTTTAAGGTAATATCAAATTATGAAATTTTATGTAATCGGAACACCAATTGGGAATATGGAAGATATAACTTACCGGGCCGTAAGGGTGCTTGGCGAGGTGGATTTGGTATTGTGTGAGGATACCCGGGTCACCAAAAATTTGTTAAATAAATATAATATTAATACGGCTACTTTTAGTTATCCCTCGGATAATTTGAAGGCCAAGGAGAGACCTTCCCAGGCTAAGGACTCACCTTTGCCTGCTAAAGTAGAAAAGATTTTAAAGATGATAGAAGAGGGGAAAACTCTGGCCTTGGTGTCAGATGCCGGTACACCTACTATTTCAGACCCCGGTTCTGTTTTGGTGGCTAAAATAAAAGAGACTTTTCCTGAGATAGAAGTGATAGCCATCCCAGGACCAAGTGCCGTTATTTCTGCTCTATCTATTTCAGGATTAAATGTGGCGGAATTTACCTTCCTGGGTTTTTTACCGCACAAAAAAGGCCGGGAAACTTTGTTCAAAGAAATTGCTGGTTCAGAAAGAGTAAATGTTTTTTATGAAAGCCCCCATCGGATTTTAAAAGCCCTAGAATCATTGATAAAATTTGCTCCTACTAAAAAGGTAGTTATTGGCCGGGAACTGACCAAAGTTTTTGAGCAGGTTATTACCGGCACGCCGGCTGAAGTTTTAAAATATTTTACGGATCACGCTGACAAGGTCCGTGGTGAATTTGTGGTGATTGTTTCTTAGCAAACCGCCCCGTCCATCAGAATGTCCATACCCATCATTACATGATCAGTACACCTTTCACATTTTGATTACAAAAAGTTCAAGGTCTTTCATTTGGGACCCAACCCAAATTTCAACCTTGACTAAGGCGGGGAAAGGGGACTTTTATTTCGTTACTCCGCTTTCTCCTCCTTAGTCAAGGAGGAGTGGTGAGGCTTTGCGAACCGAGGTGGTTGTGTTAATATGTTAATACTTAACAAAATAATTTAAATCACATGAAAAAAACATCATCCATTACCGCTTTAGGAGTCATAATTTTATTGGTAGCTTCACCTTATATGTCTATTTCTCGTGACTGGAAAAATATTATTTTAATGCTTTCAGGCGTGGCTATTATTGTCCTTTCAATTATACTTAGAACAGAATTACATAAAGTGTTAAAGGTTATACACGGTGAGGATAAGGAATCCATCAAAGACACTTATGTTGAAAACAATCCACAATAAATTATTTTATTTTGTATTACTAGCTATTATTATTTTAGCTTTATCTTTTTTTGTCTTTCCTCGCTTCCTTTCGTCCACTTTTATAATTAATTCAGACAAGGGTTTAGCTAGCGTGGCCTCTGTTGCCACTTCTACTACCACCGTCCCCGAGGTAGTAAAAAAAGTAGTTACCCATATTAAAACACCAGAGGTGGTAAAAGGTATTTATATGACGGCTTGTGTGGCTGGCACGCCTTCCTTCCGGGCCAAACTTTTAAAATTAGCTAATGAAACAGAAATCAATTCTATTATTATTGATATCAAGGATTATACGGGGACAATTTCTTTTGAGATTGATGATCCACAATTTATTGATAATGCTGGCGGGGGGTGCCGGGCAAAAGATATGGTGGATTTTATAGAAACTCTTCATCAGAATAATATTTATGTTATTGGAAGGATCACCGCTTTTCAGGATCCTTACATTACCAAAATACATCCAGACTGGGCGGTAAAAAAGAATAGTGATAAAACTGTTATTTGGAAAGATAGAAAAGGGATTAGTTTTGCTGATGCTGGTAATAAAGAAATGTGGCAGTATTTGGTAAAACTTGGTCAGGCCTCATACGAGGCTGGCTTTGATGAAATAAATTATGATTATATTCGTTTTCCCTCTGACGGTGATATGAAAGATATTTATTTTCCAGCCAGTAATAGTATTTTAGTGGCTAACGTGGCAGCGCCAGCAATTGGCACCAGTACCCCGGCGGTTAAAAGTGGTAAGTCAATTGTTCTCCGCAGTTTCTTTGAATATTTACATGAGAATTTTGGTCCGGCTGGTATTCCTATTTCTGCTGATTTGTTTGGTATGACGGCTACGAATTATGATGATTTAAATATTGGTCAGGTGCTAGAGGATGCGGCGCCAAATTTTGATTTTATTGCGCCCATGGTTTATCCGTCACACTATCCCGTAGGTTTTATGGGGTATAAAAGTGTGGCCGAAGTAAACGCTCATGCCTATGATATTGTAAATTATTCCATGGCTATTGCGGCTAAAAGACTGACCGCCATAGGGGAGTCACCATTGAAATTACGCCCCTGGTTACAAGATAATGATTATCCAGTGCCTTACACGCCCGCCATGGTCCGCGCGCAAATGCAGGCCACTTATGACGCCAGCCTCACCTCCTGGATGCTCTGGGACGCTGGTAATACGTATACTCAGTCGGCACTCTTAGCTCAATAAAACAGAAATTATTTAATTTTAAAAGTCCTCGGGTCGCCCACAGAACGGCTCAACCAGACATTTTAAAATCAAACAATTCCTATTTTATTTTACAGGGTTGATATGATATAATACTCTCAAATGTACGATCCAGAAAGAGTAACAACTTTTGCCAATGCGGATGCTAGAAATAAAAATGTAGAATTTGGTATTAAAGCCAAGGATAGAACTAGGCATGTGTATGTGATTGGTAAAACGGGTATGGGTAAGTCTACCTTACTTGAAAATATGGCGGCGCAAGATATTGCCAATGGCGAGGGCATGGCTTTTATTGACCCGCACGGCAAGACCGCAGAATTACTTTTAAATTATGTCCCGGAGCACCGACTGAAAGATGTATTATATTTTGCCCCCTTTGATTTAGAGCACCCAATTTCTTTTAACGTTTTAGAGGATGTGGGTTTTGATAAAAGGCATTTGGTGGTGTCTGGTTTGATGTCCACTTTTAAAAAGATCTGGCTGGATGCTTGGTCAGCTCGTATGGAATATATTTTGACAAATACTTTGTTGGCACTTTTGGAGTATCCTGGTTCTACTTTGCTTGGGGTAAACCGGATGCTGGCTGATAAAGAGTATAGAAAAAGAGTGGTGGATAATATTAAAGATCCCGCCGTAAAATCATTCTGGGTTGATGAATTTGCCAAATATACAGATAAATTTGCCGCGGAGGCCACGCCCGCTATTCAAAACAAAATTGGGCAGTTTACTTCAAATCCTTTGATTAGAAATATTATTGGTCAGCCAAAATCTTCTTTTGATTTAAGAAGGATGATGGATGAAAATAAAATAATTATTATAAACTTGTCCAAAGGGCGGGTGGGTGAGGCAAATGCTAACCTCCTGGGCTCCATGCTTATTACCAAGATTTATTTGGCCGCCATGTCCCGTGCTGATGTACAGGAAAAGGAGCTTCAGAAATTACCAAATTTTTATTTATATGTGGATGAATTCCAGTCTTTTGCTAACGAGAGCTTTGCAGATATTTTATCTGAGGCTAGAAAATATAAATTAAATTTAACTATTGCGCACCAATATATTGAGCAAATGTCTGAAGAGGTGCGGGCCGCCGTATTTGGTAACGTGGGAACTATGATTACTTTTAGGGTGGGGGCTTTTGATGCTGAAATTTTAGAGAAAGAATTTGCCCCCCAATTTACCGCTGAGGATTTGGTAAACCTGGGTTTTGCTCAAATATATTTAAAATTAATGATTGATGGTGTTAGCTCCACGCCTTTTTCTGCCACCACCATGCCACCTATAAAAGAACCAGAAGTATCACATAAACAGGACGTGATAGACATGTCCAGAAAGCAATTTGCCATGGCCAGAGCAGGAGTGGAGCAGGATGTAATAGATTGGCATAGTAATAAAAGCCAGAATAATGTAGCACCGATTAAAAAAGCAGAGATAAGGGAGGAGAGAAAACCAGAGGTAAAAGTTGTAGAAACAAAGGAGGCTGTGCCAGTAGTAAAACCACCAGTCAAAGTTTTTGAAAAACCTAAATATGTAAAAAGGGAAGAGCCGAGGGTGATTCCACCACCATTAGAAGAGGTTGATGATGATTTTGTACCCCTAAAAGAATTAAAACCTCAGCTGGTAATTAATAATACAAATAACAATGGCAGTGGTAAAAAAGTGGTTAATGAAAAAAGTCTAGCTGACTTGCGAGCGGTACTCCAGTCATTGAATAAAAATAAGGTATCTGGTAGTGTAGAAACTCCAGCCAGGCCAAATATTACGGTCCCAAAGGTAGAGACGAGCATTCCGGAAAAGCCCAAAGAGATACCGGAAGATAAGTTAAAGCAAATTTTACAAGTTAATAAGAATTAAGATGAAAGATATTTTAAAATATGGCATTTGGACTGGAATTTGTGCTGTGCTTATTATTCCGTTTGTTGTAGCTAATGATATGTTTTTCCCGTATATTACCGGCAAGGCTTTTACCTTTAGAATAATTGTAGAAATTATCCTTGGTCTATGGCTTGTTCTTATAATTAAAGATAAAGAGTTTCGGCCAAAATGGTCTTGGGTATTAGGTGCTGCCGGCCTTTTCACCTTTATTTTATTACTAGCTGATATTAATGCCGTGGCTCCGTTCAAGGCTTTTTGGAGTAATTATGAAAGGATGGAAGGCTGGGTAACCTTCATTCATTTGTTTGCCTACCTCTTAGTTCTAGGCTCAATGCTAAATACGGAAAAGTTATGGCTCTGGTTTTTGCGGGCTAACGTGGCGGCGGGAGTTATATTAGCTATTACTAGTATTGATAAGGCCACTGATGTCCGTTTTTCTGGTCCTTTAGGTAACCCCATTTACATTGCCGTTTATTTTTTGTTTATTTTCTTTTTTACCCTGATCCTTTTATATAAAGATGTTTTAATAAAAAATCTGACAGACTGGTCAGTATTTAAAAAGGTTTTTGCTAATATATTATTTTATATTTATTTAATTATTTCAGGTGTATCTTTATTTGTGGTATACCGTACTTCTCGTGGAGCTTTACTTGGGGCAATAGGTGGTATTTTTGTGGGGATGATTCTTATCTCCATATTTGAAAAACAAAAAAAAGTTATCAGGCAGATTGCTCTTGGCGGTATTGTGGCCGTGATAGCCGTGGTTGTAATATTTTTAGGTACCAGGAATACTCAGTTTGTGCAAAATAACCCTACTCTTAAGAGGTTGGCAGAAGTTTCCTGGAGTAATATAAATGGTCAAGCTAGACAGCTGATTTGGCCTATGGCCCTGAAGGGTTTTCAGGAGAAGCCAATTTTAGGCTGGGGACAGGAGGGTTTTAATTATGTATTTAATAAATATTATGATCCTGCTATGTATGGGCAGGAGACTTGGTTTGACCGAGCTCATAATGCGCCGTTAGATTTTTTAGTGGCGGGTGGTATTTTAGGCTTTCTTTCCTATCTCGGTCTTTTTGGTGCGGCACTGTGGCTACTTTGGTTTAAGAAAAATTCTCTTGATATTACGGAAAAAGCGCTCATCACCGGACTTTTAGCGGGGTATTTATTTCAGGCTATTTTTGTATTTGATAATTTGGTCAGTTATATTATGTTCTTTACCACCCTGGCTTATATTCACTCCAGATTTGTAGAAGATAAAGAAACTAAACCAGCCTTTAGATTTCTGTCTGGTTTTGTTTCTAATGAAGAATACCAGAATTATATTTTAATTCCAGTTGTTTGTGTCTTAACTGCTGCTTCAATATACTTTGTAAATATTCCAGGTATTTCTGCTAATCGGGAATTAATTAAAGCTCTCAGGTTGGTCCCAGGTGGTCAGGTGACGGCCGGACTTCAATCTTTTAAAACAGCCTTAGATTATAAATCTATGGGGGATTCTGAAACAAGAGAGCAGTTACTTTCTATTACCCCTAGTGTTTTACAGGCCAAGGAGGTTGATCAAAAGACAAAGATAGAATTTTTAAATTTTACGGTCAGTGAGGTACAAAAACAAATTGATATGGTTCCGAATGATGCTAGATATTATATTTTACTAGCCTCTCTATTTAATTCTATTGGCTACCCAGACAAGGCGCTCCTTAATGTTCAAAAAGCCATAGAACTTTCCCCGGAAAAACAAGCTATGAGATTTGAATTAGTACAGTCATTATATATGCTTGGCCGTAAAGAGGAGGCCATAGCAGAGGCCAAAAAGGCTTATGAATTAGATACCAGATATGAGCAGGCCAAGACTTTGTACGAAACTGTTCTAAAGGAAGTTAATAAAAAATAATAACACTTGCTTTTATCCGTTGACTATGCTATACTACTATGGTGAGTGCTAGCAATGTCTAGCTCTAACGAATGTCTGTGTAAGGCCCCACTTCGGTGGGGTTTTGCATGTGTAAAAAAGCCAAGTTAAATCAAATTATTCACGCTTCACCCTTCCCGAGTACGGGTGGGTCCTACGCGATTCATAATTCGAATTAACTTGGCTTTTTTTGTAAAAAGTACTATTATATACATGTGCCTCTGTTGTTTCCGGTCACAGCCGGCGGTTGCACTCATATAAGACATTAGTTTTGGAGTTCGCCCCCGCCGGCGTTGATTGGAAATAATCAAAGCCTAGGAGGAAATAAAATCTCAACTGCTTTAGTTGAGATTTTATGCTTTAATATATAAATGCTTAAGATTCAAGAAAATATTTTACTTAAGAAGTTTACTACTTTTCAGGTTGGCGGAAGGGCGG
>CAZSCE010000015.1:0-17059 GCA_964605355.1 uncultured Candidatus Saccharibacteria bacterium
ACAAAGGAGTTATTTCTAAAGTGTTACCAGAAGAAGATATGCCATATATGCCAGACGGTAGACCGGTGGATATGATTTTGACACCGCTCGGTGTGCCTTCTCGTATGAACTTGGGACAGATTATGGAGTTACACCTCGGTTTAGCCGCAAATACTTTAAACTATCAGGCTATCGTTCCGCCATTTGCTGGAGCAACTGATCAGGAAATTAAGGCAGAATTAGTGAAGGCCGGATTTAAAGAGAGTGGTAAGATGAAATTATGTGACGGTAGAACTGGTGAAGGCTTTCAGCAAGAAGTGGCCGTGGGTTATATGTATATCTTGAAACTGCACCATGAAGTGGAAGACAAGATCCATATGCGTTCTATTGGGCCATATTCTATGATTACGCAACAGCCATTAGGTGGACGCGCTCAAGGCGGAGGACAGAGATTTGGAGAAATGGAAGTCTGGGCCCTTTTGGGTCACGGTGCCGCTTATACTTTGCGTGAAATGCTGACAATTAAATCAGATGATATCGTGGGCCGTTCCGCCGCCTTTGATTCTATTGTGAAGGGCGAGAGAATAAAACAGCCAAATATTCCGGCTTCATTTAACGTATTACTTAATAATTTAAGAGGATTAGGTCTTGACGTCGAACTCTTAAAAGATAAAAAATCTTTCAGCAAGGAGGAGGAAAGATAAAATCAAATCATTAATAAAACAAAAATAAAAATATGAATAATAAAAATAAAAATGTTGAGTTCAATGATTTTGATGCCATCTCGCTAAAGGTAGCTTCCCCAGAAGTCATCAAAGGCTGGTCATACGGTGAAGTCACCAGACCGGAGACTATTAACTATCGTACCCAGCGTTCTGAAAAGAGCGGTCTCTTTGATGAAAAAATATTTGGTCCCGATAAAGACTTTGAATGTTATTGTGGAAAATATAAAGGCATAAGATACAAAGGAATTGTTTGTGAAAAATGTGGCGTGGAGATCACTCGTTCTATTGTCCGTCGTGAGAGAATGGGCCATATTGAACTAGCTTCACCGGTTTCTCATATCTGGTTCTTGCGTGGTATCCCATCAAAGATCGGAACTATTTTGGGTATGACCACCGCGGATTTGGAAAAAGTTATTTATTTTGCCGGTTATATTATTACCGTTACTCATGAGAGTGAGCGAGAGAGAATCCTTCATGACATTGATAATGAATTCAAGCAAAAAGTAAAAACCGTTCAGGATGAAAAGACCAAGGAGGCTTTGAAGGAACTTTTGATTAATGCCAAGAAAGAAGTAGAAGGCATCCAGGAAGGTACGGTGATAGATGAAGTTTTGTATCACAAGTATTCCATGAAATACGGCTCATTATTTGAAGCCGCTATTGGTGCTGAGGCCATCTTTGATATTCTAAAAAATATTAATTTATTGGATTTGGAAAAGAAATTAGAGGCTACTTTGGAAAAAGCCGGATCACTGGAAAGAGAAAAACTAAATAAGAGAATTTCTCTTGTCCGTTCTATGAGAGAGGCCGAGGTAAAACCAGAGTGGATGTTTATGACCCGCGTGCCGGTTATCCCTCCTGCCTTACGCCCAATGGTGCCATTAGATGGAGGCCGTTATGCTACTTCCGATGTAAATGATCTTTACCGCCGTGTGATTAACAGAAATAATCGTCTGTTGAAATTAAAGGAAATAAATGCCCCAGAAGTTATTTTAAGAAACGAAAAGAGAATCTTGCAGGAAGCGGTGGATTCACTAATTGATAACTCTATCAGAAGTGGTAATGATGCTTTCTCCGCTGTTGGTAATTCTCAGAAGCGCGCTTTGAAATCACTCGCTGATAACCTAAAGGGTAAGCGTGGTTTGTTCCGTGCTAACTTGCTTGGAAAGCGTGTGGACTATTCTGGCCGTTCCGTTATTGTGGTTGGTCCAGAGTTAAAACTAAATCAATGTGGTTTGCCAAAAATGATGGCCTTGGAATTATTCCGTCCCTTTGTTATTTCTGAACTTTTGAAAAAAGAATTAGCCTTTAACATCCGTGGTGCTGGCCGTCTTATTGATGACGGTATTCCAGAAGTGTGGGCTATCCTGGAAGAAATTATTGAAAATAAATATGTGCTGTTAAACCGTGCGCCTACTTTGCACCGCCTAGGTATACAGGCTTTCAAACCGGTTTTGATTGAAGGAAGTGCTATTCAGGTTCACCCTCTTGTTTGTACTGCCTTTAATGCGGACTTTGATGGTGACCAGATGGCCGTTCACGTACCGCTTGGTGAAGAAGCGCAAATAGAAGCTCATGAGATTATGGCTTCTGATAAAAATATTCTAAAGCCCGGAAACGGTGAGTTAACGGTTTCCGCCAAGCTTTTGGATATCGTGCTGGGTTGTTATTGGATGACCAAAGATATGAAAGGTGAATTAGGTGAAGGAAAATATTTTTCATCTCCAAACAGCGCTATCACTACTTATGATTTTGGTGGTATTTCTATTCGCGCCAAAATTCATGTTTTGGGAACTGATAAGCCTAAATATCATCATTTTGAAAATAAGCCATTTGAAACTACCGTGGGTAGATTATTGTTCAACTCCACTTTGCCTTCAGATTATGCTTTCGTAAACAAAGAAATTACCAAGAAAACTTTGTCTGCTATTTTGGATGATTTGATTAATAAATATGGTATTACCAATATTCCAAAGGTGCTGGATAAGATAAAAGCTTTTGGTTTCAAATATGCCACTGCTTCTGGTGTGACTTGGGGTATTGATGACTTGAATATTCCAGTAGAAAAACCACAAGTGATTGCGGAGGCCAAGAAAAAGTCACTCGAAGTATTAAACTTCTTTAATGAGGGACTTTTGACTGATGAAGAAAAATTAAGAAAGAATATTGAGATCTGGCACGGCGCAAAGAATGAATTGGAAAAATTGATTCCAAAAACTTTGGATGTAAATGGTTCCGTTTCTGATATGTGGGTGTCTGGTGCCCGAGGTTCTCTGGGTGCTATTACTATGATGGCCGGTATGAAAGGTTTGATCCAAAATACTGCTGGAGAAACTATTGAGTTCCCGGTTATTGGTTCGATGAAGGAAGGTTTGACCCCAATTGAATACTTTATTACCACTCACGGTTCCCGAAAAGGTTTGACTGATACCGCGCTAAACACTGCCAAGGCCGGATACCTTACCAGAAGGCTATTTGATGTGGCTCAGGATATTGTCATTACCGAGGCTGATTGTAAAACCAAGGAAAGTATTTGTATTAAGAATGCCAGCGAATTTGAATCCGGTGTTTCTGTTTCTAAACATATTCGCGGTAGAATTTTGGCCGCTCCCGTGGTGAACAAAGATGGCAAAGTATTATTTGAAAAGGGACATCTATTAAAGAAAGATGAGGCACAGCAAGTGGAGGCGGAAGGAGTTGGTGAAGTGTATGTTCGCTCACCTTTGACTTGTAAAACTGTTCACGGTGTTTGTGCCGAATGTTATGGATCTGATTTGGGCCGTGGAGAATTGATTGGCCTTGGTGAAGCCGTGGGAACCGTGGCCGCTCAAGCTATTGGAGAGCCAGGAACTCAGCTGACTATGCGTACTTTCCACTCTGGAGGTGCCGCTTCTGTTGGTGGAGACATCACTCAAGGTTTGCCTCGTGTGGAAGAAGTTTTTGAAAAGAGAAAGCCAAAGAGCCCAGCCGTTATTTCACACACTGATGGTGTAGTGACTAGTGTAAAAGATATGGGCAAGGAGAAAATTATTACCGTTCTGCCAGAAATTGATGAAAAGGCTAAAGGTAAAAAAGCCGCAGAATTGGAATATGAATTTAGCTTCAAGAGAATTCCACTTGTTAAAACTGGTGATAAGGTAAAGAAGGGTCAATTATTGACTGATGGTTCTGCGGATATTGATGAACTCTTTAAGTTTGGTGGCAAGGAGAAAACCATGAGTTATGTTATTACTGAGGTTAACAAACTTTACGAACTTCAAGGAGAAGCTGTTTCTAGAAAGCATATTGAAATAATTGTGAAGCAAATGTTCTCCCGAATGAAAGTAAAAGATCCCGGCGAGACCACTGTGTCTGAAGGTGATGTGATTGATGAACTTGATTTCCGCTTAGAAAATGAAGAAGCCGAGTCAAAAGGTAAAATGCATATGCGGGCTGAGCCAGTGGTGATGGGTATTACTGAAGCCTCACTCGCTCGCCGTTCATTCCTTTCCGCTGCCTCATTCCAGCACACTAACCGCGTTTTGATTAACAATGCCGTTCGTGGTTCTGTTGACCGCCTGACTGGTCTAAAGGAAAATGTTATTATTGGTAGACTGATCCCAGCGGGTACCGGTCATCCTGATTCTCCTAAGTTTAAAATGGTTGAGGAATTTATGAGGGAGCTGAATGCCGAAAGAGGGGAGGAATAAAACACAACCGCCCCGGTTCGCCGACTCACCACCCCGCCTTGACTAAGGCGGGGAAAGCGGAGAGAAAAGGTGTTATAATTGGATTGTTTATTAATTTAATTTAAAAATCAATCTATGAATTCTCAAAAAGGTTTTGTTCTCCCACCTATTATTGCCATCATTGCCGTTTTGGTGGTTGGTGTTGGATGTTGGTACTATTATTCAGATTTTAATATTAAGGAGGTGCGTGGAGTACTCCCTATGAATCCAAATCAAGTATCATCCACCACTACTCCTCTTGTTGGGGGAGATAAGGATAGTCACGGCTGTATTGGTTCCGCTGGGTATTCTTGGTGTGAGGTAAAAAATAAATGTTTGCGTGTGTGGGAAGAAAAATGTGAATAATTAATGTCTACATCAGTTGAAAAAATTAAAGAGAGACTGAATATTGTGGATCTTTTGGGTAACTATTTGAAACTGGAAAAGGCGGGGAAGAATATGAAAGCCAGGTGCCCATTTCACAATGAGAAAACACCAAGTTTTTTTGTGTCAGCAGAGAGGGATTCTTATTATTGTTTTGGCTGTGGAGCCAAGGGTGATATTTTTACTTTTGTGCAGGAGTTTGAAGGTTTGGATTTCTTTGGCGCCTTAAAAATGTTGGCTGAGAGAACGGGAGTGGTATTAGAGCGTGGCAGTTTTGAAAAGCGGGATGATAAAGAAGCTATTTTTAATTGTTTGGAAGCGGCCTGCCAATTCTTTGAATCAAACTTACCAAAATCACCAAGTGCCCTAAAATATTTGGAAAAACGGGGATTGACGGAAAAAACTATTGCTGAATGGCGGATCGGTTTTGTAGCGGATGATTGGCGCGCTCTCTATGAATATTTAAATAATCGAAAATTTAGTGATAATGAAATAGAGCAAGCTGGTTTGATAAAGAGGAATGAGCGTAGTTTTTATGATCGTTTTCGGGGCCGAATAATGTTTCCTATTAGGGATAGTGCGGGCCGAGTAGTGGGTTTTACGGGCAGAATATTACCAGAGAATGATGACGGAAAATCAGCAAAATATTTAAACTCTCCAGAAACAGCGGTCTTTAATAAATCTAGGTTGTTGTATGGTTTTGATTTAGCAAAATTGGCCATCAAGAAATTTGATTATTCTATCGTGGTAGAAGGCCAGATGGATATTATAATGTGTCACCAGGCTGGTTTTCAAAATGTGGTGGCCACTTCTGGTACGGCTTTGACCCCAGAACATCTGACTTTGCTCCGGAGAATTTCTAATAGAGTAATTATGGCTTTTGATGCGGATAAGGCGGGGATGAGTGCCGCCACCAAAGCTTGGCAACTGGCCCTCTCTTTAGGGATGGAGGTGAAAATTGCGGAATTTAAAGAAGGCAAGGATCCCGCCGATGTTATTTTAAGTGAGAATGGCCAGGAAAAATTTAAAGAGGCTTTAAAAAACTCCATGCATATTATAGATTTTTATATTGCCAAAATACTGGCAGAAGCCGGACAAGGACAGTCCTTGTCAGACGGGAAAAAAGGACTGTCCTTTGACGGAAGGAAAATTGGTCAAGAGGTGAGGGAGAAAATTTTACCTTTCTTAGCCCTGATAGAAAGTAATATTGAGAAATCACATTTTGTTAAAAAAATCTCGGATCAGTGTGGCATCAGTGAATCAGCCATCTGGGATGATTTGAAAAAAGTAAAAATAGAGCCTGGGGTGGCCGGAGCGGAAGTAAAGGCGGGAAGCTATAATGAGGTGGTGGCGGTGGATAGGGTGGATTCTATTGGACGCCGGGTGCTGGGCGTGATAAATTGGCAGGAGAAGGACCTGACTACGCAGGCAGGTGCGGAGGAGATTATTGATACCAAAGAGGCTAAAGAGAAAGTCCGGGAAATAATAGGGGAAGAGAATTTTAAAAAGTGGGAGGCGGTGCCGGATAATATTTTAAATGAAGCCACCTTTGAGGCAGAGCAGTATTATGAGAAAAAGAAGTTGCAAGCGGTACTGGACGAACTTTTAAAAGAATTAGAAAAAGAATTTGTTACCAAGGAACTGATCAGAGCCAAAACCCCGGAGGAACAAAATAAATTAATCAAGCGTTTATCAAAATTAAAATAAAAATATGGCCAAAAAAACAAAGAAAAAAGTAATAAACACTTCGAAAAGACTCAGTGCAGGGAAAGCAAAGAAGGTGGTAAAGAAATCTGCCAAGAAAGTGGCACAAAAGAGACCACCGGTCAAAAAAGGCGCCGATAAAAAGAAGGATTTTGAAGCCAAGACTTTGAAACTTTTGGCCAAGGGCCGTGAAAGAGGCTTTGTGACCTATGATGAAATATTAAAAGAGTTTCCCCACATTGAAACAGATGTGATGTTTTTGGACGAGCTGTATAACAGACTGTCTACCACCGGCGTGGATGTTTTGGAAGGCGGGGGAATGCTCAATATTGAGAAAGAGGAGGAACTGATAAAAAAGTATGCTTATGGTGGCCGCGGTGCTGATTCCAGTTATGATTCCATCCAAATGTATTTGAAAGAGATTGGTCAGTATCCTTTGATTGCCGCTACGGTAGAAAAAGAATTAGCCAGGAAAATTCAGCTGGGTGATGAAGAGGCTAAAAATTTATTGGCCCGCGCCAACTTACGTTTGGTGGTGTCCATTGCCAAGAAATATGTGGGCCGAAGTGCGGATTTGACTTTGCTTGATTTGATTCAAGAAGGAAATTTGGGTTTGTTTAAGGCGGTGGAGAAATTTGACTGGACCAAGGGTTATAAATTTTCTACTTATGCCACCTGGTGGATCAGACAAGCTATTACCAGAGCGCTAGCTGATCAGAGCCGAACCATCCGTGTGCCGGTGCACATGGTGGAAACAATTGCCAAATATAAACAATGTGTGAGAAGGCTGTCCACTGATTTGGGCCGTGATCCACTGCCAGAAGAAATTGCTACAGAAATGGGAATTGAAATCGAGAAAGTTTATAATATTGAAAAGATTGATCAGGACACCGTATCTCTTGAAACGCCGGTGGGGGATGATGGTGATGATGGAAAGTCCACCCTGGGTGACTTTGTGGCGGATGATAAAATACTTCAGCCGGATCAGGATTCTTCTCGTAGAATACTCACTGATCAGGTAAAAGAAATATTAAGTGACCTATCCTTGAAAGAAAGAAAAATCCTAGAAATGCGTCATGGTTTGATTGATGGCATTACTCATACCTTGGAAGAGGTGGGTAAAGAATTTGGCGTCACCCGTGAGCGTATCCGCCAAATTGAAGCCAAGGCCCATGAAAAAATCCGCGTCCACTCTAAAATAAATAGATTGCAGAATTATTAAAATAGGTTAAAATATTAATTATTATGGCCAGAGAAATTGTAATAAAAAATCCGGAGGAAGAAGGGCTTATTGAAAGTCTTCAAAAAAGAACGGATGTGAAGGCAGAAAGAATTAAAAGATTCTTAGCCTTACCTGATTTAACAAAAAAAACTAATTCACCAGTAAAGATTTTATTTGATCAGATAATTAATTTACCCAGATTTAAAGATTTTGATATTGTTGATTTTCCTAAAATAATTACTGTTGAACAAGATTTTGATTTATTAAACACTCCAAAAGATCACCCCAGTCGAAGAGAGACGGATACTTACTATTTCGATGATAATAATTTACTGAGAACGCAGATGACTGCTTTTTGGTCTTTTTACCTGAAGGACGCAGCGATTTTAAAGAAATTAGAAACAGAAGGTCAGATTACCGCTTTAGCCCCCGGAATTGTTTTTCGTAAAGATGAAATTGACCGCCATCATTTTCCCGCTTTTCATCAGATAGATGGATTGCTCATTTGTAAAAAATCTAAAAAAATCATCACTCAGCAAGATTTAAAAGATGTGCAGGTTGATTTGGCAAAGGGGATTTTTGGTCAGGATATTGAATATAAGTTTCTAGATGATGAATTCCCATATACGATAGAGAGTTTAGAAATGGATATTATGTTTAATGGTGATTGGTTAGAGGTAAATGGCGCTGGATTAGTAAATCCAATTGTCATGAAGAACTTTGGTATTGACCCTGAAATTTATAATGGTTGGGCTTTTGGTTTTGGTGATAGATTAGCCATGATAAAAATGGAGATTCCGGATATTCGTATTCTCTGGTCCGAGGATCCCCGCATCACCAGTCAGTTCAAAGATATTAATAGTAAATTTAAAGAGGTGAGTAAATATCCGGAAACTTCCCGGGATATTTCCTTTATTATTGATAAAAATATTAACCTAAATAATTATTTTGAAATTGTCCGTGACTTTGCGGAAAACTTGATTGAAGAAGTAAAATTGATTGATGAATTTGAAAACGAGGCCAAGTTTGGCGCCGGCAAGAAATCATATACTTTCCACATTGTTTACCGTTCCCATGAGCGTACTTTGACGAATGAAGAAGTAAACAAAATCCAAGCTCAAATTATAGCTAAAACGGAAAAGGATTTACAGGCCGTTATCCGCTAATTCAGACAAGGACTGTCCTTGTCCTAAGTATAACTATTTGATAGTATACTAATATGTATAGAAATTTAACTTTTTCTTTTGAAGAATTTTATCATATTTATAATAGGGGGACTGAAAAGAGAATAATTTTTCTAGATGATTATGATCACAGTCGGTTTACTCTTTTGTTGTATTTATGTAATAGCACTGATCGGGTAGACCTCGGTGATCTTTTAAGACAAGGACTGTCCTTGTCTGAAATCTTTAGAGAAGAAAGAACAGATACTTTAGTGGAAATTGGTGCCTGGTGTCTGATGCCGAATCATTTTCATATTTTAATTAAAGAAAAAGCGGAAAATGGCATTAGTATGTTTATGAAAAAACTGCTAACTTCTTACTCTATGTATTTTAATAAAAAATATCATCGTACTGGCTCATTGTTTCAGGGTCCTTTTAAAGCCAAGCATTTAGATTATGATCAATATTTAAAATATCAGTTCACCTATATCCACCTGAATCCCATTGCCATTATTGATAGCGGCTGGAAGGAAAAATATATTCAAGATAAAAAGAAAGCTAATAATTTCATAAAAAATTATAAGTATTCTAGTTATCTTGATTATTCTGATCAAGATCGGATAGAAGGGAATATTTTAAATAAGAAAGCTTTTCCAGAATATTTTGAAACGGCCTTTGATTTTAATGAAATGATAGAAGAGTGGCTGAATTTTAACGAAGATTAACCCAGACAAGGACTGTCCTTGTCCTAAAAAATTATTATTTTTTGTTTTATGATTGGTGTTTTGCCTTTCTTTTTGTAACTGGATTTGGTATAATAGTGGGGTATTATGGCATTAAATAGCTTTTTAAACTTGTAAAAAAACATAAAAATATGGCCAAGGATAAAGGTGAAAAAGAGGTAAAAGGTAAGGAAAAGGAGGCTCATTATGGAGCGGAGCAAATTACCGTTCTTGAGGGTCTAGAGCCGGTGCGCAGGCGCCCGGGTATGTATATTGGCACTACCGGTCCGGATGGTTTACACCACTTGATTACAGAAATTTTTGACAACTCCCGTGATGAGGCCATGGGTGGTTTTGCTAATGAAATTGAAGTGGTTCTTTTGCCTGGGAACATGGTGCGTATTACGGATAATGGCCGTGGTATTCCGGTGGACATGCACAAACAAACAAAAGTTTCAGCTCTGGAAACTATTATGACCGTTCTCCACGCTGGAGGTAAATTTGGCGGTGAAGGATATAAAGTGTCAGGAGGTTTACACGGTGTGGGTGCCTCTGTGGTAAACGCGCTCTCTGTTTATATGAAAGTGACTGTCCATAAAGATGGTGGGGTGTATATGCAGGAATATTCTTGTGGTAAGAGGAAGGCCGCCGTCAAAAAAATTGGTAACACCAAACAGCACGGAACCATTGTCGTCTTTCAGCCGGATGCCACTATTTTTAAAGAGGGCGTAGTGTTTGATTGGAATAAAGTTTTTGGTCACATGCGCCAGCAGGCTTATTTAGTAAAGGGTTTGAAAATATCCGTGATTGACGCTCGTGAATGTACTGAGAAATTTGATGAAGCTGATGTATTTAATTTCCGTGATTTGGGAGTGGAGGCACCATCACAAACTTTTTATTTTGAAGGTGGGCTTTATTCTCTGATCAAGTTTTACAATCAATTCCAGAAACCAATTCACAAAAACATTTTCTATGTGGAGAAAAAAGTAGAAGGCGTGGAGTCTGTAGAAGTGGCACTTCAATATGTAGATGATATTTCTGCGCGCGTGGTTTCTTTTGCCAACAATATTTATACTTCAGAGGGTGGTACGCATACTACTGGTTTCAAAGCGTCCCTGACCAGAATTTTAAATTCCTACGGCCGTAAGGGGGGCATAATAAAAGACAGTGAAGATAATTTTACCGGAGATGATGTCCTGGAGGGGCTGACCGCCGTGGTCTCGGTCAAATTACGCGAGATCCAGTTTGAGGGCCAGACCAAAGCCAAGCTGGGTAGTCAGGAAGCCCGTGGCGCCGTGGAAGATGTGTTTGGCACCGCTTTTGAGGCTTTCCTAGAGGAAAATCCCGAGGATGCCCGCTCTATTGTGAGCAAGGTTATTTTAGCTCTTCGCGCCAGAAAAGCCGCCAAGGCCGCCAAGGATTCTATTTTGCGTAAAGGAGCTCTCGAGGGCATGACCCTTCCTGGTAAACTGGCTGACTGTCAGACAAATGAAGCCTCGGAATCAGAGATATTTATTGTAGAGGGAGATTCGGCCGGTGGTACCGCCAAGACCGGCCGTGACCGCCGTACTCAGGCTATCTTGCCTTTGCGAGGAAAGATTTTAAACATTGAGCGCGCCCGCCTGGACCGCATGCTGGGTTCTGAGCAAATTAAAAATTTAGTGTTGGCCATGGGTACCGCTATTGGTGATACTTTTAATATTGAGAAACTTCGTTATCATAAAGTGATCATTGCTACTGATGCTGATGTGGACGGTGCGCATATCAGAACTTTGCTTTTGACATTATTTTACAGATATTTCCGGCCATTGATTGATGGGGGATTTATTTATATTGCTCAGCCACCACTTTATAAAATAAAACAAGGTAAAGAAGTTACCTATGTTTATTCCGAGGAAGAAAAAGATAAAAAGTTTGGTAAAGATATTCCGATGGATATAGAAGCCGTAGACGAAGCCGACGGTGCCGAGTCTTCTGAGGTAGAAGGTGAAAATGAAGAAGAAAAAGAAAGTAAGAAAGGGGACAAGAAGGGCGAGAAACCCGCCCCTGGAGCAGGTTCGGGCAAGCTCCATGTTCAGCGTTACAAAGGTCTGGGAGAAATGAATGCCGAGGAGCTTTGGGAAACTACCATGGATCCCGCCAGGCGTGTGCTAAAACAAGTAAATATTGTGGATGCTCAGGAGGCCGATAAAATATTTGATATGCTCATGGGGACAGATGTGCCCGCTCGTAAATCCTTTATCCAAAGCAACGCCAAATTAGCTAACTTGGATATTTAAAATATCTTATACATTATGGAATATTTTATCAGAGTTGATGGGGGAATAGGGCGCTGTATTGCTTCCACCGGGGCAATACTGGAGTTTGCTAAAAATCACACTTGTTCTGTGGTGTCTTCTCATCCATATATTTTTGATAATATTGGCCTCAAGGTTTACCCTCTAGATACACCATATTTATATGAAGATAAAATAAGCAAAGGTGTTTATCTAGAGCCAGAGCCTTATAATGATTTTGCTTATTATAATGAAAAGAAACACTTATCTCAGGTGTTTAATAAACTTTTAAATAATAAAGATGAGATGGTAAAATCTAAAATAGTTTTAACCACCAATGAATTAAATGAGGCCAAGGTGTATGTAGATAATTTGAGAAAAGAATCCGGTAAAAAAATACTACTGCTTCAGCCTTATGCCTCATCTGGCGGTAAATTTACCGATAATAATTTAATTGAAGATGAAACTTTCAGAAGTATGAAGCCAGATTTTTGTGATAAATTGATTCAAGCTCTGAAGAGTGAATATGTGATTCTTCAAGTGCGGGATAATTCACAGTTTTCTAATAAAGATACTATTACTTTTAATGTAGATACTAGGCGATATTTTTCCTTGATATCATTTATGGACGCGGTGATTTGTGTGGACAGCTTTCTCCAGCATGCAGTGAGTGCCTTGGGTAATCCGGTCAGAACTATTGTTTTTTGGGGTGGTACTATGGAAAAAAATCTGGGATATCCAGAACACACTGCCATCAGGATCAAAGAAATAGAAGATGAGCCAAACCGCATGCCCCATAATCACCAATATTACACTACTAAAAATAGGGGATCCAATGATTTTACTGATACTGAAGTAAAAAAGGTGGTTGATATACTGAAATCATAATTTTTACCCGTTTAGGCTATTGCGCACTAATTTGTACCTGGTATAATAAAGAGAGTATTTTGACGAGAAATAATTTTGAATTAAATAATGAATTTTGATAAACGCTTTTTAAATAAAAAACAAGTTTTCAAAAATGTGGGTGGTAAAATAATTGCCATGCTGGTGGTTACTACATTATTTAACTTCACCGGTCCTGGTTCTGTAAAGGCCAACGTGGGTATTGGTACTTCTACTCCAGGTTCTATGTTAACTATTGTTGGTGCTTCTACCACTAATGCTTTTTCCTTGACGGGTAATTTTAATCAGGTGGGCGTGGTTGGAGCCAGTGGTGTAAACGGTTCGCCTGGTTCAACTAATGTTTTTGTGACTGGTAATGGTGGTGCTGGTTCAAGCTGTGGCGGGGCTGCGGGTGGTATGTGTTTTTTCTTGGGGTGTCCGGCTTGTACAAACGGTAACTATGCCGGTAATATTTGTGGAGGAAACAGGTCTATATATTGCATAATTGGCGCTTGTGGTGCTGGTGCTACAAATGCAAATATTACAACTGCTGGCTGCGCATATGCTTCGGCGGCTTCTTACTTTAGCTTATTTGATACTGGAATTTGTGGTGGTTATGGCTGCAGTTGTTGTGGAAATGCTTGTGGTGGTGCGGGTCCGGGAATATCAATCATGGGTAGCACCGGTATGCACTGTGGAGGAACTGCAAGAGCAACCACTGGTGGAACAAGTTATGGTGGTCCTGGTGGCACTTTTGGGGTTGGTAGTTTAATCGCTCCTAGAGGGGGGGACGCTTGTGGTACTGCTTGTAATATGGCTGGACGTGGATTTAATTTTTCCTTTGGAGGGGGGTGTGGGGGTAACGCTATTGGTGGCACTACAAATTGTGGTGGTGGTGCCGGTGGGTATACTTTTAATGTAAAATGTGGGGGTTGTGCTGTGGGAACCGGGGCGGGAAACTTGATTAATTATGGTGGAAATCAAGGATCCATTGCGATCGGTGTCAATGGTACTCCAGGCAGTATGTCACCATACTCTGGAGGTATGGCCTGCGGAGTAGGGGCCTGTATGTTTGGGGGTAGCGGTAGCTGTATAATTATAGTAGCTCAAAATGGTGGTTGCGCTGTTGGTGGATCCGTATCTAATTGTGGAGGCGCAGGTGGTGATATTCATTTAATTGCTGGTATGGGTGGCACCGGGGCCACCGCAAATGGTAGAAACGGAAATATTATTTTTTGGTCTTGTAATACAGAAGTTGGTAAAATTGATAATGCAAATTGTAGAATAAATTTTGGTTGCTGTTCCGGTGGAAGCTCGGCCCAGGTTTCTATTGGAGCTAATGCTGGGTTATTCGGGTATCACTCTTTAGGGGTAGTTATAGGTAGCAATGCTGGATGTCTCTCTTGTGCTTATTATGATGTCAGTATTGGTAGTGGCGCCGGAGCTGGAGCCTGTTGGGCTAATTGTTCAGTGATGATTGGATATTTAGCTGGTAACTATGCTGTATATGCTTCTGATTCACAATTTATTGGATACAATGCTGGAATGAATGCCTGCTGTGCTTGTCAGTCTAACTTTATTGGAAGAGAGGCTGGAGCTGGGGCTTCACTTGCAAACAATTCAAATTTCCTTGGTAAGTGTGCGGGTTATTCTGCTTACAGTGCTTATAATTCAAATTTTCTAGGTTGTGCGGCTGGTTATTGTTCCCATTCTGCTTCTTGCTCAAACTTCTTGGGCTATAATGCTGGGTCTTGGGCTTGTTGCGCCCGTGGCTCAAACTTTTTTGGATATATGGCTGGTTACTGTTCCTATTATGCTTGTGAAGCAAACTTTTTTGGACATATGGCGGGTGCATATGCTTCTGGCGCTTGTTATTCCAACTTCTTTGGATTAAGCGCTGGTAACGGTGCTAGCAGCGCCTATTGTTCAAACTTTATTGGCCCATATGCTGGTTACTGTGCATATAGTGCATATAATTCTAATTTTATTGGTTTGTGCGCTGGAAGTAATGCTTGTTACGCTTCAAATTCAATTTTTATTGGGACTAATACAGGTTGCTACGATATGGTAAATAATTATAATGGGGCAACATCTATCGCTATTGGTAATTTTTCTGGTACGGGTGGTTTTTCAGATAGTGTGGCTATCGGGCGTGGAGTAAAAAACAGTAGTGCTTGTGAAATGAACTTGGGTAATGTTTTGAAATTATGTAATATCTATAAATGTGATATGCAGAGTTCTGCTTTTATGACAGGAGCCACGGTGGATGCGGGTTGTAATATTTTTAAAGCCGGTAATATAATATTAGCTTATACCACAGTCCCACCATCTCCTGTCGCTGGACAAATATATTTTAATGGCACAAATTTCTTTGGTTATAATGGTATTACGTGGAAACAGCTGGATAATTAATTTATTAATAATAATTTAAAATATGCCAAATGAAATAAATATAGAGCCCGAGGTCGAATCAGCACGTTTAATAAAAACAAAGTCGAAAAAAGTTATAAATAATCAAAATATAAATATGAAGAAACCCATTATCATCACCGCCATTATCAGCATAGTTATCGGAATCATTATTGCCGTAACTGGATATTTTATTTACACCGTAATTAATATGCGCGCTCAGGTAAATCAAAATACACAGGTGTTAGGTCAGGTAGTAGATTTTATTAATAAAAATATTCAAGCTCAAACTCCTGCCGCTTCTGCCCCCATCACTAAAACCAAATAAAGATCTTGATTAATGGCCAGAGTAAGAAATAAAAATAGGTTAATTTTTGGAATTATAATCTGTTTTTTCCTAATATTTACTTATTCTACCAGCCAAACTTTTGCAGCTTCAAAATATTGGATCGGGGCCGGAATGGGCTCTACCACAAACACTGCCAGATGGTCACTCACCTCCGGTGGTACTGGTGGAGCCGCCGTGCCAAATAGTTATGATGATGTTTATTTTAATGGTAGTGGTTTGGGTAGCTCCACAGTAAACGCTACTGCTACCATTAAAAATCTTTATATTGATAGTGGTTATAGTGGAAATTTAATTATAAATGATGATGTAACTTATGTCATTAGTTTACCAGATGCCCTGCCCTCTCTTGTTACAGTTGTAAAAAATGGTAGGCAAATAGCCACCAGCACCACTCCGGTTACGGGCCAAAGTCTGGGTGGAGCATTCCTTTTTTCAGCCATGGAGGGTGGTGCCACCGTTACTTCTGTTAAATTAAAACAAGCTGGCTCAGTGGCCACTAGTAGTATTAGTAATGTTACTTTATCTTTTAAAAATGCAGTGTCCAGTGCTTGCTCCAGCACCACTCCGGCCGCAACTACTTTATTTGGGGTAGCCGGAGCTTTTGATGCTAGTAGTTATGCCACCACCACCGGCACCATGCCACTATATTCTGACATACCGGTTTGTCTTTATATTAATTATGATTTGACTGGCGAATACAGTATTAATTTATTAGGACGAACAATTAGTTTAGAAATTAACAATCCCTCAACTGATATTGGTGTGACCGGCGGAGTATTTGGGGAGACGTACAGAGTAAATATTTATGGTAATACTATGATTATAAATAACAATGATGTTGCTGTTCCAATAGCTACCTCTACCAAGCCCCACATGACCAACCCTACCTGTTTTGATTCTAAAATTTACTCCTTACTCTCCATCCGTATGCGAAATCCAACGAAAAATCCAACAGTCTATTATTTGCAAAATTGTATTATCTGGAAAAAAGAAGGGGCTGATTCACCCCACTGGATGACCAGTCAAAACCTGCAAGTTTACTCACTCCATTTTACTGACCTTTCTTTACCAAATACCCCTGGTATCATTAAGACAAATTTAAAAATTTCTAATGTAGACCCCACCGCTCCAGCTTCTTTTATAAATTATGCCAAAACTTTTACCGGTCAGAGTTTTATTCGAGCATATAATCCACAGTAGGGGAAAGCTAGAATTATAATAACAAAAAACTGGCGGGACATTTTGTAATGTCCCGCCAGTTTTTTTATTCTTTATTTCTTAGCTTCTACAAATGAGAGGCCCATCTTTTGATTCTTGGATTCAAACAATAATATTTTGAAAGTGTAGCTTTTACCAAGTTCTAGTTTCTCTTTCATTTTTAATTCGGAACCAAATTCAGAGATATGAACAAGACCGGAAATACCTTCCTCAATAGAGGCTAGGGCACCGTGCTTGTTAAACTTGATGACCACACCTTGTACTTCATCACCTTTCTTATATTTCTTCTCCGCTTCTACCCAAGGGTTTTCTTTCA
>CAZSCE010000016.1:0-15079 GCA_964605355.1 uncultured Candidatus Saccharibacteria bacterium
GCCATACGGCCCTCCAAGCTTTTAATAGCGGAGGCGTTTTTATCTGGAGCCATTTTAAGCTCATTTTTATAGGATTGATAAGCACTCTCATTTAGCATTCCATCCAAAACAATTTTATTTTTTATAATAGCCTGGTTAAATTCTACTAACTGTCTAGGAGATATTTTATTTATAAGCTCTTGCCATGATTTATGGTGCTGTATAGCCTGCACGCGCTCATTTTTATTTTCTAGTGCAATCCTTTTATAAGCGGGGATAATTTCTCTTGCTCCCACATGGATAATAAATTCATTTTCTTGGGAGGTTTTTACTCGCACCCCTTTCTTATTAGTATTTCTTATTTCAACTTGGTCCAAAGCTTGTTTCAGTTTTTCTATTAACTGATTATGACTGATGGCTGTGTATAAACGCCTTTTACCTATAATCCGGTAATTGATAAAACCCCGGCGGATCAAGCTTTTAAGGGCGTAGTTTATGCCCGTTCTAGAAACACGTCTATCTTTGGCTATTTGTTGGACACTTTTTAAATCATCTAAAGCGTTTAATATATTTGTCTCCGTTTCAGTGAGACTTAGTATTTGAAGGTTGTTATTTTTCCAATTCATACCATTAAGTATATATTTTAACTATAAATTAGTCAAATTATTATTCTAGAATAACCTTATTTTTAAATGTTTTTAGGTGTTTTTAGCCTTATTGACAGATTTTATGATACTGTTGTAATTTTTTCTGTTACACTTTATTCAGTAGTTGTTCTTTGAAAATTTGTTTACTAGTTTAATAGAATAATAAAAGTGTATCGCGTTCTAATGGACAGTTACGCGATATGATTTTGAAAAATCAAATGATTAAAAACAAAAAAATATTTATCTTTACTTTATTAGCGATAGTTGTAATTATAGGAATTGTTTCATTTAGTCAGGGCCGGAAAGCTGATACTGCTGGTTTGAAAATTGGCGTCATTGCCCCTCTGACTGGTGACTTTGGTGGGGTGGGTGAAAATGTGGTCAAAGGTATCAGGACTGCTCAAGCGGTCTACGAGCAAAAGACCGGTCATAAGGTGGAACTAGTGGTAGAGGATGATAGTGCTGATGCGGTCAAAGGCCTTAGCGCTTATCAAAAGTTGACTCAGATCAATAAGGTAAATGGTTTGATCAATACTTTTACCTCCACTATGGATGCCATCTATAAGCAGGTAGGCGAGGCTGGTTATCCGGTGATGATGGAATTCTTCCAGGCTAACAATGTGGCTGATGATAATGTCTTTCAAATGACACTTGGTAATGATAATGTTTGGGATAGATATGCCAAATATATTGCCGGAGCCGGGTATGATGATTCTAAAGTGGTCATTGTTCACTCAGTAGATGCGGCGCAGGATTCTTTTGCCAAGGCTTTTGTGGCTGAATACAAGAAGCCAGCTACGGTTATGATTGCTTCTACAGATAAGGGTGGATTAAGGACTGATGCAGCTAAAATTGCCACTCTGAACCCCACCATGGTCATATTCTTTATGACTCCCGAGAACGGGGCAATTCTAACTAAAGAATTACTACCGCAGATAAGCCTTTCCACTCAATTGGTCTATGATATTCAGCTATTTACGGGAATCTCACATTATCAAGATCAGCTAGGTGGGGATCTATCAAAGATCAATGGAGCTATTAATTTAATATTTGAAGGCGATTCAAAGAGCGCTGAAAATATTGAGTTTGTCGCGGCTTATAAAAAGCTTTATCCAAACGAAGAACCAGGTTTCTTGGCGGATTATGGTTATGATACTTTCATGACTTATGTCAGCGCCTATAATCAGGATGCCTCAAAATGGACAGCAAATTTGAAAGCAAGGAAGGCAAACGGGGCTAGCGGGGAGATTTTGTTTGATAAAAACGGAATCAGAATTCCTAGCTTGGTAGTCAAAGAAGTAGTAGATGGCAAGTCTGTAACAGTGGCTAGATTAGCAATCTAAAGAACAAGGTTAAACCTTGTTCTGATATAATCAGCAAAAAATACTCCCACCCGGGAGTATTTTTTGCTGACTAAAGGGTGAAATACCTAGATTTTGACTATTTTGCCTAGTTTTGGGATTGTGTGCATAGATTTGGATTTTACTTGCATAGATTTTATTAAGATAAATAAATGTGAAGTACACCATGGTGTACCTGGAGAAGTAATATATGATATAAGATAGAACTGATTTTTTTACAAAAGATTACAATAGTGGCTATTTTTGTTATAATGGGTAAGTAATGAAAATAGAACTTAAAAAATTTGGAACTACTCTACTTTCTCGTCAAAACGGACGAGAGGCCTTTTTAGCGTTTCTATCAACCCTGAATGCTATTCCTAAAGATGAAGTAGTTGAGGTTAGTTTTGATGGTGTTATAACTTTCTCACCTTCTTGGGGAGATGAATTTTTATCTAAACTATTTGAAAAATTTGATAACAAATTAGTCTTGATAAAAACTGATAATCCTTCCGTGTTGGCTACCATTGAGATGCTAGAGCAAGTCCTTGCAAGGAAATTTAATTGGAAATAGATCATGCCGATATTAAGAACACAAAATATTCATAAAAACTTTGGTGGGGTGAAGGCGGTGGATGGGGTATCTATTGCTTTTAAGCCGGGGAAAATAACTGGGGTGATAGGGCCAAACGGCTCCGGGAAATCTACCTTGATTAATATTCTGACTGGTTTTTATTTGACCAAGGTTTAACCTTGGTCCTGCAAAAAATACTCCCAAACGGGAGTATTTTTTGCTAGTTTTACCCTAAAATGCTTAGGTTTTGATATGTTTGCCTAGGTTTAGGTGCAATTATGCATAGATTTAGGCTAAAATAGGGTAAAAGTTATCCACAGATTGGGCTATAATTTGTTGACTTGACTCCACAAATTTGATATCATTTTAGTGACCTATAGAAATAGGTATAAATCCAATGTATCAAAGGACAATAAAAAAAGTAATTCAAGATAGTTTTAGAAGCGGTTTTGCTACTATAATTTACGGAGCCAGAAGGGTGGGTAAGACAGTTTTGTTGAATCAGGTTGGTGAAACTTTTATGAGTGAGAGAAAAGTCTTTTTTAATGGTGATACCCAAGAATCGGTGGATGCTCTTAATACTAATTCCGAAGTTAAATTGTCTGCATTGGTTAAAAATTATGACATTATTTTTATTGATGAGGCCCAAAAGATACCAAATGTCACTCTAGCTGTAAAAATTATTCTAGATAAATATCCTGAGAAGAGAATCGTTATTACCGGCTCATCTTCACTTCAGTTAGTGTCTGGGGCTAAGGAAAATTTGACTGGTCGTAATTATTCTTACAATTTGTATCCCTTAAGCACATCTGAAATTGCCCAAGGTATCTCTGACTTCAAGATTGGAGCTTTACTTGATGATCAGCTTGTTTTTGGTGGCTATCCTTATATATACTCTATTGGAACAAAGGAAGAAAAAGAAAAATATCTCCTGCAGGTAGTTCAAGATTATCTTTTTAAGGATGTTTTGATGTTGGAAAAGTTGGAACATCCGGAAGCTTTTAAAAAGCTTGCTGTATTACTGGCCTATCAGATAGGTAATGAAGTTTCATTAAATGAATTAGCAAATAATCTTGGTGTTAGCGTCAAAACTGTTTCTCGTTATCTAGATTTATTGGAGAAAAGTTTTGTTATATTTCATCTGGATGCTTATTCTACAAATTTAAGAAACGAGGTTAATAAGAATAAGAAGTATTATTTTTATGATTTGGGTATAAGAAACGCCCTAATTGAGCAATTTCAGCCTATTTCCGTCAGACCCGATATTGGTCATCTCTGGGAGAATTTTCTGATTGTTGAAAGAATAAAGAAACTAGAATATACTGGGAAAAATGTCAGGAGATTTTTTTGGCGAAATTATTCTGGTGCTGAAGTTGACCTGGTTGAAATTGATGATAATGCAAAAATGTCCGCCTTTGAATTTAAATGGCAAAGAACTAAGGTAATAACACCGAAGAATTTCAAAGATAATTATGGGACAGATGTTTTGATAGTAAATAATGAAAATTATTTGGATTTTATAAGATAAAATATGCCAAAAATATGCCGATATTAAGAACACAAAATATTCATAAAAATTTTGGTGGGGTGAAGGCGGTGGATGGGGTGTCTATTGCCTTTGAGCCGGGGAAAATAACTGGGGTGATAGGGCCAAATGGCTCCGGGAAATCCACCCTGGTTAATATTTTAACTGGTTTTTACCCTTTTGATGCGGGCTTTATTTATATTGGTGAACATACAAAACTTGATCACATTCACCCTTATGATTTGCCAGACTTTGGCATTACTCGTACCTTTCAGGATATTCGCTTGTTTGAGCAGATGCCAGTTTTGGATAATATTTTAATTGTGATTACTTCTAGAAATGTCCTTGGCTCTCTGTTTGAAAAACATAAAAAGTATCATTTAGATATTGCCGAAAAAGTATTAAAGCATGTTGGTTTGTGGGAGAAGAGAGATAGTTTGGCACATGATTTATCTTATGGGCAGAGAAAGTTATTAGAGATTGCCAGAGTTTTAGCTCTGAATGAAGATGGGGATGAAACCCTGCACACCGTTTTATTTGATGAACCTTTTGCCGGGCTTTTTCCAGAGATGATAAAGATAGTCACAGAAACCTTAAAACTTTTACGAACTCAAGGTAAAACCGTAGTGCTCATAGAGCACAATATGGATATTATTCGCGAGCTCTCTGATCATGTGATTGTGCTAGATAGTGGTAAGGTAATCGCCGAAGGTACCCCCACCCACGCTCTCTCCCAGGCAAATGTGATTGAAGCGTATTTGGGGAAGTAACAAAAAACCACCCTTTGAGAAACTCTCTGGGTGGTTTTTTGTTGATTGTTATTCTGGCAGCATCTCCCACATGATTTCAAAAATTTGTTTGATGGAATCATGAATTTTAGGACTTTCAATAATTACACCAAGTCTATCACCGTAGTTTAAGATTGCTGTTTTATTCTTACTATATAATATAATCTCATTTTCTAGGTTATATTTTTTCGGGTCGATTAATCTGGATTTTCTTAATTGCTCATTATTTTTTGCAAGATAAGGTTTAAGTTCGGAACTATTTGGTAAAATAGCTCGTATCCAGATATTTTTCCTTTGTCTTTCAGGTATATAGTATTTTTCCTGGAATGATTCACTACCTAAGGAAGATGATGCTGAAAACCAACTTTGTATTTCCTGATTGGGCGTAGCCAGAGTATCACGGTAGGCTTCTTTGATACCATCCTCACCTTCAAAATACCTGACGGAAGGTTTTTTATCTATAGCATTACCCAAAGAGAGAATACTACTCAAATGTTGTTCTAATTCTTTTTTGTTTTCATCTAGTATAGACAATATAACTTTTGGACTCTGTGCCGTATAATATTTAAGATTTCTTTTTTTAGATTGGCTTACTAAGCCTTTTTTTATCAAACCTTCAAGCTCTATATATGTAGTAGGTCTTTTAATGCCGGATTTCTGGGAGATTCTGGAGGCGGTGGCTTCTCCTAATTCATAATTAGCCAAATATACCGCAGCTTCTTTAGGGGATAGGCCAGCTTTTACTAATGTTTCAATATGGTTCATAATATTAAATATAAGCTATGTTGTTAATAAAACTGACAACAATTTAATATTATCAAGATAACCAAAGATAGTCAAGTATTATAAGCATATTTTAAGAATCGGTCTTTATAGCCAGGTGATAATTATAGTGACAGTATTGTTATTTTATGTTTAAAGAGTATAATATACATAGATAGGTTTTATTATTTATTAAATTATTAATTAAAAATGGAAAGAAATAAAAAAAGTTTATGGATAGTGAGTGTTATAGTGGTGGTTATCTTAGTTATTGTAGGCTTGGCTTCAATGAAGAAACCGCTGGAAACAGGGCCAATTAAGATAGGTTTTGTGGCACCTTTAACTGGGGACGCGGGTGGTATTGGGCAGAATATGAAAATAGCAGCTGAACTTGCTGTATCTGAGATAAATAGTGCCGGTGGTATAAATGGTCGGATGATCACCCTTGTGGCTGAAGATGGTAAGTGTGATGGTAAAGAAGCGGTAACCGCGGTTACAAAATTAATAAATATTGATAAGGTGGGAATGATTGTGGGTGGAGCTTGTTCTTCTGAAACAGTTTCTACGGCCCCAATTGCCGAAAAGGCAAGGGTAGTGATGCTTTCACCATTATCTTCAAATCCATCTATCACCAATGCAGGGGATTATATCTTTAGAAATTATGCTTCCGATTCATTCCAAGGAGTAAAGGCAGCAGAGTTTGCTGTAAACACCTTAAAATCTAAAAATATTGCTGTCCTATCATGTATGAGTGATTGGTGCCAAGGGTTACAGCAAGAATTTAAAAATAAAGCTGTCTCTTTGGGAGCAAAAATTGCGATTGAAGAAAAATATGATGATAAAAATACCAATGATTTAAAAACACAGTTAACAAAAATAAAAGCGATAAATCCTGACCTTGTTTACTTTGTAGGTTATACAGACGGAACTATTATTGGCTTGAAACAAGCTAAGGAGCTTGGTCTTCAAGTTCAAATGTTAGGAGGAGATGCTTGGAATGATCCTAAAATTGTGGCTGGTGCCGGTTCTGCTGCCGAGGGGACAATGTACTTGGTTCCAACCTCAGCCAAAGCATCCGCTTTTGAAGGGGAGATGGCAAAGGTAACTAATGGAAAGGAAATTACTGTTGGTTCAAGAGAATCATATGATGCCGTAAAAATACTTGCCCAAGTTATGACCAAGGTAGGTTCTGACAGCACAAAAGTAAAGGATGCTCTATATAAAGTAACAAATTATCAGGGAGTTTCAGGAAATATATCCTTTGATAAAAATGGAGACCTGGTCAGTGCTAGCTATGACATCAAGATAGTTAAGGAGGGTAAGTCAGTTAACTATTAATTAATACGAGATAATACTCAACACAAAAACCATTCGCCTGTAGAGGCGAATGGTTTTTGATTTATTTTTAAATACCTTTTAGATAATTAATAGCTGGAAAATTTGCCGCTAGTAAAGTTAAAGATTTTAGAATCCTTTATTGTCTTAGGACAAACTTCTATTGTAAGTTCTCCTTCTTTTGTACTACTGACCAAACCAGTATTTGCTCTGTAATTTTTAAGAGAAGTTAATTCCGCAACAAACTTATCAGCAGAGAAAACAGCTCTCTGTGACTTTGAAGAAGTTTCAATAAAACTTATAATATCATCACCCATTTCAGCAAAGAATCCACCGGCTTTATTATATTTAGCTTTGAAAACCTCCTGAAAATTAACTGGGGAACCATCAGTACAGAACGCGGTAGTGTAAATTCCTTCTAGGACTCCATTGGCCTGACTAATGGCATAACTGGTGGCAATGGTTCCAATAGAAATAAATTTAGTTTTTATACCTAGTTGTTTTGCCTGCTTCATAATCTGAGTAACCTGATAATCCAAACCAATTATATAGATAGCATCTGGCTTGGTTTGATTTAACTTAGTTAGCTGAGTCTTATAATCAAAGTCCGTGTAAAAATATTGTTCTACACCGGATATTTTAATTCCATTTGCTTCCGTCTGCTTTACAAACGCATCCTTGTAACTAATACCATAATTATCCTGAATATGAATAATACCAACAGTTTTCACGTCAACAAGATTGTCTTTGATATATTTAACCATCACCGGTACATCACCGTCAGCATTGGTAAAATATCTGAAAACATATTTACTCTTTGTTGGTAGTCCACCAGTAGAAGAGACGGTAAGAATAGTTGGAATCATATCCTTATCTACCAAAGGGATCAAAGCTTCATCTCCAGCCCCAACAACAATCAAAACATCAATTTTATCTAACTTTAATTTATTGTAGGCACTAACCGCCTTGGTAACATCACCCTGGCTGTCTTCAAAGATTAGAGACATATTTTTTGGAGATTTTAATTCCAAACCTTCTTTAAAGTCTTGACCAATAAAAGCCTGGTTACCAGAAAGGGGAGCAATAACTCCAACCTTAATAACATCAATGATATTTTCTTTTGAATAATATGTAGAGACTACCAATACCAGAATGACCGCCACCACAATTCCAGCTAATACCCAAAATCTTTTTGTATTTTGCATAATATTTTTTTAAATTAATAAATTAACCTACCCTGACATCTTAGCATGTTAGACAAGTGGTGGTCAACACCACCATTTTACTTGACTTTTAGAACTGATTATTTATACTGTATCTATGTATGAAAAAAATCTTGAAAATCTAGGTCTGACTCCAAACGAAGCCAAGGTCTATAGAGCCCTTTTAGAGCTTAAAAATGCCTCTATTTGGAACATTTCTTCTTCTGCGGGTATTCACAGGAGAAACGCCTATGACGCCATTCAACGCCTGATTGACCATGGTCTAGCCTTCCAGGTTTTACCTAAGAAGGTACTCACTTATGCGCCAGTACACCCAGATAAATTAAAGGAACTGGTAGAAGAAAAGGAAAGGGAACTCTCTTCTATACTACCTGGGCTAGTCAGAAAATTTACCAAAGTATCTGCCCCTCAGGAAGTATATGTTTATAAAGGGGTGGGTGGGCTAAAGAATTTTATTACCTTAATATTACGAGAAAAAAAAGATATCTATGGTATTGGTAGCAAAGGGACGTGGTTTGATAAAAGAATCTCGGCTTTTGCCAAGAGAGCTGAAGGACAGTATAAAAAATTAAAGATTAAAAGTCATCTGATCTTTGATGAAAATTTAAAGCAGCATACTGATGTTTTTGAAATAGTGGGTGGACCGCACAAATTTTTACCGCAAAAGTATTGTGGTGAATCATCTATAGATATTTTTGGTGATTATGTAGCCATATATTCCGGGGTGAACATGCTGGGCTTGGATAGTGACATAACCATCTTTATTTTAAAAGATAAAACCTTAGCTCAAGATATTATGAAATGGTGGCAGTTCATGTGGGACATGCTACCAAATAAAAAATAAACCAAAAAAACCAACCCTTCATAAGGGGTTGGTTTTTTGGTTAGGCTGTTTGCCTAGAGGATAAGGGTTTTAGTTTACTGAAACTACCTTACCATCTTTAATCATCTTTACTGAAGGTTCAGTAATAAAGAATCCATCTTTATCAATCACTGTTTTGCCAAAGACAGGAGAATCCCAAGTCCCCATTTTTGTTATGATTCCCGGCAAATCTGCAGGAGTAATAACTTTGTCAGACTTTTCCTGAAGTTCTATAAGCATAGATACTAGGTCATAAACGTATGAAGATCCAGCTTGTGGGTCTGTCCCATAAGCAGTTTTAAACTTGGCAGCAAAGCCGGGGACGATAGAGTCTGACACAAACCATGAGCCATTAAATAATTCTGGGTTACTACTCCACTCAAAAGTTTCTACTGATGTAACTGGAATATTTACACCTAATTCCTTCATTTGACGAGCCGCAATCTCAATCTCAGGTGAGAACATTTCAAGGATAACCATATCCGGATTAGCCCTTTTTATTTTTGTAATAATTGTCTTGAAATCCTTTTCACCAACGTTTGTTAGGTCATAAGAAACAATCTCTACACCAGAACCTTTTACAAATTCTTTTACAGCGTCTGTAACGGCAAGTGGACCTGGGTGATTCGTATCAATAATAGATACTTTTTTATATCCTCTTTTAATCAGCTCCTGGGCGAGTAACTGTCCTTCCTTAAATGGAGGGGTCCAGTGTACATAGTTGTAGACACCTTTTGCAACGGTAGGGTCTGAAGCTAATGAGAACTGCGCCGTCTTTCCACTTTCAGCAATAGAATTGATGGCACTACCAGTTCCAGAACCGAATTCAATTATGGCTAAAACCTTATCAACATTAATTAACTTACTAGCAGCTGTGGCGGCAAGTTTAGGGCTGAATTGATCATCTTCAAATATTAATTCATAATTGTATTTTGTAACCCCCGCATCCTTGAGTGCTAGTTCGGCTGATTTCTTGGCCGGTTCACCTAGGAAGGCCACACCTCCAGAAAGGGGAAGGTTTAGACCGATTTTAACTGTTTGTTTTTCACCTACCTCAGTAGGGGGGTTCTTTGATAAAACTAAAGCTCCAATAATAATAACTACTATAACCGCTACGATCCATAAATATTTTTTCATATATATTTGATTTTAAATTAGACTAATAAATTAATAAATAAAACTTGCCATATTTTAACATATGGGCCCTAAATTAACAAAGAACGCTACGTGCGAACTCTTCTGATATAAATATACACTATTGTCAACATGTTGTGTAAAGTACCTGACAATAATATGGATTTTAGGGCTAAATATAAGGATATATTACTATATATAATATATTGTCGGTTTGATTTGACAATAATTATGACTATGCTACCCTGTATATATGCAAATAAAGAATGAATCATTAGTTAAATCCCTACAAAAGACTGGTTTTACTGACAAGGAAGCTTTGGTATATGTTTCATTACTAGAGCTTGGTGGGGCCTATCCTTCCCGGATCGCTGAATATTGTGGTTTGAAGCGAGCCACCACCTACAACGTGCTTACCACTCTATCTATTAGGGGTTTGGTGAATGAAATAGAAAAAAGAAATAAAATATTTTATCAAATAGAGAAGCCAAATAAGATTATAAACTTCACAAATAGGCGGGTGGAGCAAGCCAAAGAAGGTTTAGAGAAAGCGGAGAAGCTTTTACCAGATTTAGAAAGCATGTTTTCTTTATTAGGGGATAAACCCAAGGTGCTTTTCTTTGAAGGCGCCGATACCGCGACAACTATTTGCCAAGATATTGTTTCTGGACAGGGCAAAACTGAGCTACTGGCCTTCTCAAACGCTGGAAAATTTAAAAACGAAATGACCCCCGCCCAACTTGCTGATTTTGTTAAAGCAAAAGAGAGATTAAATATAAGAACGAGGGGAATTTTACCGGACACACCAGAAAATCGTCTTTACAGCCAAACGGTATTTGAGGGAATAAAAAAAGAAATCTGGCCAGTCACTCGTTTTCTAGCTAAGGAAAAATTCCCCTATGAGGCGGAGATAATGGTTTATGGAACAAACAAAATGGCTGTCACAAAACTAGGCGGGCAGAATATGATAGGTGTAATTATTGAGGACAAAATGATTCACGATATGATGAAAATGATTTTTGAGCTTGCTTGGAATAGTCCGGAGGTGAAGGAATAAGACTTCAGTGATTTTAATCTGAAAATAAGTTACAATAAAGAGAGTCGCACTTTAATGGACGGTTATGCGACATGCGAATCAACAGATTCGAAACTTGGTAATTTCGTAAAATCACATGAAAAAAGAAGGGAAAGAACAATTATTACGACTAGAAAATATCAGTGTGAATTTTGGCGGGGTGCATGCCTTGAAAGATGTTTCTTTATCTTTTGATGAGGGGGAAATAATAGCGGTGATGGGGCCAAACGGGGCTGGTAAGTCCACTGTTCTAAAAGCCATTTTTGGCTTGGTGGAAACTGTGTCAGGAAAAGTGTTGTGGCATGAGCAGGAAATAAAACCTATTCCGCACGAGGTGGTAAAACTGGGCATTTCCTTTGTTCCTCAGGGTAGAAGGGTATTTAAATATTTGACGGTCAAAGAAAATCTAGAGCTTGGTGGGATAACAATAAAAAACAGGCATATTTTAAAGGAAAGAATAGAAGAGGTGCTTGTATTATTCCCAGCTTTAAGAGAAAAATTAAATGAGAAAACAGGGAATCTTTCTGGTGGACAGCAACAGATGGTGGCTATTGCCAGGGGGCTCATTACTGACCCAAAGATATTATTATTGGATGAGCCTTCTTTGGGCTTGTCTCCAAAAATTGTGGGGGAAGTTTTTCAAAAAATAAAAGAGATTAATGAAAAAAGGAAAATGACCATTGTAGTAGTAGAACATAATATTAAATCATTGCTACCAATTACTGACAGAGCTTACATTCTGGATAAAGGTGCCCTGGTGCACACTGGAGTGGGTATGGAAATACTTAAGGATAATATTCTAGAAAAAGTTTTTTTGGCAAAGGTATAGCGAAAATTTATTTTAATTCAAGTAAAACGGGGCAGTGATCAGAGCCCAGCATATTATCTAAAATTTTTGCGGTTTTGAGGTGGGGGAGGAGGTCCGGGGAGATGAAAAAGTAATCCAGGCGCCAGCCCACACCGCGGTCCCGCGCAAAAGTTTTCATATCCCACCAAGAATATTTAACTTCTGTGGGGTGCAGGTGACGGAAAGTGTCCACATAACCTTTTTTAATTACTTTATCCAGCCAATCACGCTCAATCCGCAAAAATCCGGTATGATTTTCATTAGCTTTTGGCCGGGCAATATCAATTTCGTTATGCGCCGTATTTATATCACCAGTAAAAATAACTTTCTTACCCTGCTTTCTTAATTTTTCAATTAATTTTAAAAATTGCTCGTAAAATTCTAATTTATATTTTAATCTGGCTGGTTCTTCACCGCCGTTTGGGAAATACCCGTTACAAACAACTATTTCTCCAAAATCTGTGTGCTCTAAATGCAAGATAAGCATCCGTCCCTCCTGATCAAGCTCTTTCCTCCCTATACTATACTCAATACTTGATACTTTATACTTACTACTATCTTTAATATATATAGCCACGCCACTATAGCCCTTACGCATTTTAGAATGATCAAAGTAAGCGTGATAACCGGCCGGTTTTAAAAGCTCTTCTGGTAATTGTTCTGGATGCGCCTTGGTTTCCTGCAAGCAAAAAATATCCGGATCCAATTCAAAAATGGTATTAAAAGCCCCCTTTTTATAGAAAGCCCGCAATCCATTCACATTCCAAGATAAAAGTTTCATAAAATAAGTATAACACAACCGCCCCGTCATCAGAATGCCACCCCGCCTTGACTAAGGTGGGGAAAGAGGAAGTGAGCTTATCCCTTATTATGAAACTTTTTGTGGATGTCACGGAGGTGTTTGTCAGTGACGTGGGTGTAAATTTGGGTGGTGGCAATATTGGAGTGACCAAGCATGGCCTGGACAGAGCGGATATCGGCGCCGTTTGAGAGAAGATCAGTAGCAAAACAGTGACGGATAACGTGCGGGGTCACTTTTTTAGTAATACCAGCAATAGTGGCATAACGCTTTACAATCCGCTCCACGGTGCGGTGATCAATCCCTTTCAAAATTTCGTTTCCCGAGGAGAAACCTTTTTTCCGATTTAAGGTTTCACCTCTGGAAACTTTTTTGTCATTATAGATAGGCACAAAGAGGGCGTCAGACATATCTTTACGTAAGGCCAAGTAATCCCGCACGGCTTTCCGGGCATCATCAGAGAGAAACACCACGCGCACTTTATTTCCTTTACCACGGATAGAAAATTCATCCATATTTAAATCCAAATCATTACCCAGCGAGCAAAGCTCGGCCACGCGCAGGCCGGTAGAAAAAAGTAATTCCAAAATGGCTTTGTCCCGTGCCCGGCGCTCTGGATTTGTCTCTTTATTCGGCGCATCCATCAAGCGTTGTAATTCTGTGTGAGAAATAACATCAATAGAACGTTCACCCACCTTGGCCAGTTCAATATTATCAGCTGGGAGGGAAGTGATACCGCGCCTGGTGAGGAATTTTAAGAAAGTGCGGAGAGCAATCAAATAATAATTCTGCGTTTTCTTGCTCATAGTGCCGCCGGTGGCGGGGGCTTGGCCAAACAGGTGATAGGCCTTCGCACCCGGCCGCCTATTCAGCCAAATACGGAATTCGCGCACTTTTTCATTGGTAATATCCTTGGCCTCCTTGATTTTGGTTTGATCTATAAAAAGAGAGAGGTACCGGTCATAGCTAACCACCGTTTTCACCGCCCGCCCCTTTTCAATTTCAATATATTCCAGAAATTGAGTTTTGAGTTCTTTGATATTCACCCTCATATTATAGCATGTCGCACAATAATTAAAATTAAACGGAGCAAGAATATAGTGCTAGAGGAGGCTTGGGAGCGCGACGGCGCGAGCACGAGGAATTTTTTAGCAAAAAAATATCCGTGCTCTGGTTAGTACTATATTTTGCGGAGTTTGATTTTAAAACAACCGCCCCGGCATCAGAATGCCACCCCGCCTTGACTAAGGCGGGGAAAGGGGAAGTACTTGCATTTTTTATGGAAGTGTGCTAGTATCTCCCAATGCTTACAAAGAATAAAAAAGCTAAAGTTATCAAGGAAGTGGCCGTACACGCTACTGACACTGGCTCAACCGAGGTCCAAGTGGCTGTTTTGAGCAAGAGAATTGATGAATTAGCCGCTCACCTTAAGAAGAATGCCAATGATAATCACTCCCGCCGTGGCCTATTAGGAATGGTGGCTGACCGCAGAACTCATTTAAAATATTTAGAAAAGAAAAACTTGAAGCGCTATACTGCTTTAGTTAAAAAACTAGGTCTCTAATTTACGAAGGAAATAAGTAAATTTTTCATCGCGTAGGACCCACCCGTACTCGGGAAGGGTGAAGCGTGAATAATTTATTTAATTTCTGTAGTAAATTTCCTTTCGTGATATAATGTAAGCAGGTCGACCCCGGTAGTAGAAAATAGGAATTTTCACTACAGGGTAAAATTTTAATAAAAATTAATTACCCCAGTAGTAAAGAAATATGAATTTCTTACTACGGGGCACGTATTTTAAAAATGTTAATAAAACACAAAGATCAAAGAGTTGGTATTTTTATCGATACTCAAAATATTTACCACTGCGCCAAGAATTTATATGGTGCTAAAGTAAATTTTGCTCAAGTAGTCAAAGAAGCCTTGGCTGATCGTTCCTTAATCAGAGCTATTGCCTATGTTATCACCACGGAAAGTGGAGATGAAAAAGGCTTTTTTGAAGCACTGACCAAAGCGGGGATTGAAACAAAAACCAAAGACTTACAAATATTTGCCGGTGGCCAGAAAAAGGCTGACTGGGATGTGGGTCTGGCCGTGGATGCTATCAAAATGGCGCCAAAATTGGATACTGTGATCATTGTTTCCGGAGACGGGGACTTTGTTCCGCTTGTAGAATACTTAAAGATGAA
>CAZSCE010000017.1:0-12412 GCA_964605355.1 uncultured Candidatus Saccharibacteria bacterium
ACCTTCGGGGTGTTCTTTATTTTGCTCCGTGGGTAGGGATCGAACCTACGACCAATCGCTTACACTTAATTCACTATTACTAGTGGCGTGGACTATATCATATCCTTTCTCGTCTGAGATTAAGGATTGAGGGGCTTCGTGTCCCAATATTTATCGGGAAACTACTCCATTAAAGGATAGTCTCTACACCTTACAAACACTGCTGTTTGTCTTGGCTCGGGATTGTCCACCTTGGATTTCCCCGAATTCACCTCATTATTCGATCATAATTTCTTATGAAAGCTGCAAGAACCTTACAGGCGATCGCTCTACCGCTGAGCTACCACGGAATATTATTCTTCTATAAAAAGAACTTCTGGTATATTAGCAGAGAATTAGGAAAAAATAAAGGAGTCTGGGAGCCGTTCGTTTTCTATCCACAGGACTGCAATTTCAAAATGAGGAGTATCGCATAAGAAATTGGGAACCCACGGAGCAAATGACAAAATGCCCTCAAGGGTGTTTTGTCTCGCTTAATTATTAGTGATATAATTATTATATGAAAAAATATAATGAAATAAAGAAACTAGGTTTTCAGGAATTAAAGGGGATTTCCGGTAAAACTATTGAGAACCATCACGGAAAACTTTATCAAGGCTATGTAAAAAAATATCAGGAAATACAGGATAAATTAGTGGTGGTGGATAAGTCACAAGCTAATGCCACTTTTTCTGATTTACGGGAATTAAAGGTGGAAGAAAGCTTTGCTGTTAATGCCATCATTTTACACGAGGCGTATTTTGATATTTTAGGCGGTGATGGCGTGCCAGCTGGTAAAATATTAGAGGCCATCAGTCAGGATTTTGGCTCGGTAGAAAAGTGGCAGGAGGAATTCAAGGCCTTGGGCCTATGTAGCCGTGGGTGGGTGGTGCTTTATTATGATTTTAATGAAGGGAAGTTAAGAAATGGTGTGGCTGATGCTCATAACCTTTACGGGGTGTGGGGGACAGCGCCGGTTTTAGTAATGGACATGTATGAGCATGCCTATTTTATGGATTTTGGGGCTGATAAGAAATCTTATATTGAGGCCTTCTTTAATAACCTAAATTGGAGTGTAATAAATAGTAAGTTTGAGAAAACAATAACTAAGTAAGACTTAGTTAACTAATCTTTTGTGGTATACTAGAGTCATGGAAACAAATAATAGTAATATAAATACAGAGGCAAATTTAAATAATGTTTGTCCGGTTTGTCATCAGTCAATACTGCCTATTTATTATTTTTGTCCAAACTGTGGCACCAAACTAAGTTCCGCCCCACTTTCCACCAGCATTATGACTCAGCTGGGAATATATTTATTTAGTATTATCCTGCCAATGATTGCTTTTCTTCTGGTTATGCGTTGGCCAGGGTTAAAATACTCTAGATCTAGTGATTCCAAAACCAAAGCAATTGGTATTGTGGCTTGGATATTGCTTATCATTTCTACTTTTGCTGTTATTTGGCTATCCTGGTGGTCATATATAGCGCTACAACAGTCCATTCAATCCTCCCTAAATATCCTCAATGCTGATTTTGGCTCTTTTGGCCTGTAAATATGTTGTAAATAAGGGGTAAATTAGCAAAAGTTATACCCCTTTTAACTGTATATTAGCTTTACATTATTTCTTATAGGAATATAATTATATATAGTAATAAGTGCTTTTATTAAATAACTTAAATTTTGTCGTATGAAGAAAAAAATTCTAATTATCGAGGATGATATTTCATTAAGGGAAGCTATTGATGCCACTTTGACCAAGCTTGATTATGAATTATTTAATGTGGAAAACGGTCAAAATATTATATCTGTAATTAATAGTTTCAATCCAGATTTAATTTTATTAGATTTGGTTTTACCCGGTAAGGATGGGTTTGAAATTCTAGAAGAAATTAAAATTAAAAACAGTATCCCCACACCAGTTATTGTCCTGACAAATTTAAATTCTGGTGATGACAAAAAACGCTGTACTGATTTAGGGGTGGCTGATTATATTTTAAAAACTGATATTTCCCTGAGACAGATTGGAGAAAATATTTCCGCCCTGCTATCAGCTTAAAATTTTTAATTTAAATATACATGGCCACTCAGGTAGTAAAAAGTAATGGTGATATTGAAAATTTTAACGCCATTAAAATTATTGGGGCTATTAGCCGTGCCGCCAAGGATGCTCTGCTAGCACCAGAGGAGATTAATAGCCTAGTTGGTGTTGTTTCTGATAAGGTGATTTTAGCTGTTGAAGAAAAAGATAAAATATCTTCCGATGAAATCAGGGATATGGTTTTAACAGAGCTTGATGTTCTTAACCCCCGGGTGGCCGCCGAATGGCGCTTGTTTATAGCTAAAAATAGTAAATAATTTTTATTATATATTATGAATAAGCAGGAAAATAAAAAAGAAGAAACAAGGTTAAAGTTAATTATTACTGCTCGCGAGCTAGCTAAAATTGCCGTAGGAAAAGAAAAAGTCAGATTAGAGTTGGTGGTTACTGCCCGGGAGCTCGCCAATGCCGCCGTAATAAAAGAAAACAAAAGGCTAAAGCTAATTCAAGTAGCAAAAAATTTGGCTAAAATAGCTAATGTAAAAGAAGAAACCAGGCTTGATTTGGTTATTACTGCTAGAAAACTAGCTAAAATTGCCGTAGAAAAAGAAAAAGTCAGATTAGAGTTGGTGGTTACCGCCCAGGAGTTGACCAAGGCAGTGGCGGTGGAAAAAAAGGAAATGGCAAATAAATCCAAAGCAGATTCAATGGTAGAAGCGCAAAAATATAATACCCTGATGAATACTACGGGTATGGGTTATGTGACTGTTGATCACCGAAATATTGTTTTAAGTGCAAATTCTGCCTATCTAAAATTAACAGGATATAATGATTTAAAACAAATTATTGGTAAAAATATAAATAGTTGGGTGGCAGAATATGATAGAAAAAGAAATATTGCTGAAATAAAAAAATGCTTTAAGGAAAAATCTATTAAGAATTTAGAAATAGATTATGTAACTGGTGGCGGTAAAATACTTCCAGTAGAGATTAATGCAACGGTTTTTAAATCAGGAAAATCAGCTATAATTTTAACGCTCTCTAGTGATATAACAGCTAGAAGAAAAAGGACAGAAGAATTATTAGAGTCATACTCTCTTCTTCAGTCCACAGTAGAGTCTACTGCTGATGGTATATTAGCTATTTCTACTACCGGTAAAGTTTCTCTATCAAACAAGAAATTTCAGGAAATGTGGAGTATTCCAAGTGGGGTAATGAAAAGTAAAGATGATAAGAAGTTATTAGACGCCGTGTTGGTTAGGCTTGCTGAACCAAAAGAGTTTTTAGATAAGGTTAATTATTTATATGCACACCCAAAGGAGGAGAGTTTTGATACATTTAGTTTTAAGGATGGTAGAATTTTTGAAAGATATTCAACAGCCCAAATTCAAGCTGGTAAAACTGTAGGGAGGGTTTGGAGTTTTAGAGACGTCACAGTTCGTGAAAGACTAGAGACTGAATTAGTAGAAAATGAAGCAAAATACAAACTTCTATCAGAAAACTCAAAAGCCGCTATGATGCTAACTTCTGCTAACGGAGAAACCCTCTATGTTAGTCCATCTTGTTTTTTGGTTGTGGGTTGGGCAGACAAAGATTTGTTGGGGAAATTTAAAGATTTTTTTCACCCCGATGATAGAGAAATGGTTCTAAAGACATTTTCACAAACGCTTAAGGGGGCGGGGATTAGTAACTTTAGATTTCGTGTTGTTGGAAAAGATAAAATTGTTCGTTGGGTTTCTCAGTCTGCAAACCCTATCATAGAAAATGGTAAATTGGTGAAGATTGTCAGTGTTATTATAAATATTGATGATATTAAAAAAGTAGAAGAAGGTTTGAGACAAAGTGAGAAAAAATTTAGGACGATGTTTGAAAATGCTGCCGTGGGTATTTCACTATTGGGTCTAGATGGAAAGTGGATATCAATAAATCCCGCTTTGTGTAAAACTGTTGGTTATTCTAAAAATGAGTTATTAAATATGGATTTTATTAAATTAACGCTACCAGAGGATATAAAAATTTCCCAAGACTCATTCAAAAGGCTGGTTAAAGGAGAAGCGGATTTTTTAAATTTTGAGAAACGATATTTACACAAGAAAGGTTATATTATATGGGTGAGCCTGAGTATTTCCCTAGTTCGGGACTCTAACAACAAACCGGAGTATTTTATTGTGGTTACCGAAGAAATCACCGAAAGGAAAAGATTAGAAAAAGCCAAAGGTCAGTTTGTGGCCTTGACCTCACATCAGCTCCGTACTCCACCCACGGCTATTAATTGGTATTCCGAGATGTTATTAAATAATGAGGCTGGTGTCTTGAACGAAAAACAAATCAAATATATTAATGAGATACACAACGGGAATCAACGGATGATAAAATTGATAAACTCATTTTTGAGTGTGTCTCAGCTCCAGCTGGGGACTATTCAGATCCGGCCTATAGAAATAGATTTAATTAAAGGTATTGATGATGTTTTAGGAGAGTTTCAGGTATCCGTAGACTTTAAGAAAATAAAAATTATTAAAAAATATGATACTACTACTGAATTTATTTTTAAAACAGATCCAAATTTATTTAGAATTATTATTCAAAATTTAGTCAGTAATGCCATTTCTTATACCTCAAATAGTGGAGAAATTTCTATTAAAATAGAAAAAAGACAGCCAGATAATTTACATATTGAGGTGTCAGACAATGGGTGTGGTATTCCAGAAGAGGCCAAACCTAAAATATTTTCAGAATTTTTTCGAGCGGAGAATGCCAAACTGATAAAGGGCGATGGGTCTGGTTTGGGGTTATATATTACCAAATCTATTACAGAATTATTTGGCGGAAAAATAAGCTTTGAATCAAAAGAAGGTTATGGCACCACTTTTATTTTAGAAATACCTGGTCGTAGTATTATTAGCAAATAATTAATTATAAAATGGAAAACAAAAAAATATTACTAATTGTAGAGGATGACAGACCAATTTTAGAGCTGATTTTGGATAAGTTGAATAATGAGGGCTTTAAAACTTTGGCCGCTAGAGATGGAGAAGAGGGTTTAAAAGCGGCAGAGGAGAATCATCCGGATCTGATTTTATTAGATATTATTTTACCAAAAATGAGCGGTATTATAATGCTGGAAAAATTGCGCACTACAGAGTGGGGGAAGACCGTACCAGTTATTTTACTCACTAATCTCAGTTCTGATGATGAGGAGATTATTGCCAGTATAAATAAATATAAACCAGCTGACTATTTAATTAAAACAGACTGGAGTATAGGGGATGTGGTAAAGAAAATAAAGGAAAAGTTGAAATAAGGGATATTTTATGTTTTTTTATCTCTCCTTAATCAAGTTATTTTACTATTGACTTTTTGGCTCAAATCTGCTATACTTGTTAACAGGAAGAAAGGGGTAAAAAGACCTCTTTTTGTTGGCTCGAAAACTCAATAACAAGAAACAAAACAAAGTGAAAGGACGGTGGATATGGGTTCGAAGCAGGCAGATAGTGTGCGAGGGGTGCTGTTGATGGGTTTGCTTTGTCTAGTGTGTTTAGCGATGGGATTGCTTATTGCTGTAATCTTCCTCAAGGCTGATGGGAAGTGGCCAATTGGTGGGCAACAGTCGCAGACACAGGCGGTCGTCGCGGACGATGCGCCAAAGTTCCTGGACGTGGATGGTCAGCCGGAAACCCCGGCGGACATCACGATCATCGGGACGAACACACCAGGCACGAATGTGACCAAGGTGTTGGTGGCGGCTGATATCAAGACGGCTTTGGCGCAAGCTAAAAGCAAGCTTGAAGAAGCGCACCAGCTGGCCAAGAGTGGTCAGCCAGATGATTTCAACTTCAAAAAAGAAGGAGTGATCATAATCGGTAAGAGGTAGCGGCGGTGATCGCAGTCAGTATTCATCGGAAATATCAGAATCAGAAAAGGGGTCACATGAAGAGGATTATGCTTGTCGGTTTGTTTGCGTTGGTGATGGGATGGGCGTCGGTCAGCAAGGCCAGTACGGAGCGGGAGAGGTATTACGCCTACATGGTGGCATGCCTCGAACAGCTCCAGGACGGCGGCACCTTCGTGGGTTCGGTTTACGAATCCAACCCCTGGGACGATGGCTCGCAGGAGAGGAAGAAATTCCAATTCGGCGAGTATTTCCAGGATGGCCAAGCGCGGGCGCTGATCAGCTGTACGCCGGGGTGGTATCGGGGATGGGCGTCGTGGAAGAATTCAAACTTCAACGAGGCGCTGTTTTATTCTCAGTACCAGAACCCGACGCAGATTGGTGCGGGCTTGCAGGCCATGCCGTTTATTATGACTTTAAACGAATACCGCAGTGTTCGTCTGGATTTCAAGGGGGCCTTGCTCTCTGATTCGGACGAAATCTGGTTTAACGGTGTTCGGGCCTGGCGTGATGAAAACGGCGTTTGGCGTGCCGGGGTGAACAAACCCTGGAACGTTATCGGGACTGAAGCGGAAGTGATCTGGATCGGCCACGGCGGGTGGCGTCTCCAAGTGACGCAGGAGACCTTTGGTGGAGTCATTAGTCTAAACACGCAGGACTTGGATGATGGCATGATGTCACCAACCAAGCTCAAGGCTATTTCCTTTCTGGGGGATGGTGCTTACCTGCAGGAGGATCTCGTAAAATATACCGGAAGGTATTGGAATGAGGAGTTTGGTTGCGAGGTCCTGGAGATTGAGTCCTTGTTCGATCGGGATATCAAGGAGTTCACACTCGTTCTGAACGGGTTAGAACAGTACTCCGGGAAGCGCGTCAACTACTTCACCGCGTCGGTGGAGAATGTGGGTGGAGTATTTCTGATTCCCATAGGCAACATTTCGGTGATGCCGGAGACTCAGATGATGGTGTACTTCACGGATCCGCGGACAGGCCAGACAGTGTACTGCTGGCTGGACTCCAGTGATCTGTGGTATCCCAGCACCGGAGGCAAGGGGTAGGCGATCGGTTTCTTGTTGGGAGGTTGAGTAGCCATGAGGGCTCTGCACATTCCAGTGTATGAGCCCTCTTTTTATACTTAAATTTAGGGGTTGCAAAAATAGGCATTCTGTATTATACTCTCAGGGCTTAATCAAATAAACATATGTCACAAGATCAATTAATCAAACTGTCCTGTAAAACTTGTAAGAGAGTAAATTACTGGTCCAGAAAGAATAGAAAGAAAGTTGAGCGCAAAATTGAGCTCAAGAAATTTTGCAAATGGTGCAAGAAAAATACAACCCATAAAGAAAGCAAAAAATAACCCCTCAGGGTTATTTTTGTTTGCGGGGGATGGAGGAAATTCGGCCACCCATAATTTTCTACTGAAAATTTGCCCGGCCCTAACTCGCGCCGTCGCACTCCGTCTTTCGATTCCTCTAAAATTTATTCTAAATTTGGCGGGGGATGGAGGAATCGAACCCCCACTAAGGCGTTTGGAATGCCGTGTGATACCATTTCACTAATCCCCCTTGTTTGAAAATATTAACACAAAATATTGCTTTTTACTAATGAAATTATTCTATTAACAGTAGTCTTTTTGAGTGGGTCAAACCACATAATTTTCTTATTTCTCTTAAACCAAGTTCTTTGCTTTTTGGCATACTGAAAAATTTCGCGCTCTAGGTTTTGAATAAGTTGGGGTAGGGTAATTTTACCTTGCAAGAGCTGGGCGCAGTTACGATACTCCAAGCCAAACTTTTCTAGCCGGCGGTAGGATACACCCTGTTTATGTAAACGCGCCACCTCAGCCACCATGCCCTCATCCAGGCGTCTCAGAAGGCGGGTGCTAATACGCTCCTGCAGGGCTAAATCCGGGCATTCCAGGCCAATAAATACGGGGTCGTATATTTGACTTGTTTTGATTTTAGGGACCTTGCCCAGGCTTTTAGCTATTTCAATGGCCCTTACAAGCCTCACTTTATTTTGTTTATCAATATTTTTAGCCCGAGCCATGTCTAACTTTTCTAGTATGGCAAAAAGCTGTTCGGCTGTTTTCTTTTCTAATTTTTTTCTTAATTCCGGATTTGGTTTTACATCCGGCAGGACAATATTATCCACCACCGCATCAATATAAAAACCGGTACCGCCACAAAGTATTGGTAATTTTCCGCGTTTTAAAATATCTGTGATTATTTTCTGGGTCTGTATTTTATATTTGGCCACATTAAATACACTTTTAGGATTGGCCACATCCAACATATAATGGGGAACCCCACCCATTTCTTTTTTGGTAATTTTCCCGGTACCCAAATCCATCCCTTTATATACCTGCCTAGAATCAGCAGAAACCACCTCGCCATTAAAACGCTTGGCAAGCATAACTGCCATATCACTTTTCCCGGTTGAAGTTGGCCCCACCACTACCAATATTTTTGGCTTTGTATTTAAACTATTTTTCATTGTGCCAGAGAAGGGACTTGAACCCTTAAGCCTTGCGGCATGCGATTTTGAGTCGCACGTGTATGCCATTCCACCACTCTGGCAAGACGTTCATATTACTTGAAATTTTGGTAAAAATCAACCTTCATGATACAATTAGCCAACGATACTTTATTAACATTATAACTTTAAAACTTTCAACTATATTTATGAGCCAATTTTTTACTGATTCCATATTTTGGGTAGAGATAGAGAAAGTCCACCCAAACCCTTTTCAGCCCCGGAAAGAATTTGATGAATCCAAATTACGTGATTTAGCTGACTCCATCCGTCAGTACGGTATTTTACAGCCTATGGTGGTGACCAGAAAAGAGGTGGTCAAGGAAGATGGTGGTTTAAATACGGAGTACGAATTAATTTCCGGTGAGCGCCGTTTACGCGCTTCTAAAATTGCTGGGCTTTCTCAGGTGCCGGTTTTAATTCGTGATCAAGAGGAGAGTGACCAATTAAAATTAGAGCTGGCTATTATTGAAAACTTACAAAGAGAGGATCTAAACCCGGTGGACCGGGCCAAAGCTTTTCAACAGTTGGTGGATTTATTTCATTTTAAACATACCCAGGTGGCGCAGAAAATTGGCAAGAGCCGTGAATATGTTTCTAATAGTTTGAGAATTTTAGCTTTGCCGGAGCATATGTTAAACGCTTTGTCTGAAGGTAAAATCACGGAGGGACACACCAGACCATTATTAATGCTTGAAGACAGAAAAGAGGAACAAGAAGTTTTGTTTAAGGAAATGATGGTCAGGAAAATGTCTGTCCGTGAGGCGGAACTCATTGCCCGTAAAATTGCCGTAGAGCGAGCCAGAAAAATAGAGCGTATTCCAGATCCGGAAATTACGGAGCTAGAAGAAAAATTGGCGCAAACTTTTGGGGCCCGGGTGCATATTGAGCGGAATAATGTGGGCGGTAAAATTATGATTGATTTCTTTTCTAATGATGATTTACGCTCTATTTTAGAAGCAGTAAATAATAAGCAGGATCTGGGTACCAATACTTTATTAAATAGACATATTGCCAAGGAAGAAGGTAAGGCCGCAGAAATAAAAACAGAAGCAGAAGTAACAGAAACTACTCCATTAGATGACCGTTCTGCCGAAGATAAAAAGGAGGATGAGACTGACTTATACTCTGTGGATAATTTTACTGTTTAACTTTTAATATTTAGAGCTGTTTTTATGAATCTCTTAGCCATGCTGGTTTTGGCATAATCCAGCCATTTTCTATTTGGCTTGGCACTTTTTTTAGTAATAATTTCTACAGTTTCGCCATTTTTTATTACAGCATGAAGGGAGGCAATTTTACCGTTGATCATAGCACTGGCCATATGATTACCAATATCCGAGTGAATGGTATAAGCAAAATCAATAACGGCTGAGCCAATAGGTAAATCAATCACGTCACCTTTAGGGGTAAAAGCAAAAATACGCTGGGTGAAAAAATCAGTTTTTAAATTATCCATCATTTCCTCGCCATCAGAAGTTTTTTGTGATTCAGCCAGTTCTTTCATCCAGGCTGGAGTATTACTGCTATCTGTTTGAGTCTTAAAAAAAGAAGTTAAGGATTTTGGTAAAAATTGACTGAACCAGCTCATTTCTTTGTTTTCACTATTTTTTAAATCTTTGTAGGAAAGGTGTGAAGCAATACCAAACTCCGCCTGGCGGTGCATTTCTGTAGTTCTGATTTGGACTTCTACAATAGCGCCGTCACCGGTAAAAACTGTGGTGTGAATACTTTGATAACCGTTAGCCTTAGGCATGGCAATATAATCCTTAATTCTGCCTGGCATGGGGCGCCATTTGTTATGAATAATTCCCAGGACTTTATAACAGTCAGAAACATTTTCCGTAAAAATACGAAGCGCCAATATATCATATATTTTTTCAATATCTCCGCCCTTACTCTCAATCTTCTTGCTCAAGCTAAATAAACCCTTTTGACGGTAATCAGTGTGAAAATTTGTTAGTCCTTCCTCAGCCAAAGCTTTTTTGACAGACTTCATAAATTTCTCAAGTTTGGGTAAAGTCTCATCACTTTTTGTTTTCAGTAATTCTTGAGCTTTTTTATATTCCTCGGGGTAGACATAGGGAAAAGATAAATCCTCCAGTTCACGGGACAGCTTTCTGATGGAGAGGCGGTAGGCCAGTGGGGCAAATATTTCCAGGGTTTCTAGAGCAATTCTTTTTTGTTTATCTGGCCGGACATATTGCAGAGTGCGCATATTATGGAGGCGGTCACAAAGTTTGATAATAATAACGCGGATATCCTGAGCCGAGGCCACAAATAATTTACGCAAGCTTTCCATATGCCTCTCCGCGCCGTGGTATTTTAATTTACCCAGTTTAGTGACTCCGTTTACTAAAAATAATATTTCATCACCAAATTCTTTTTTAATCTCTGCTTCCGTTAAAACACCGTCTTCTATAGAGTCATGTAAAAGTCCAGCACAAACGGCAACGGGGCACATTTTCATATCAGCTAGTATTTTTGCTGTTTCAAATACGTGGTTAAAATAAGGCTCACCGGATTTACGCAAAACTCCGCTGTGGGCCTTTTCAGCGGTATTATAAGCCTTCTCAATCAGGGCAATATGCTCCGCAGAAGGGGAATCTATGAGGTTTATTATCTCCTGGACGTTCATCTATCCAGTATAGACCTGAGTTTGTTTTTAGGCAAATAGAAAAAACTAGGAGATCTTATTTAATTTATGTGGATTATGATTTGGGCAGGTTTTTACAGAACAGCGTTCGGGGATAGTTTTTGTCCCCTCCATCATTAGGGCGCCACAAGTAGGGCAGAGGTTACCGGTGGGTTTAGCCTTGATAGCATTTTTACATTTTGGATAATTTGAACAGCTGTAAAAAAGACCAAAGCGGCCACGGCGCTCCGTCATCATACCGGTTTTACAAACCGGGCAAACCACGCCGGTACTATTTTGCCTTTCCAGCTCAGCATCTTTTTTAATATATTTACATTTAGGGTAATTGGAGCAGGAAATAAATTGGCCAAATTTTCCTTCACGGAGAACTAATTTACCCTTTTTACATTCTGGGCAGTCCTCACCGGTTTCTTTTGGCCCCTGCATTTCTTCACCGGTTATTTTTCTGGCGCCGGCACAGTCCGGATATTTGGCACAGCTTAGAAACTTACCATTCTTGCTAAGTTTAATAATCATTGGCCCACCACACACCGGGCAAGGGAATTTACTATCCGCCTCCCCAAAATTATTTACTTTATCCATTTTATCTTTTAATTTAACTTCTTTTAAAAATGGCCCGTAGAAATCTTTTAAGGTTTTTAAATATTGCGCTTTACCCTCGGCAATCAAGTCCAGTTTATCTTCCATCTCAGCGGTAAAAGTATCACTAATATAATTTGGGAAATTAGCCTCCAAGAATGAGCTCACCACGTCACCGGTGTCCGTGGGAACTAGGGCTTTATTTATCTTTTCCACATAACCGCGGTCCTGAATAGTTTTTATAATAGAGGCATAAGTAGAGGGACGGCCTATGTCTCTTTTTTCCAATTCTTTAATAAGGCCAGCTTCAGAATAACGGCCAGGGGGCTCGGTTTGTTTTCCCTCGGCATTTATATCAATCAGTTTTAACTCTTCACCCACTGTTACTTTTGGTAATATTACATCATCACCTGTACCTTCTGGATCAGCAGATAGCCAGCCGGGGAAAAGTAAACGGGAGCCATTAGCCCAGAATTCTGGAATAGAATTATCTTCGCCAACCTTTACAAAAATCTTGGTGCGCATCACTTTAGCATCCGTCATCTGTGAGGCTACAGTCCTGGCCCAAATCAAATTATATAAAGCAATTTGCTCTTCATTTATTCCGGCTTGGAATTTTGTAATATCTGTGGGGCGGATAGCTTCGTGAGCTTCCTGGGCATTTTTACTTTTAGCGGTAAAGGTGTG
>CAZSCE010000018.1:0-11912 GCA_964605355.1 uncultured Candidatus Saccharibacteria bacterium
GTTTGCCCCGTGACCGTTTTAGAGGCCGGCCCTATTGTCATCACTCAAATTAAAACAGTGGCCACTGATGGTTATAATGCCGTGCAGGTGGGTTTTGGTGTAAAGAAAGAAAAGAATATTTCTAAAGCTGTGAAAGGGCATGTTAAAGGCCTTGGTAATTTCCGTTTCATTAAAGAATTCAGAGTGGAGGATGACAAAGTTATGGCCAGCCTAAAAGTTGGAGACAAGATTGATTTATCTACCTTCAAAGAAGGGGATATTATCACTGCTTCCTCTATTTCCAAAGGTAAAGGTTTCCAGGGTGTTATCAAACGCCATGGTTTCAAAGGACAGCCACGTTCCCACGGTCAAAAGCACTCTGAGCGCGCCCCAGGTTCTATTTCTGGAGGTACCAGAGAGGGAGGCCGCGTTCCTAAAAAGATGCGTATGGCAGGACGTATGGGTTCTGATCAAGTCACCATTTCTGGTCTTAAAATCATCCAAATTGACGCCGCTACCAATGAATTATTAGTCCTAGGAGCTTTGGCCGGCAGAAGAGGCACTTTGGTTGAGATAACCGGTTAATTTTAAGTATAAAAAGATCATGAAAAACGAAACCACTAAAATAAATCTAAGAGCTTCCAAAGCTGATAAAACTGTCACCACTAAAACCGGTGAAGTAAAAACTAAGGCTAGAAAAGAAAAGCAAGATGCTCGTGAGAAAGAAGTAAAAACTCTAGGCGCTCTTGAGGCCGTTGTTTATAATCAAGAAGGTAAAAAAGTAGAAGACATCAAATTACCGGAGAGTATTTTTGCTCTTCCTTGGAAGGCTGACTTGGTTCACCAAGTAGTGGTTTCCCTTATGTCAAACAAGAGAACAAACCTAGCCCACACCAAAACTCGTGGTGAGGTCTCTGGAGGTGGTAAAAAGCCTTGGCAGCAAAAGGGTCTTGGCCGTGCTCGTCACGGTTCTACTCGTTCCCCAATCTGGGTAAAAGGAGGCGTGGCTCATGGTCCAAGAAAGGACAAGAATTATGACCGAAAGGTAAACAAAAAGATGAAGGCTAAAGCCATGTTTACTATTATTTCCAAGAAATTCCGTGATAATGAAGTATTTTTCCTTGATAATTTGAAATTATCAGCACCAAAAGCCAAGGAAGGTTTAGCTGTTTTAAAAAATTTGAGCAAGATAAAAGGTGGGGAATATATTTTGGCCAAGAGAGAGAATTCCGCTTATATTGCCGTTTCTAAAAAAGATGTAAATTTGGATAGAGGTTTTAGAAACTTTGGTAATATCAAAATGGATGAAGTTAGAAATTTAAATCCATTGGATATTTTGAACTATAAATATTTGATTATTGATAATCCAGCCGCCGCTTTCAAATTCTTAGAAGCTAAAATGAAATAAATAATATGAACGCCTTAATTATAAAAAGACCAAGAATTACAGAAAAGTCCGGTATCCAAGCCGAGACTATGGGGGTATACACTTTTGAGGTAACCGCCGAAGCTAACAAGAAAAATATTGCTAAGGCCATCAAGGAAATTTACAAAGTTACTCCAGTCAAAGTTAATATTACCCATTTACCAGCCAAGAAAGTTTTTGCCCGCGGTAAAACTGGTAGACAATCAGGAGTAAAGAAAGCCGTTGTATATTTAAAAAAGGGAGAAAAAATAGAGTTTGTATAATAAAAAACCATGAAGCATTATAAACCAACCAGCCCAAGCAGAAGACACATGACCGGAATTGATTTCCGTCAGGTTATTACTGCCTCTGAACCATTAAAATCACTGACTTTTGGTAGAAAGCGCCATGTGGGTAGAAACAATTACGGCCGTTTAACTACTCGTCATAAAGGTGGTGGACACAAGAGACTGATGCGTGAGGTGGACTTTTCTTATGACAAGATTGATGTCCCAGCTAAAATTATTTCTGTGGAATATGATCCAAACCGAACCGCTTTCATTGGCTTAGCTTTATACGCTGATGGTGAGAAGAGATACGTGGTTTTGCCAAGATCTGTTAAGGTTGGTGATACCTTTATTGTTTCTGAAAATGCGGAAATAAAAATTGGTAACAGAACTGCTCTAAAGAAAATCCCGGTTGGTGCTTTCATTTATAATGTAGAGTTAAAACCAGGTAACGGTGCTAAATTAGGCCGCGCTGGCGGTAACTTTGTGCAGGTGGTGGCAAATGATGCCGGCTATACTCACCTTAAATTACCTTCTACTGAAGTGAGAAAAGTTCAGGATTCTTGTTTTGCTTGTATTGGTGAAGTTTCAAATAACGAAAATAAATTAATAAATATTGGAAAGGCCGGACGTTCTCGCTGGTTAGGTATTCGCCCTACGGTGAGAGGTACCGCTCAGAACCCTTGTGACCACCCATACGGTGGAGGAGAGCAGAGACAAGGCCGCGGGTTACGCTTTGCCAAGACTCGTTGGGGCAAGCACGTAGGTAAGGGTCAGAAGTCCAGAACTCCAAAGAAATACTCAAATAATTTGATAGTTTCCAGGAGAAGAGTAGGTAAGAATAAGGGTGAAAAATAATTGACTTTTAACGAAATTTTGTTAGTATAACGCTTCAATCTTAATAAAAAATAAATGCCACGATCAATAAAAAAAGGCCCATACGTTGACGAAAGACTTCTAAAAAAAATAGAAGGTAAAAAGCCGATTGAAACCGGGGTTATTAAAACTTGGTCACGCCGCTCCCAAATTTCTCCCGAAATGGTTGGTTTTAATTTTGGTGTGCATAATGGCCGTGAGCATATTGAAGTATTGGTTACTGAAGATATGGTAGGTCACAGACTAGGTGAATTCTCTCATACCAAGAAGTTCCACAGACACGGAGGTAAAATGCAGAAGGATCTGGATACCAAACAAAAAGAGGCTGAAATCACTGCCGCTCAGAGCGCCAAAGCTTCTATTGAAGCTAAGGACGGACCTAAAAAATAATTTTAATATATGAATATTACAGCCAAATTAAATGATTATAGACAGTCTCCCCGAAAGGTCCGCCTTGTGGCTGGTCTTATTCGTGGTAAGAAAGCCGAGCAAGCTTTAGACATTTTGGCTGTAACTATAAAGAGAGCTTCTGATCCAATTGTGGCTTTGTTAAAGTCTGGTATTGCTAATGCCAAAGCCAACTTTTCCATGAATGTTGAAGATCTATATGTTAAATCATTAACCGCTGATGGCGGCGCTATCCTTTACCGTAGAATGCCAAGAGCGCGTGGTGTGGCTTACCCAATCAGAAAGAGAACCAGCCATATTACTTTAGTATTAGGCGTAAAAGAAAAATAATTATATGTCACATTCAGTCCATCCATATTCACATAGACTAGGTATTATCAGAGATTGGAAATCTCGTTGGTTTTCTTCTGATAAAGATTTCCGCAGTGCTTTGAAGGCTGATATTATGCTCCGTGAATTTTTAGAGAAAAAGATGCGTGGTTTATACGTGGCTTCTATTGAGATGGAGAGAAACCAAAAGTCTTTCAGAATTATTATCAAGACCTCTAGACCGGGTGTGATCATTGGTAGAACAGGGGAGGGTTCTGTTAAATTACGAAATGATATTATCAAATTTACCAAGAAAGCAAAACTAGCTATTCCCGCTGATTTTAAATTAGATATTGAAGAAATAAAATCCCCAGAGTCAAACTCCGCCATCGTAGCTTATATGATTGCTGAAGGCCTGGAGAAAAGAATGCCTTTCCGCCGCGTCATGAAGCAGACCATTGAAAAAGTTATGGCTAACCGTGATGTATTAGGAGTCAGAATTTATTTGGGTGGACGTTTAGGTGGTGCCGAGATGGCCAGAACAGAAGATTTAAAGAAAGGCCGTATTCCATTACAGACTCTCCGCGCTGATATTGATTATGCTCAGGAGAAAGCCCACATGACTTATGGTGATATTGGTATCAAAGTTTGGATATACAAGGGTGATATTTTTGCTAAGAAAGAAGCTTCTGTAAAACCGGTTGTTAAGAAATAATTTAAATAAATAATATGTTAGTCCCTAAAAAAGTAAAATATCGAAAGTGGCAAACTGGCCGCGAGAACCAAGGAAAAATTGGTAATGAAACTAGAGGCACCCGCGTCTCATTTGGCTCTTTTGGTTTGAAAGCAATTATGGCCGGTAGATTACGATCCACAGAAATTGAGGCCGCCAGAAAAACCATTGCTCACTCTTTAGGTAAAACCGGTAAACTTTGGACCAGAATTTTCCCAGACAGACCATATACCCAAAAGCCAGCGGAAGTGAAAATGGGTAAAGGAAAAGGAGATCCTCAGGGTTATGAGGCAGTAATACGCCCAGGCCGAGTATTGTTTGAAGTTGATGGTATTTTGGAGGCGGAGGCCAGAGAGGCTTTGAGAAAAGGCGGAACCAAGATTCGTGTTCACACCAAAATAGTTAGCCGTGAAATTGTTTAATTTAAATAAATGAAAGATTTAATTAATAAAAAAGAAGGTGAGCTAAAGCAAATGCTAACAGAAAAGAGAGAAGCTCTTAGAACCTTTAGATTTGCTATGTCCGGCAGTAAGGCCAAGAATTTAAAAGAAGGCGCCCATTTAAAAAAGGAGATTGCGCAAATAATGACCCTTTTAAATAAATAATAAAATGACTGAAAAAATTATTAAAAAAGAAGAGAATCAGGGTAAAATACTTTCTGGTAAAATTGTTTCCACCAAAATGAAGGATACTATTGTGGTTCTGGTAGAACGCTTTACCAAGCACCCTAAATACGGTAAATTCTTGAAGCGCCAGAAGAAGTTCAAGGTTCATGACGCTGGTAACAAGCATAAAGAAGGGGAGGTGGTAGAGATAATTGAAACCAAGCCAATGTCAAAGGACAAACGCTTTATGGTTTTGGAAAAATAAAAAATTTATGATACAAGATAAAACATTAGTAACCATTGCTGATAACACCGGAGCCAAAATAGGCAGAATTTTCAAAGTACTTGGTTCTTCAAAGAAATTCATTGCCCAGTTAGGTGATGTAGTGGTTCTTTCCATTCAGAAAGCCGAGCCAAGAAAGTCTGTCAAAAAGAAAGACGTGGTTTACGGTGTGGTAGTGAGACAGCGTTCTCCTTTCCGCCGAAAAGATGGTTCCTATATCCGTTTTGATGAAAACGCCGTGGTTACTATTGATAAAGCCAAGGGTGAGCCTCTAGCCGGACGCGTATTTGGCCCTATTCCTAGAGAAGTGGCCGAGAGAGGTTTCCAGAAAATTGCTTCATTAGCCCCAGAAATTGTTTAGAGAAATAATGAGCGTAGTGAATATATTTATCAAACCCTGTGAAATAAGTTAGTAACAAATTTGATGATAATTAACAAAATGAATAAAATAAGAATTTATTAAAATAATATTTCACGGGGTGATGTTTTTATAGTCGCTATCACTCCTTAAAATCCATCATGAAGATAAAGAAAAACGATAATATAATAGTGATAGCCGGAAAGGATAAAGGTAAAACCGCCAAGGTGGTAAAGTGTTTTCCTCAGGAAAATTTGATTGTTGTTGAGGGGGTAAATATGAAGAAAAAGCACGAGCGCGCCCGCAAAGCAAATTCCAAAGGACAGATAGTGGAGAAGGCCATGCCTATCCATGTTTCCAATGTCATGCTTTTGGAAGGCAAAAAAGGTGTCCGTGTTGGTTCTAAAAAGATTGGTGATAAAAGAGTGAGAATCAGCCGAAAAACCGGTAAAGAAATATAAAAACATGACTAAAATTTTAAATATAAAAGAAAAACAAGCTGAGGCTTTCAAGCATTTGAAAGAAGCACAGGGTTATAAAAACGCCATGCAGGCCCCAAAGTTTACCAAGGTGGTAATTAACGTGGGTGTGGGTTCCTTAAAAGACAAAAAGAAAATTGACGTTATTGTAGACAGGCTAACCAAAATTTCCGGTCAGAAACCCGCTCTCCGCGGATCAAAGAAAAGCATTGCTGCTTTTAAAGTACGCCAGGGTGACCCAGTGGGCCTAACTGTAACTCTTCGTGGTGCCCGTATGTTTGCTTTTATTGATAAGCTGGTGTTGGTGGCCTTCCCTCGAACCAAAGACTTCCGTGGTCTTTCTAAAAAGGGTATTGATGAAATGGGTAACTATTCTATTGGTATGAAAGAGAATACTATTTTTCCAGAAACTTCTGATGAAGATTTAAAAGATGTGTTTGGTATGACTGTTACTATTGGTACCACCGCCACTAATAAGAATGAAGCTTTTGCTTTCCTTTCTTACATCGGCTTCCCATTTAAGAAGGACGAAGATAAAGACGAGAAGAAGAAAAGATAATTTAAATTTTAAACAAAAAAACCGCTTAGTGCGGTTTTTTTGTTTGTGCTATAATACCCCCATGTTAAATATTTTTAAAAAACACGCAGAAGAAAAAATTGAAAAACAGACATTGTTATTTTTTGGACGGTCTGGGTCGGGGAAGGGAACCCAGATTAAATTACTCACGGAGTTATTACAAAAGAAGAATCCTAGCCGGAAAATATTTTATATTGAAACAGGTAATTTGGTGCGGGAGTTGGCTAAAACAAATTCCTATTCTGGTCGTCGGACAAAAGAGATTATTGATGCCGGCGGCCTCTTGCCGGAATTTGTACCTATTTTATTGTGGGGTAGGGGTATGATTGATAATTTGTCCGGTGATGAACACTTGATTACTGATGGTCTTTCCAGGCGTTTACCAGAAGCAGATATTTTAATTTCTGCTTTATCATTTTTTAAAAGGCCAAATCCAAAAGTTATTTATATAAATGTTTCTAGGGACTGGGCCACTAATCGCCTAATTAGCCGAGGGCGAAAGGATGATAGTGCTACCGGAGTTACCTCTAGGATGGATTGGTTTGAGGAGAGTGTTGTGTCAGTTTTGGATTACTTTAAAAAGCGTGACGATTACGAATTTATTGAAATTAACGGTGAGCAACCCATAGAGGGTGTTCATAATGAGGTCCTTGCTAAATTGGGCTTAAATATGTAGTACAACCTCACCCCTAACCCCTCCCCTTAACCAATGGGAGGGGAAGAAGAAAGTCAAAGGAGGCTATTCTTAATATTTTCTATCACCCTATCTAAATTCTTATTAACCTCTGCGTTCCAGAATCTAACCACTTTTAAGCCCAAGCTTTCGAAATATTCTGTTCTCTCTTTATCATATTCCTTATTTTCTAAATGCTGATTACCGTCTAATTCGATCACTATTTTTTTAGCTGAACAGTAAAAATCAGCAATAAAATTTCCAATGCTGTGCTGTCTCTTAAATTTAAAGTTTAAATTATTATTTCTTAATTTTTCCCATAGGATTATTTCCTCAGGCGTTGATATTTTTCTTAAATCTGTTCTTGTTTGCTTAATATAATTACAATTATGTATGCGGTCAGTCATGACAATATTATAGCACCGAATGGTACCCTCCCATTGGTTAAGGGGAGGGTGGCTATTATATAGCCGGGTGAGGTTGAATTCTGCCTATTTTAATGTAGTATTATCCTATGGCTGCAACCATTAAAACTAAAGAGGAAATAGATATATTACGGGAAGGGGGCGCGCGGCTGGCCTTTATTTTGGCGGAGGTGGCTAGTGCTATAAAACCCGGCGTGTCCACTAAAGATTTGGATGATTTAGCTTTTAAATTGGCAGAGGAGGGTGGGGACAAGCCCGCTTTTTTGAATTATAAGGCTGGGGCCGGGCGGGCTTATCCGGCTTCACTTTGCGTTTCTATTAATGATGAAATTGTGCACGGTATCCCAAATGAAAATCCTAAAATAATAAAAGAGGGGGATATTGTTTCTCTGGATATGGGTCTGATTCATAAGGGACTTTTTACAGATCATGCTGTGACGGTGCCGGTGGGAGAGGTGGATGAGGCGGGAAAAAATTTAATTGCTGTAACAAAACAAGCCCTGCTGGAGGGAATAAAAGCCATCAAAGCCGGTAATCATGTGCGGGATATTAGTTACGCTATTGAGCGTTATGTGCGGCCACTGCATTTAGGGATTGTGGAGGAATTATGCGGGCACGGGGTGGGGTATAAGGTGCATGAGGATCCGTTTATTCCCAATTACTGCCTGGAAGGTAAAGGGGAGAAATTAAAAGTGGGGATGGTGCTGGCCTTGGAGCCCATGATAAATGAAGGTAATAAACATATTGTTTTAGACGCTGACGGCTGGACCTATAGAACCAAAGATGGCAAACGCAGCGCTCATTTTGAACATACTGTAGTTGTCACCAAAGACGGCTGTGACATTTTGACGCAAATCTAATATTTTATGTTATAATTACGCTCAATGGAACCAGGATTTGAAAAAATTGAGCAGAAGTTTTCTTCACCACAAGAGGAGCTGGATTATTTGCGTGGAGAGGTGGCAAAGCACGAGAAAACAATGTTAGAAAAAGGTGAGGTAGTGCCACAAGAAGAAATTATTACAGATAAAATAATTGATTATAAAGCCACTAAACCGGAAGAAGTTTTACACCCAGATTATAAATTGAAGGAAAAAGAAGTGGAGAGTATTGTGCTTGATCTGTCACCAGAAGAGCATGATACCAAGATGGAAGAAATGGTGAGTATTTTGCAAACCAAGGGGTTGATGAATGCCTTATCTGTCATTGAGCGGTTAAAAGACGCGCATTTAGATGATGATTTTCACCGTTTCCTGGTTCAATATATTAAGGCCGGTTTACCTATTCCTGGTGGGCAAGAGAAAAGCCCATTCTTCCGCGCATTAAAAATGACTTTATATGAGGTGGCCCTGCCACAGGCGGAAAATGATAAAGACGTCAAACAGAAAAATCTCAAGGAATTAATTTCCAAAATGGAGCAGTTTTATTCTGGTTTGCTTTCTGTCTCTGGAGAAAAAGATGGCCCGGATTATTTTACTATTGAGCTGGCTAACTCTAACAAGAGTGAGGAGTTTATTTTTTATGTTTCTGTACCGGATACTAAAAAAAGTTTATTTGAAAAACAATTACTTTCTCTTTTTCCTGAAGCTAGAATTATAGAAAAGAAAGATGATTATAATGTATTTAATGAGCTTGGCGCCTCTGTTGGTTCCTATGCCAGGCAGGCCAAGAACCATATTTATCCGCTAAGAACTTATGAGCAATTTGATTATGACCCATTAAATGTTTTGCTTAACAGCTTTTCTAAATTAAAAAAGGAGGGTGAGGGAGCGGGTATTCAGATAGTGTTTAAACCGGCCGGTGAAAAGTATGTTAGTTTCTATAAAAAAGCGCTAAAAGACTTTTCCAAAGGGATGAAATTAAGTGAGGCTATTGATATGAGCCGTTTATCTTTCTTTGGGGAGACCAAAAAGATTTTCAAAGAAATCACTGACGGTTTTGTGGGAAACAAAAAAGAAAAAGATAAAGAGAAGGGTATGGCTGATCAAAAATCCCTAGAGATGGATAAAAACGTCTTGGAAAATATAAATAACAAAATCAGCACCCCCACCGTAGAGGCCAATATTAGAATTATTGCTTCAGCAAAAACCGAGTCCGAAGCCAATTCAATTTTATCTGATCTGGAGTCTGCCTTTAATCAGTTTGAAAATACTGGCAGTAATAAATTAGCTTTTAATAGATTGGCTGGTAAAGATTTGAATCATTTTTTCCGCGAGTTTTCTTTCCGTGTTTTTAGTGACAAGCAGAAAATGCCTTTAAATATTCGGGAAATTACCACTATGATGCATTTGCCGGAGAATGAAATACTGGGCACCTCCCAGCTCAAACAAAGTAAAGCTGGTTCCGCTCAAGCCCCTCTGGATTTACAAAATAAAGGTATTTCTCTAGGTAAGAATATACATAGGAATGTGGAGACTGAAATTTTTATGGCGCCAGAGGACCGCTTGAGACATATGTATGTTATTGGTCAGACTGGTACCGGTAAAACTACTTTGTTAAAGCAAATGATCAGGCAGGATATTTTAAATGGTGATGGTGTCTGTATGATCGACCCACACGGTTCGGATATTCAAGATGTTCTTTCTTATGTGCCAAAAGAGCGTTTGGAAGATTTGGTTTATTTTGATCCATCATATACCGCTCGGCCCATGGGACTCAACATGTTGGAGTTTGATACCCGGTATCCAGAGCAAAAAACTTTTGTGGTAAATGAAATGCTCTCTATTTTTAACAAGCTTTTTGATATGAAGACAGCGGGTGGCCCAATGTTTGAGCAGTACTTTAGGAATTCCGTGATGCTAGTTTTGGAGGATCCAGAAAGTGGTAATACGTTACTGGATGTTTCCCGTGTTTTGTCTAATAAACAATTTAGAGATTTGAAAATTTCCAAATGTAAAAATCCGTTAGTTATTCAGTTCTGGAAAGAGATTGCGGAGAAGGCGGGTGGGGAAGCCTCCTTGGCTAACATTGTGCCGTACATTGTATCCAAGTTTGATGTGTTCCTGCAGAATGATATTATGCGCCCAATTATTGCTCAAGAAAAATCCTCATTTAATTTCCGAGAGATAATGGATAATAAAAAAATTCTGCTTGTAAACTTGTCCAAGGGCCGTTTGGGGGATATTAATGCTAACCTGCTTGGTCTTATTATTGTGGGTAAAATTTTGATGGCCGCTTTGTCTAGAGTAGATTCACTCGGTAAGGATTTAGCTCCCTTTTATTTATATATTGATGAATTCCAAAATATTACCACTGACTCTATCTCAGCTATTTTTTCCGAGGCCAGAAAATATAAATTGTCACTGACCGTTGCTCACCAGTTCATTGCTCAGCTGGAAGAGAAAATTAGGGATTCCGTGTTTGGTAACGTGGGGTCCATCTCATCTTTTAGAGTGAGCTCAGAAGACGCAGAATATTTAGAGAAACAGTTTGCGCCGGTATTTACCGCTAAGGATTTGATGAATGTTGATAACTTAAATTGTTATATGAAGATGCTTTCACAGGGTAGACCAGTTAGGCCATTTAGTCTTTTTGTGCCATTTCCACCAAAAGGAGAAATTTCACATATAGATAAGGTAAAAGAGCTTTCTTATCTCAAGTTTGGTCGGGAGAGAGAACTGGTAGAGGCTGAGATTATGAAAAAGTATGAAAAAAAGGAAGTTCCACCACCGCCCGCATCACCAGTATCACCGTTTAAAATTTAATAATTTAATAATTTAAGATAAGAAAAGGAAAATATTTAATTTTAAAAGTCCTCGGGTCGCCCATAGAACGGCTCAACCAGACATTTTAAAATCAAACATTTCCCTTTTCTAAGAGAAAATAAAATGACAAAAATAAACGTAGATCATTTAAAGAAAGAGCAGACTTTTGTAATCATCAAACCAGATGGCGTGCAGAGAACTTTGATTGGGGAAATTATAAAGCGCTATGAAAAAATGGGCTTAAAATTAATTGCCCTAAAAATGGTGGTGCCTACTGAGGCTCAGGCGGAACAACACTATACCTTGGACCCAGAGTGGGTGAGAAAAGTGGGGGAGAAATCCATTGCTGGTTATAAGGCTAAAAATCTAGTCCCCCCTTCAGAAAACCCCCTAGAAATTGGCGGGCAAGTTTTGAAAAGATTGGTAAAATATATGACCAGTGGGCCGGTGGTGGCCATGGCTTGGCAGGGTTCCCATGCGGTAGGAATTGTCAGGAAAATGACCGGTAGTACGGAACCTTTGACTTCTGATGTGGGTACTATCCGTGGGGATTTTGTGGTGGATTCATATCAGATTGCTGATTTAGATGATAGGGCCGTTCGTAACATTGTTCACGCTTCCGGCTCCCCAGAAGAGGCCCAAAATGAAATTAATTTATGGTTCAAAAAAGATGAAATAATCAGCTATAGATTGATTCAAGATGCTATTTTGTATGATGTAAATCTTGACGGGATACTGGAGTAGACTATAATGAAAGTAGGAGTTATTTAAGGTATTTTCTAGCTTAAATAATTTTTAAGGGAGTCTTATA
>CAZSCE010000019.1:0-9974 GCA_964605355.1 uncultured Candidatus Saccharibacteria bacterium
GACGATAAGGCCTTGGAGACAGGCCTTAATATAACATTTTTTGTAAAAAAAGCAAAAAAATGCTAGTGTTTAAATACAGGATATATAATATTGAAGGAGAGGTGTCAGAGTGGTCGAATGAACCGGTTTCGAAAACCGGCAGGGGTGAAAGCTCCTCGAGGGTTCGAATCCCTCCCTCTCCGCGTTTATTAATATTATGGAAAACATAAATATCAAAGATAAAGGGGTAGAGGGTGTAAAGAAAATTAGTGGTGGTTTTAGGAACCAAATTACTGGTTTTATTGATTTTATTAGAACTCAAGGGGTGGTGGGTTTTGCTATTGCCTTTATTCTTGGCGGTGCGGTCTCCATATTGGTAACATCATTGGTAAATAATTTAATTAATCCAATTTTAGGTGTGGCTCTTGGTAGTGCCAAGGATCTAGCGGCAAATTCCTTAGATTTTTTTGGTGCCCACATTATGTATGGTAAATTTCTAAATGATTTTATTAACTTTATAGTTATTGCCCTTGTTGTATATTTTGGGGTTAAGAAACTAGGTTTAGATAAATTAGATAAGCCAAAGCAATAATGTATCATCCCGCAAAAAAAATATTAGATAAATATGCGCAGGTGCTAATTAACTTTGCCCTGAATTCCGGAAAGGGAGTAAAGAAAGGCGAGGTGGTTTTACTGCAGGTGCCAGAAAATGCTAAACCCATACTTCAGGCTTTATATAAAACTGTTTTAAAAGCTGGGGCGCATCCTATCATTCAATACTTACCAGATGATATGGCTAGAGAGTTTTATAATTTGGCTAATTCAGAGCAAATCAGTTTCTTTCCGGCTAAATTTTTAAAAGGCCGGATAGAAGAGATAGATCATCTTGTTAGTATTATTGCGGATACTGATAAGCACGAGCTGGAGGGAATTGACCCCAAAATGATTATGGATCGGTCACGGGCTTTTAAACCCTATATGGACTGGCGAAATGAAAAAGAAAATAAAGGCAAATTTACCTGGACCATGGGCTTGTATGGCACCAAGGCTGGCGCGGACGAGGTGGGTATGAGCGAGCAGGAATATTGGCAGGAAATTATTAAGGCTTGTTATTTAAATGAGGCTAATCCGGTGAAAACTTGGCAGAAAATCTCCGCGGAGGTAGAGCGGGTGAAAAATAAATTAAATTCTTTGGAAATAGAAAAAGTCCGGGTAGAATCCCGAGTCGGGCAGGCAAAAAATACTGATTTAACGGTGGTGCTGGGTAAAAATAGAAAGTGGATGGGTGGGTCCGGTAGAAATATTCCCAGCTTTGAAATATTTATTTCCCCGGATTGTAGATACACAGAGGGGCATATTTATTTTAACCAGCCCCTTTATAGGTATGGTAATTTAATTAAGGATATTTATTTGGAATTTAAAAATGGTAAAGTTGTAAAAGTTAAAGCTAAGAAGGGTGAGAAGATTTTAAAACACATGATTGCTAATGTTAATGCGGATATGATAGGGGAGTTTTCCCTCACGGATTCTCGAGTATCAAAAATTACTAAATTCATGGCGGAAACTTTGTTTGATGAAAATGTGGGTGGTAAATATGGTAATACTCATATTGCCCTGGGTAATGCTTATCAGGATTCTTATCCGGGTGATCCAAATAAAGTTTCAAAGGCGGAGTGGAAAAAGATGGGCTATAATGAGTCCGTGGTCCACACAGATATTATTAGTACGGAAAATAGAACCGTTACCGCCTGGCTGCCAAATGGAAAAACTTTGGTCATATATACAGATGGAAAATTTACTATTTAAAGGTGCAAAACTTTCTATACAATAAATAAATTTTATGGTATACTATCACAAAAGTTCTTTGTCACTACTTGGTTAACAAAGGCCCAAAATATGGGCAAACACGGAGGTGGTTATGAAAGTTGGAGTTATTGGTGATACGCATGGTGATGAGATGGCGGCGGTTCCGCATATCATTGCTGACTTCAAGCGGCGCGGGGTTGAACAGATTGTTCACACCGGAGATATTATTCCGGCGCATGTATCCGCCTCTATGTATGGCGGGCTACCGGTGATCTGTGCCCTGGTGGATAAGCAAAACGGGGATCACTTTTTTGTGGAGAACTGCCCGGAAAATTGGCAGTTCACCAGATCAGAGAAGCGGTTTGCGACTCTGCTGGACGGGACAAAAGTGTACGTGGGTCACAAGAGGCCGATGGACTTTCTGAAAGCTTCCGAAGAAAAGTTTAGCGAGACGCTGGCTGATCTCCGGATACTGGATGATGGTTTACGGTTTGTCTTTGGTGGTCACTCACACATTCAAACCTTGAAGCAGGGACATTTGGTCAGCTTGATTAATCCCGGTGCGGTGGAGGGGGCCATCAGCCGAACGTATGAGTATGCGGTGGTGGACACCAAGACTCAGGAGATAATCTTTGGCCGCATTCTGCCTACAGTGGATATTCGGCCAACCTGGAGTCTGGCGGTCATCTCGGACAGCTTTGACATCAGCTCGCGAGACGCCAATTTCTGGATTCGCCTAGCGTCAGAGTTGAAAGCTAGAGATGTTAGCCATATCATTCACTGTGGCAATCTTGCCTTGGAGGATATTGGCCGGCCGGAACTGTGTGATTACACTGTTCACTATGCCATTCGTCCGGATCAAAGCAATGCTCATTCCAAGTTGCAAAAGATCGAGGGAAGGATCCCGGGCAACTGGAAAGTGATTGCAGAAACGGATCTGGACAATGGCGCTGTGGTGGACATTAACGGCTACCGTTTCTACGTGGAGCTGGATCTGGGCTTGGAGTTTATGAAGATCAGCGAACGCGGTATGGACTCCATGGCCACGGAAATTAGCCGGAAATATCCAGAAACAAAATTTGTACTTTGCGGGTTTACTCGCGAGGCGCTGTTTGTGGAAGGAGAGCATGTGACCACTATTAATCCTGGTGACACCAACAAGGATCGAAGTTTTGTGGTGGGGTGTCTGCCACGGAACGAGTGGACATTTGCGCATGTGCCAGTGGATCCGCTTCCGCCACTGGTGGGGTAGTGAAAATCAAGAAGTGATCGTGAGGAGGGGGACTAACAACCCCTCCTTTTTTTATGCTAGAATTGTGTTATGAAAAAAATATATTATGTGGTTAGTATTTTTATTGTATTAATACTAGTTATTGTTGGAATTAATTTGAAATTTAATTCTATGGATAATGTTTCTGTAAATTTAGGTACGCAAAAAGTTTGGGGTGAACCAGTGCTGGGGGATTTGAATGGAGATGGGCAGCCGGATAAAGCAGTTTGGCTCATTGATGAACCAGGTGGGAGCGGGACTTTTTTCTATGCCCAATTATTAATAAATAATAATGGGAAATATGTTCCGACAGATACTATGTTTCTGGGAGATAGGATAGCACCACAAAATATTAATATTCAGGATGGTCGGGCCGTATATAATTTTGCAGAGCGCGGAGCCCTAGAACCTATGACCACCCCACCTTCTCTGGGAAAAAGTGTGTGGGTAAATTATGACCAGAAAACTAATCAAATAGGGGAATGGGTAAAAGGTTTTGAGGGCGAATCTAATTTGTAAGGTGAGTGAACATTCGTTCACTCTGTAGTATAATAGGGGGATGAGTAAAACCATTTTACATATGGATGGGGATGCCTTTTTTGTGGGGGTGGAAATGGCCAAGAATCCTAAATTAAAAGGCAAGGCGGTAGTGACCGGTGAGGAACGTGGGATTGCTTCTGCTTTGTCATATGAAGCTAAAGCCTTGGGTGTAATCCGTGGTATGTCTATTTATATGATTAAGAAAAAGTTTCCTCAGGTGATTATTTTACCCGGTGATTATGCGGCTTATGCTGAATATTCCGGGCTGATGTTTGATATTGTCAGGCGGTATGCTGATGATGTGGAAGAATACAGTATTGATGAATGTTTTGCTGATCTCACTGGTTTAGAGCGGCCGTTAAAAATGACTTATAAACAAATAGCCGAGAGGATTAAAAAAGAAATAAATGATGAGCTAAATTTATCTGTTTCTGTTGGCCTGGCGCCTACAAAAGTTCTGGCTAAGGTAGCTTCCAAATGGGTCAAGCCAAATGGCCTGACAGTTATTGAGAAAGATAAAATAAATGATTTTTTAAACAAAACACCAATTGAGAAAATCTGGGGGATAGGTCCACGGACGGCAGAATTTCTTAAAAAGCGGGGAATACAAACCGCCCTAGATTTTGTAAAAAAAGATTTAGTCTGGGTAAAAAATAATTTGAGCAAGCCTTATGAAATATTATGGCGGGAGATGTGCGGAGAATATTTAATGGAAATAGATACGGAGCCCAAAACTGTTTATTCCTCCGTTCAGAAAACGCACACTTTTCATCCACCAACAAATGAAAAAAAGTTTTTATTGTCTGAACTTTCCAAACATGTAGAGGGAGCCTGTACCAAGGCTCGACATTTTAATTTAGTAACCAAAAAAGTTTCCTTTTTTCTAAAGAGTCAAAATTTCGAATATGATGTGGGGGCTGTTACTTTATCAACACCAACTAACGCCCCGGAAATAATTATCCCACAGATTGAAAAGAAATTTAAAGAAGCGCACCGCCCTGGGGTTTTATACCGGACGGCGGGGGTGATACTGGTAGATTTAGTGGAAAATTCCGCGTCACAGGGGGATTTGTTTGGTAATAATGACCGGGCCAGGAAATTTGAAATAATTCATAAACAAATAGATTCCCTAGAAGAAAAATTTGGTAAGAAAATGGTGTATTTAGCCTCCACGCAAAAATCCTTTAAGAGAAAAGAAAAGGGGACAGAAAGTGATGATTTAGATAGAAATTTATTATTTCTTTAAAAAAAATCACCCGCGTGAACTAAAAGTTCACGCGGGTTCTGTGTCAGATGGTGGGCTTAGGGCAAGCTGTCATAGCCGGCACGGACCAACTCCGGAGTCTTGGTGCAGAATAGATAGGCCAGGCCCGCACACTCCAGGGAGTCCAGGGCAACAGGTACACCATTCAGCCATCGCTCAGGGGAGTGCTCTCCTTCCTTGTCCAAAATGGAGAGAACCATGTCCTGGGTAATACCAAGCTTCTCATCACGGTGTGTTACCGGCAGCATGGCCAGTTTGGCCTCGTTTACCGCACCCCTCTGTGGCCGCTGGAGAAGAATTTCTAGCGCCAGTGATGCTGGACACAGACAGAGACCCAGACTAAAAGCTTCCTTGGTCAGCTGTCGTAACTGACAGTTATTTTCCCCCAAAAGGATGTTTATCCCCGGGACAACAGAGAACACCTCCGTGGTGAACCGCTGCGGTAGCGCCGTGGTGTGTCCAAAAATAAAACTGGCCCAGGGGGTCCAAGCTATTTTGGACCGACCAGAAGTTTCCTCCGCCAGCGCGCTTGCTAACAGATTGGAGTGGAAAATTCCCCCCAATTCCACCATGCCTAGTGACTTGATTTTTTCTGTACTCACGGTATCTCCCTTTCTCTGATTATTACCGACACTAAATAGAACAACCCCGTCTATTTAAAGATTAGCACACTAATAATTCCTTTTCCAGTTGTCTAAAATAACCGCGGTGGCAATGGCTACATTTAAAGATTCAGCCCGCCCGCCGTCTTGGAGGGTAGAACCAAAGGCGGGAATAGTAATTTCTTGCTTAATAATTTGCTCAATTTCTGGGCTAATACCATTTGATTCATTACCCATCACTAGCACGCCATTATTTGGAAAGCTAAATTTATGGACATTTTCTCCTTTCATAAAAGCACCAAAGGTGGGGGCCTTAACTTTTTCTAAATATTTTTTTAAATCTGTATAGTAAATATTTACTCTGGTAAATGATCCCTTGGTAGCGGAAATTACTTTGGGATTATATAAATCCACGGTACCAATAGCAGCCACAATTTTTTTGATACCATACCAATCCGCAATTCTGATTATGGTACCAAAATTTCCCGGATCACGAATATTATCTAGGGCTAGAACAATTTCTCCCTCAGCCACTTTTTCATCAAGCGCCACCATTTCTTTTTGCTTTACTATTGCCAGGGCCGCATTATTACTTTCCAGGGTGCTTACTTTTTCTATTTCTCCCGCTTCCACCATCTCACACTCTAACTTTTTATTTTTTAATTCTTTTTGATATTTATTATAAAATTCCTTGGTCACTAAAATAGTCTTAATTTCAAAATCCGAATTTAGAGTTTCCACCACGCTTTTCTCTCCCTCCACTAAAAATAACCCCGTCTTTTGGCGGTATTTCTTGTCATGCAGTGATTTTACGGCATTAGCCTGTCCCTTAGTAAACATGGGTAAAACTATAGCATAAAAGCCATTTTTAAGGTATTCTTCTACTCTATGGCAAATAATGAGGGTATATTAAGATTTGAGAAGGTCAGCTTTGGTTACGGGGAGAATCATCCTTTGTTAATTGAGGTGGATTTTTCTATTAGGCGCGGCACAAAAACCACCATTATGGGGCAAAATGGCTCTGGTAAAAGTACTATCTTTGGTCTGATTACCGGCCGGTTAAAACCGGATGATGGTGTGATAAACGTGGTAAACGGAGTTTCTATTGCTTTATCTAGGCAGGTTATTCCGCAAAATGAATTAGATTTAACCGTGCGGGAATTTTTCCAGAAATGCTTTAAGGAAAAAGTTTATGACATTGATCCGCGGATTGACGAAGTTTTGGAGGTGGTAAATTTAAAAGGCCACGATAAAGTCCATGACCGTATCATGGGTTCTTTTTCTGGCGGTCAGCAGGCGCGGTTACTTTTAGCCTCGGCTATTATTCAGAACCCAGATTTATTATTACTGGATGAGCCCACAAATAATTTAGACAAAGCTGGTATTGCTCACCTTACTGATTTTTTAATTAAATATGAAAAAACCGTGATTGTTATTTCTCACGATGCCCATTTCTTGAATTCTTTTACTGATGGCGTCTTATACTTGGATGTTTATACCAGAAAGGTGGAGCAATATGCTGGTAACTATACAGATGTGCGGGATCAGATTACGGCCCGGATGGATAGGGAAAACCGCAAAAATGCTCTTCTTTTAAAAGAAATTCAAGCCAAGAAGGATCAAGCCAATGCCTTTGCTATGAAGGGAGGTAATTTACGTTTGGTGGCTAAGCGGATGAGAGAAAAAGCGGAGGAATTGGAAGAGGAAAAAGTGGATGTGCGGAAGGAGGATAAAACTATCAGGGATTTTATTATTCCAGCGCAGGCTGATATAACCGGGGAAATTGTCCACATTACTAAATTTAAATTAATTAAAAATCATAAATTTTCAGTTAGAAAAACGGATATAAAATTAAGAAAGAATCAACATTTATTATTACGCGGGCCAAACGGGATTGGTAAAAGTACCTTGTTGGAATCAATTGCCAAGAACGAAGCTGAGGGCACAAAAATTATGCCCGGTATTACTACTGGTTATTATCGGCAGGACTTTTCTACTTTAAATTTTGAGGATACTGTTTATGAGTCTCTATCAGAAGTTTCTAAAAAAATATCGGAAGAAATGATGCGCAGTATTGCTGCTGGTTTCTTGATTACTGGAGAACTAATGCATAATAAAATTGGCAGTTTATCTGAAGGCCAAAAAGGATTGGTGGCTTTTGCTAGATTGGTTATCCAAAAACCTGGGCTATTAATCCTGGATGAGCCCACTAATCATATTAATTTCCGCCATATACCCATTATCGCCGAAGCCTTAAACAAATATGAAGGCGCCATGATTATTGTCAGTCACGTGCCAGAATTTGTCAGCAAAATCCGCATTGATTATACTCTGGATTTAGAGAAGTAATATTTGTGCTATAATGTCAAAATTATGAACCAACCCAAAGTATCAGTGGTGATCCCGGCTTATAATGAAGAGAAATATATTGCCAAAACGATAGAGTGTTTACTGAATCAGGATTATAAGCCATATGAAATTATTGTGGTTGATAATAATAGTGTGGATAAAACCGCCGAAATAGTGAAGTCATTTCCTAATGTTATTTATTTGAAAGAAGAGATTGCTGGCTCTTCTATTACTAGAGAAAAGGGTAGAAAAATTGCTAAAGGGGAACTGATTGCTTGTGTTGATGCAGATTGTTTGCCAGATAAAGATTGGTTAGCCAAGGCGGTAAAGCATTTTACGGATCCTGATTTGGTGGCCTTATCTGGCCCGTATTTCTATTATGATATGGTGTTTTTTCAAAAATGGCTTAGTGCGGTTGTCCAAAATACTTTTTATAAAACCTTTCATTTTTTAGTTTATAATATTTTTAAAAAAGGGGCGGTTATTATACTTGGAAATACCGTCATCCGGAGTGCTGCTTTGGAAAAAATTGGCGGGTATAATGTGGCCATAAAATTTTATGGTGACGATACTGATTTAGCCATTAGATTAGTTAAAGTTGGTAAAATGAAATTTATTAATTCTTTTTCTATGGCTACTTCTGGCCGGCGCTTTGATAAATTTGGTTTCCTGCCGGTAGCTTGTACCTACATACTAAACTTTGCCTGGGTTATTATTTTTAAAAAGCCTTATAATAATAACTAATAATTTAAGATGAATTTTCCTGTTGAATTATCACCGCTTATGACCTCTGCCCTATTAAGCCTGTTATATTTTAAATATCCTTTAATTATTATTGCCACAATAATAGAGGGCCCAATTTTAATGGTTACCTGTGGTTTCCTGCTTCATTTTAATTTTCTTAGCCTGGGCCCTCTGTTCGTGGCTTTGGTGGTGGGTGATCTGATAGGCGATGTGGTTTGGTATTATGTGGGGCTCAGATACTCAGATTCATTTTTTGCCCGTTATGGCCGGTATTTTAATGTGACGGAGGCTGGTTTTGAAAAAGCTAAGTCTTTGTTTTACAAATATCATTTGAGAATATTAATAATCTCAAAAATTACCCTGGGTTTTGGTATGGCCCTTGTTACTTTAATGGCCGCCGGTGCCACCAGGGTGTCATTTAAAAAGTTTATGATTCTAAATCTTTTTGGGGAGATTGCCTTGGTAGCCATGCTGCTATCCGTTGGTTATTATTTAGCAAAACTTTATACCTATATTACAAGCGGTTATAAACTAGGTTTTCTTATTGGCTGTTTTATTCTCATCTGTGCTTTTGTTTTTGCTACCACAAACTACTTTAGGCAGCGGGCGCTAAAGATGTAGCCGATACTAACGAATAACCACGTATTTTGGATTTTTTCTTCGCCAAAAAGGGGAAATAGCTCCAATAACCCAGATAAAAAGTAATTTGAGCCAACCTGTTTCTGTAAATCTTCTAGTAGAGGTAAAGACGTTTTTTGTCTTGAAGAAGAAAAATTTACCATATTTACGGGCATCTTTTATCATTTTTAAGTCCTCCGCTCTTTCCATGCTCTCGTCATATTTAACCTTATCAAGTATGGAGGATTTAATTATTTGAACAGAATATGAAGCTTTTAGTATTTCATGAAAAAAATCATAGAATTTATACCATAAAACTGCTTTGGTAGATTCCGGGTAGGGTTTGATTTCCGTTGTCCCAATAGAAAAGTTTTTGTTAACATTTTTATTCAAATAATCACTAAATTCATCTAGGAAGTTATTTTTTAGAATAGTATCAGCATCTAAAAATACAGCCCAGTCACTATTTTGGTTTATATTTTTTACACCAAAGTTTCTGGCCCTAGAAACACCTTTTTCAGTAGAGGAAAATATCCTTATATTCTCTTTCTCAAATTTTTTTGCTATTCCCAGGGTTTTATCAGTAGAGCCGTTTTCCACTACAATTACCTCAAATTTATCCTTCGGATAATTTAAATTAGTAATATTTTGGAGGGTCTCCTTAATATATTTTTCCTCATTATGAGCGGGGATTACTATAGAAAAGAAAAGCTGTTTTTGTTCCATTTTGTGGGCGGTAAGGGATTCGAACCCCTGACATCTTCAACGTCAATGAAGCGCTCTACCAACTGAGCTAACCGCC
>CAZSCE010000020.1:0-6826 GCA_964605355.1 uncultured Candidatus Saccharibacteria bacterium
ACCGCCCCGGTTCGCAAAGCCTCACCACCCCGCCTTGACTAAGGCGGGGAAAGGGAACGCTTAATTTACTCACTGTGGCTAAAGAGGTAAGTCCCCTTTCTCCTCCTTAAACAAGGAGGTTGAAGTTTGGGAAGGGACCCAAATAAAAGACCTTGAACGTTTTGTAATCAAAATGTGAAAGGTATACTGATCATGTAATGATGGGTATGGACATTCTGATGGACGGGGCGGTTGCCTCTACCACCTAATCAAAAAAATGACTGTCCCCATTTCCAATTTTATACTACCTAACAAAACAGTCTCCTGTTTCATAATTAATTGCCTTACATAATTCTGGAGATTCATCGAGAAATGGAAACACATCATAAAATAAATTTACAATAACTAATTGATATTTATGAGTTCTTTTAAAGGCACCTTTTTTCTCAACAGATATTGCTTCACGATAATCAACATAATTAAATATTTCTGATGCAACCCAAACAATAAGAATAATCACCAAAATAATCTTCAGTACTTTTTTCATTATTATATCTTACCCCTTCTTCTGCACTTTCTCAATAGTCACCAATAGTGCCGAGGCAATAAAGATTGAAGAATAGGTACCGATAGCGACGCCGATGATGAGGGCGAGGGAGAAATGCTCGGTAGCCTGAGGGCCGAGGAAGTAAAGGACAAAGAGGGCCAAGATGGTGGTCATGGAAGTATTGATGGAGCGAACAAATGTCTGACGGACGGACTCACCGACAATAGTTTCGAAAGTTTTTTTATCATTTGCCTTTATTGAGTCACTTAAATTCTCACGGATTCTGTCATACACCACAATAGTGTCATGAATAGAAAAACCAAGAATCACGAGAAGGGCGGTAACGAACAAGGTATCCACTTCATAGCCCTTAAAATGACCTAAAATAGAAAAAACACCAGCCGGAATAATCACGTCATGAGCTAAAGCAATAATAGCCATCAAACCATATTTCCAGCTTTGGACCGGTTTAGAAACTTTGCGGAAGGCAAAAGTAATAAAGAGGACGATACAGAGAATAACCAAAATAATAGAAATGATGGCCTTCTCTGCGGCCTCCTTACCAATCAAGGGGCCAATGGAATTTACTTTCTTTAACTCAATTTTATTAGCGCCGTTATTTGAGAAAGCATTTTCTATCTGCTGTCTTTCTATATCAGACACCATGCGGGATTTTATGGAATAATCTGTATCCCCCACTGACTGCAAGACATAGTTACCAAGAGAAATTTCTGTAGCTAAGGCGGAAATATTTTTCTCTACCAGGCTAGCCTCTGGACGAACATCCACATAACGAACTTCAATAGCAGAACCGCCCTTGAAATCAATTCCTAATTCCAAGCCCCAAACAAAAAGTGAAGCAATAGAAGTAATAAGCAAGATGGCGGAAAAGATATAAAATATTTTTCTGTTTTTTATGATAAACATATTATTTGCTTGCCCCGAGCTTTGTCGAGGGGTTAACTTTTGTGACGCTAGTTCCGGCACCTGAGCCAAACAAGAAATGCATAATCTTACCGGCTTCATCATGTTTGATAGCTAGTAATAATGTACGGGAAGCGGTGATGGCGGTAAACATGGAGACAAGCACACCTAATCCAAACACGAGAGCAAAACCTTTGACCACTGGTGTACTGGAGAAAGCGTAAAGAATAATGGCGGTAATAATACTGGAGGTATTTGAATCACGAATGGATAACCAAGCGCGAGCAAAACCTTCTTTGATGGCGTCAGCCAAAACGCGGCCACGGGCAAGCTCCTCTTTCATTCTTTCAAAAATCAAAATATTAGCATCCACGGCCATACCTAAAGAAAGAATAAACCCGGCAATACCAGCGGCGGTCAGGGTGACGGGAATTAATTTGAACAAAGCCAGGTTAATAGCCACATAAATAGAAAGAGAAATAACGGCCAAAAGTCCGGGCAAGCGGTACCAAAGGACAAGGAAAAGGGCAATCACAATAAAGGCCCAGAGTCCGGCGTTCATACTGGCCTTGACGGCTTCTTGTCCAAGTGAGGCCCCAATACTTTGGGTGGAAATAAGTTCAATAGGAATTGGTAAGGCACCCAAATTTAAATTACTAACTAAATCTTTGGCCTCTTTTATACCAGCGGAGCCTTGGAACCCACCAGAAATAGAAGCCTTACCACCGGTAATTTCCTCACGGATAACCGGCATAGATTTTACTTCTCCATCTAGGAAAATAGCTAAACGACGGTCCACGTTTTCTTTGGTAATTTTAGCAAATAAATCAGAACCCTCGTCATTAAACTGTAGGGCCACGTTTGGCTCACCAGTGGTCTGATTAAATTCTAGGGTGGCTTTGGTAAGTAGCGCACCGGTTAAACCAGTGGACTCAAAAAGTTGAGCGGTGGTCAAACCCTCTGTACTGGTGGCATTTTCATATTCTTTCTTTAATAATTTAAATTCCAGAACATAAGTTTTACCCACCTGAGCAATAGCACCGGCAATATCCGTCTGACCGGGGAGATCAACAATCAATTGTTCAGAAGTATCACTACCAATAATTCCCACTTTCTCCACAGTAATAATCGGTTCAGATACACCAAACATATTTACACGCTTATCAATCAAATCTTTCAGGGAATTCATCTTGCCGGCAATATCCATAGGGGCAATACCGCTAGTGTCTGCTTTATAAATAAGCTCAATACCACCATTTAAATCCAAACCAAGTTTGAATTTCTTGCTAGAATCTGCCTGATTAGTAGAATAAACAAAATAACCAACTGCTGCCGATATTAATAATAATATAACCGCCCAGAATCTTCTTTTAAACATGGGGGTAGTATAGCGGATTTAAGATTTTTTGCAAATACAACCCCCTTAATTCCCCTTGTCAGGGGGAAATCAGAAATGTGCCCTCCCCTGACAAGGGGAGGGTTGGGAGGGGTTTTTATTTCCCCGTTTGAGACAGGAGGGCTTTGATAGTTTTAAGGGCAATTTTTAGATCCAAGAAAATGGAGCGGTTTTTCACATAATACAAATCATAAGATAATTTATTTTTTGTTTCTTCCACATTAGCACCTTGGTGTGGATGATTTTCATGATACAGCTGAGCCCAGCCAGAAAGCCCTGGTTGAATTAAATGACGCACATTATAATAAGACACTTCTTTTTCATAAATATTAGCAAGCGCCGGTAATTCTGGCCGCGGACCAATCAGAGACAAATCCCCTTTCCACACATTCCATAATTGCGGGACCTCATCTAAACGGCTCTTTCTTAAAAAGCTTCCTACTTTAGTAATTTTATTTACCGCTTTATTTTCCCCGCTCTCATTATCATTAAAACTCATACTTCTAAACTTAATAATTCTTACTAATTTATTATTTTTACCAAGGCGCTCCTGAATAATAAATATTCGTCCACTATCCTCCAGTTTTATGGCCAGATAAACAAACGGATAGAAAACCAGTGAAATAAGGCCTAAAATAAGGGCAAAAAGCAGGTCAGCAAACCTTTTAAAAATATCATAAGCAATACTTTGGGATAAGGAAATGTTTTTTAAAAACCAACTATACCCCACCAAAGATAGTGGCACCCGGTCAAAAATATCCTCGTAAAAATTATTAATATCCACAAAACGAATCTTGGAAAATAATAGATTATAAAATTGTGGTAAATTTTTATTTAAACCCTCATTATTCATATCCAAAACCACCACGGAAATATGTTCAGATTTTATTTTTTCAATAATTTCTTTTTGGAAATCTGTTCCCGCTACTTTATCCAAATCAAAGGAGGAAGCAAAATTTAGTCCGTAACGAGGATTATTATTCACCTCTGAAAGTAATAAGGCCAGTTCCGGTCCCCGGCCTAGAATCAAGGCATTTTCCCGTCCCTTCAGGCCAACCACTCTGGCCCCATAAATACGCCATAGGGAAATAAGTGACAGTGAAATAATAATATAAATAAACAAAATCACCTTTGGCGTCACTCCAAAGTAAGGCACAAAATAGAAAAACACTACCGCCAGGAAACTGTTAAAAATTTGGGTGTTTAACACCCGTTGTGGTAGACGGTTTTTAAAGGTAATAGTGTGCTTTTCATAAAGACCAGCAATAAAAAATATTAGGCACCAAACGATGTATAGAATACTAAAAGGATAAAGTAAATCTCCAAACAGAGAGGTGGAGGGAATTTCTCCAAAACGAATAAACAGAGCCAGCCAGAGAGAAGCAATAAAGACCAGTATATCCCCACCAAGTAGTAACCAGGGCTCCTTTCTGTTAACCTCTTTCATAAGAATCACAGTATACAAAACTCTGGTAAATAAGACAATAGAGCGATATAATAAATGGGCAGTATTATTTATTAGCTAATTTGCCCTTATTGGGCCAAAAAAATGGGAGTAGAATTTAATGAACACGAGCCATTGGGTTATAATTATCAGCCAAAAAAAGCTGGCCTTGGTTCTCTGCTTATCAAACTAGGTTTAGCTAAAAATGAGGCCGGCGCCATTTGCCACGCAAATGTAAAATATTATTCCATAATGGTGTCTTTAAAAGGCATTCCTAATTATGGCTGGTGTCTGGATTCAGCCAAATTAGCATCAAAATTATCCTCTGGACTTACTCTTATTGCTCCATGGGGAGTCTGTCAATAATTTTAAATCCCCAGAAATTCGTTTTTCATCATCTCTTTATGGGCGGTGCGGCTATAACGACGCATGCCCATGAGTATACCAAGGCCAATAAACGAGGTGAGTAAGTTTGTGCCACCATATGACATAAAAGGAAAAGTAATACCGGTCACGGGCATAATACCAATATTCATCCCCACATTGATTAAAAAGTGACTGACAAACATAACGGCAATACCGCAGCCAAATAATATTTCAAAATTCCCCGCCCCATAATAGGCGGTGGTAATTATGCGCCAAATTAAAATTCCAAATAAAGTAAAGAGGAAAAGTACGCCCATAAAGCCCCACTCTTCAGCATAGGCGGCAAAAATAAAGTCTGTCTGATACTCTGGCAAAAAGGAAAGTTTACTTTGAGTCCCATACCCCACCCCCTTACCCAATATCTGCCCAGAACCTACCGCAATGGTACTTTGATAGGCACTATACCCCGTGCCGCGGATATCAGACAAGGGATGTATAAAGTTTATAATTCTGGCCTTTTGATAATCCTGCAAACCAAAGTTCCAGAGGGCGCCAAAACAAATTGAACCTAAAACAAATACCGCTAGCAAATGCTTTTTAGAAATACCAGACAGTAAAATCAAACCCAGCCAAATGAGAAAGATAATCAAGGCTGAACCAAAATCTGGCTGAAGGGCCACCAGGGCAAAAACCACAAATACATAAAAACCAGACACAAAAATATGCCGGACGTTAGCTATCTCAATATGCCGTTTTGAAAAATATTTAGCTAAAAGAATAACTATAATTAATTTAATTAAATCGGCCGGCTGAAAAGATATTCCACCAAAATCAAACCAGCTTTGGGCGCCACCGGCCACCTTTCCCACTAGAAATAAAGCCAGGAGAAGTAAAACAGAAATAATAAAAACAGTAATAACCACGCCGGTGCGCTTTAGGAAACGATAATCAAAAAGGCTGAGAATAAAAAATATAATTACAGAAATAATGATCCAAATAATCTGTTTTGTAAAATACCCGCTTTCCGGACCAAAGGATCCCATAGTTACTAAACCGGCAATGGTAATAAAAATGGCGGAAAAAAACAGAAGCCAATCAATATTTAATAATTTCCTAAAGATACCACCCATATTATTTCAGAACCTTAAGAAGTATTTCTGTTCGGGCCTGACTCTCCACAAATGGTTTAGGCCAATTAAAACTGACTGGCCTAATTTCCCCGCCGGCCAACATATCTACAATTGTCCGGGAAAAAGCTACAGTGTTACCCTGCGCATTATAAACAATACCAATAGCCTCTATCTGCTGAATTATTTTTACACTCTTATTTGTTAAATTAAAGGTAAGTCTGGGAGCGGTATCTTCTCTGGATATTACAGACTGTGAGACAGACAGGCTGTTTTCCTTGCTCTCCTGCTTCAGCCAGATAGCATTAGAAGTAAAACTGAATTCCACTCTGGCGGGCTCCACATTCCCGGTAATCAGATCCGGTTCAAAGACCGCCATTAATTTATTAGCGGGGGCAAAGGTAATACCGCTACGCTCTTTTAAAAGAATCCCCCTCTTGTCATAAAGCTTGAAGCTATAATTTAAATTTGCCGCGCCGGCATTAATGTTTTGATTTTGAATATAGGCCAACACATTATAAACACCGTCACTGACTTTAGAAAAACGAGACCATAAAACAGTCAGCGGAACATATTGGGAAGGACAAAGCAGGGTGCACACTCCCCCACAGTCCACGCCTAACTCATCACCATTCTGCTTGTTATCAAAACAAGTTGGGGCTTTGTATAAACTAATCCCCAATGGCAAAACCACCACCAGTAAAAAAAAGATGATGACCCCACTAATATAAATAAATTTTCTTCGTCTGGCCCAGGACATAATGGGTATAGTATAACAAATAAATTAGGAAAATCACAACAAAAAGCCACCTTTTGAGGTGGGCTAAATGTGAATTGAAAACTTGGTTCTGGCGGCTAGCTACTTTTGCCCAATTAGGACTATCATCGCCACTACAGCGCTTAACTTCTGTGTTCGGAATGGGAACAGGTGTGACCACTGCGTCAAACCACCAAAACCAAACTTTCAATTTCAAGGTCGTATAACCATAATTGATTACACGCAACGGATTAAGATTTTAAATATTTTCTAGATTGGATTTGTA
>CAZSCE010000021.1:0-6759 GCA_964605355.1 uncultured Candidatus Saccharibacteria bacterium
GTAGGAGTTATTTAAGGTATTTTCTAGCTTAAATAATTTTTAAGGGAGTCTTATATCGGTGGCAACCTTGGTTGTCCATCTGCGGACACCCACCTAGAATAATTTCTGGGGAATACCTTCAGATAACTCCTATAAAGAATCCATGCCACCCGGTATGGTTTTTTTATTTCACCACCACATGCTATACTTACCCCATATTAATTAATCATTTATATAATGAATCAGATAAAAACTAACTGGCGGGTGGGGTTGGGACTGGGCTTGGTTATTGCCATCTTAATTATTGGTAGTCTGCTCAGTACAAATACTTTCTCACCATATGCCGCGGTTTCTCTCTCTATGTCCGGCACCGGCGCCACTTCCTCCCCATATCTAATTACTAATTGTACAGAGCTCCAATCTATAAAGGATGCTGTTTCTGCCAACTTTGAATTAGCTAATGACATTGATTGTATTGATACTAAAAACTGGAATGATGAAGCCGGTTTTGTCTCTATTGGTTCCATGACCTCTATGTTTAAGGGCAGTTTAGATGGTAAGGGCCACTCTATCTTTAATCTCTATATTAATACTACCAAAACTTCTGCCTCCTCTCTATTTTCCTATAACAAAGGTAAAATTTCTAATCTTAATCTAGTAGATTTTAATATCACCGGTTCAGACAAACCAGCCGGCCTTGTCAGTACTAACTTACCCGGGGGAGTAATATCAAATTGTTATGCTGATGGAACACTTAATGGCAAAGCTTTATCTGCCAGTCAGGTTCCTGGCATGTTAGTAGCCACGAATGCCGGTACAGTTACTAATTCTAGAATTAAATCTGGTGCCACTTTTAGATGTATAGGAGTTTCCGGAACGGCCGCTATTAGTTATTGTGCAGAAACAAAAGATGTCATTACTAACCCCTATAAAATTGCCCCCAGCAAGCTTTCCCGGCTAGTCAGTGAACAGGTAGAGGTAGTTATTAACCCACTAGATATTCAAACCGGTTTCTCAAGTATTGCCCCCACCGCTGTTACTAATTGTGCGGAATTACAAAATATTCAAAATCACCCTTCCGAGAGTTTCTATTTAACCAATGATATTGATTGTACCGGTATAGATTTTACCCCTATTCCCAGTTTTAATGGTCTTTTTGATGGAAATGGTTTTGTAATAAAAAATATTACAAAATCATGGGGGCTTGGAGTTCCACAAGAAAATTCTAACATTGGCTTGTTCGCTACTACCACAGAACACTCCACCATTACAAACGTGGGAATAAACAAGGCTCAATTTGTGGGTGGATATCGAGTGGGGGCATTGGTGGGAAGTAATTTAGGAATAATTTCAAATTCGTACGATGTAAATTCAAAGATTTATGCTAACCAGGACACCGTTGGTGGTTTGGTAGGCTATAATAATGGGCTAATAGTGAATTCTTATACCTCTGATAGAGCTGTTTCAGGCTGGTATATTTATGCCGGGGGTTATAACGGTGGATTAGTGGGTTACAATGGGCCGCTTGGAACAATATTGAACTCCTATTCATCTGGTGAAGTAAGTGGTCAAGGGTATGGTCTGGGTGGCTTGGTGGGGGTAAATAATGGAATTATAAAAAATAGCTTTACCACCATGAAGGCCTTTTATTCACTTGGTTTTGGTGGGGGGTGGTGTGCCGCTAGCGCGGGAGCTCGTTCACAAGGAGTTGTTATTGGTGGTTTGGTTGGTATTAATAATGGGACGATTGATAATTCACAATGGTTTGGCTGTTCAAATATGACTGACGCCTTAAATATAGGAAAGGGCTCTGGTAATATATATCAAAAAAAGGCCGAAACTTTTTTCTCTACCGAAAACCCTATTTATAACGGCTGGGATTTTACTAGCGCTTGGAAATTTAATACTGGCACCTATCCAACTCCAAGGGTTAATAAATCAGTGGACATTAACAAAACCAATTATTACAAAATTAATAATATTCCTAATCTTGTTCTTAAAAATGGTAGTGGGCAGATTGCCTTTACGGAACCAGTGACGGCAGAGGGGACAGATTTGAGCCACCTTGTTACCATTACTGACAATACGGTGGAGATTAAATCAGACCTAGAACCCGCCTTAAACAAGTCTGCTATTATTACATTACCTAAAATTATAGTTCCTAATGGTGATGTGAGCAAGGTTCGGTTTACTAAGGATGGTCAGCCAGCAACTTATGAAATATCAAGTATTAATCCGTTTTCTTTTAAACTAAGTAGTTCAAACCCTGTCATCTCTAAAACAAGTGGCCCTAGTATTATGTCTGCGGGGGGAGGAGGAACGGGTGTTATTACAGTAACTACAGCTAGTGCTGATGGTTTCTCATGCACAGATTCGTGCACTTCCGGACCATTTTCTTCTTCTGGTAATATTGGTACACCGGGGAATATTGAGACCTGGCTTAATGGTACAATTGACACTGTAACTAATCAGGCAATAAACGCTTGTCTACCAAGACTAGCACCAGTAGGCACAAGTTATTGTTCTACGGCAATTAGTGCCTCCTCTACCACTAAAATAAACCCTAAATTACCAACTGTTGGGGTGTGCGGGAGAACCATATTGGGCGGAGTAACATATGAGGGGGCTACAGGATCTAGACAGTATACTGAGGTTGGCCCTGTTATGCCAACTTGTGCATCATCTACCGAAGCTATTATTAATAAACAAAGACCCCCTTCAGAAGCTTTCACTTTGGCTACTTGTGGTGGTTGGGGTTATATGGGACCAAATAATTGTATGCCCTATACAACAACGACTTCATCAAGTACTAAATATATTACCGCTGGTAGTTGCCAGGTAGTTACAACAGTAAAAACAGACATAGTGTGTCATGCTGGAAACGGCACTCTTTTATCTCCAAGGGGTAATTGGGACGGAAGTTTTGAAATAGCAAGTTATAGTGAAAAATATATCCCCTATATTACAACACCACTTACAGCAACGGCTCCATAATTCCTATTATAAAGACTCTCTTGCTTTTATATTAAATATATGCTATACTAGTAGGGGTTGATAAGGTGATCTTTGCAATTTGAGGCCATAGCTTATTTTTAGTAGTCTCTAAAATAAAGGGGGAGTGAAATGAAAGGTAAGAGAACCTGGGGTAAATTGGTCTTGGGGATTCTCGGCGTTATCCTAATCTGTTTTGCCGTACTGCTGTTTCTTCAGCAGAAGGCAATAAGGGATGTGGTTTCCGGGGTGGGTTATTCTATGACCTGTGGGTCCAGATGAAGAGAGGTGAGTTAGTAAGGCTCGAGCGTGCATGGTGCACCGCTCGAGCCTTTTTTCTTTTGTCAATTTTATTTTCTATTTCTAGGCGGCGTGCTATAATTAGTACATGCTAGAAATGTTTAAACAGAAACCATTTCCATTTTCGCTGATTGTTGGCGTTATTTTAATTACTCTCCACTATGTTGGTTCTTATTATTCTTGGTACTGGGTTTACCCTTGGTATGATGTGGTGGTGCATGTGGCCGGTGGTCTGTGGGTAGCCTTACTAATATTATGGGTGGCAAATATTTTTGGTCAGGTAAATTCTTTAAAGGAATATAAAGTGAAAATTTTTCTGATGGCATTTGTTTCTGCTGTTTTATTTGGAATCGTTTGGGAGCTGGTAGAAAATTATACCAATATAACCGCCGTGGACTATAGTGGCTATGCTTTGGATACCGCCTTGGATATATTTAGTGGGGCTCTGGGTGGAGTACTGGCTTATACTTATTTTGTCAGAAGAAGAAAATGTGTGGATAATACTTGTGATGTCTTGCACCCCTTTTATAATCAAACCGGGCTTATTACCAGATAAATATTATGGCCAAACTGACTTTTTATGGCGGTACTGGGACAGTGACAGGCGCAAACTTTTTACTGGAAATTTACCCGACTGATTCTGATGGGCGGGCAGGAAGCTCTAAAATCTTGATTGACTGCGGTATGGTGCAGGGGAGCCGGCTGGCCGAGGGGCTAAACCGCTCAGAATTTGCTTATAATCCCGCCGAGATTGATTTTCTATTAGTTACCCACGCCCATATTGATCACATTGGCCGGATTCCTAAATTAGTTAAAGATGGATTTGCTGGGCGGATAATAAGTACACCAGAAACCAAGGAGCTGGCCGAACTTTTACTCTTAGATATGGTCAAGATTTTGGCTTCTGACGCGCAGCGGGAAGGGGTTCTGCCTTTATATGAGCCGGAAGATGTGCCAGTAGCCCTGGCCCTCTGGGATACCCTGCCTTATCACGAAAGCAAAACTTTAAATGACGGTGTCAGTATTTTATATAAAGATGCCGGGCATATTTTAGGTTCCGCTATGATAGAAGTGTCCCGTGGTGATAAGAAAATGATTTTTACCGGAGATTTAGGTAATTCACCGTCTATATTACTAAAAGATACGGAATGGATTACAGATGCTAATTATATTTTAATGGAGTCAGTTTATGGAGACAGAAATCATGAGCCAAAGGAGGCTAGAACAAATAAGTTACAGCAGGTTATAGAGGATACAATAAAAAATAAAAGAACCTTGATTATTCCGGCCTTTTCCCTGGAGCGGTCACAGATGATTATTTATGAAATGAATGAACTGTTTGAGAGTAAACAAATACCACAACAGATACCGGTGTTTCTGGATTCACCCTTGGCTATAAAAGTGACCGGTGTGTATGAGCGGTATACAGAGGATTTTAATGATAAAGCACAGGCTGATATCAAATCTGGAGATGATATTTTTAATTTTCCTGGACTAAAGTTTATTGTGCAGGGAGGTGAATCAGCTATGATTCAAAAAGTACCTGGACCTAAAATTATTATGGCGGGATCCGGTATGTCTGTGGGCGGGCGGGTGGTTCTTCACGAGAAACATTATATTGATAACCCAAATGCGGAAATATTATTTGTAGGGTATCAAGCGGTGGGAAGCCTGGGCCGTCAGCTACAAGACGGCGCTAAAAAAGTACGGATTTTTGGTGAAGAAAAAGTGGTGCGCGCTAAGATAGATTCTATTGCTGGTTATTCTTCCCATAAAGATTCTGATCATTTACTGGAATTTGTCGAAAAGGCCACAGAAAGTGGCGTGTTAAAAAAAGTGTTCTGCGTGATGGGGGAGCCAAAGGCCTCAATGTTTCTAGTGCAAAAACTGCGGGATAATCTGGGTGTTGATGCCGTGTATCCAGAGTTCAAGGAAACGGTGGAAATTGAGTTATAAAAAAACCTCCCGAGCGGGAGGTTTTTTGTTTATTTCACTTGAGCCACAACTCTTTTGAAAGTCTCTGGATTGTTCTCGGCTAGGTCAGCGAGGATTTTGCGGTCAACATCTATATTTTTCTTATGTAAAGCGTCAATGAAACGGCTGTAGGAGAGGCCTTCTGGACGGACAGCAGCGTTGATCTTCACATTCCATAGGTTTCTCATATCACCCTTTTTATCTCGGCGGTGGGCAAAAGCATAAGCCCCGGCGTGCATCATAGCCTCGGTAGCGTTAGCCTCCTTAGTTCCTCGGCCAAATCTATAACCCTTAACCTGTTTTAATAGGTTTCGTCTGGTCTTGGTCTTTAATACTCCTCTTTTTACTCTGGTCATTTTGGTTTACGGTTAATTAATAATTAGGCTCCATTAAGAAATCTAGCTTTGGCTTTGTTTTTAAAATTTACATTCAAAGTCCTGTTCTTTGCCATTCTGGTTCGGCCACCCTCTTTGGCGTTAAAGTGGTTTTGTCCGGCTTTTCGGCCTACAATTTTACCAGTTCTGGTAACTCTTAATCTTTTGCTGAATGATTTATTTGTTTTCATAATAATTTTATTAAATTTATATTCTATTGTGCTTTCTCAATCACCATAGTCAGCCCCTTCAACCCTTTTTTAGGTGCTTCAGCGATTTTGTACTTTTCGGTGATTAATTTTAAAATTCTGTCTAATCTCTCATTTAAAAATTTGAAATCCATATATTTTGCTCGGCCGGTAATGAATAAATCTATTTTTATTCTGTGTCCTTCCGCTAGCCAGTCTGAAGCTTTTTTAGCTTTGAGCTGTAAATCATGCTCGTCAGTGGCTATTTTTACCTGCAAACTCTTGGTTTCAATGGTCTTAACTTTTGATTTGACTACTTTCTGTTTTTTCTTCTCATCATACTGATATTTACCAAAGTCTGTAATCTTGCAAATAGGTGGCACCACGTTTGGGGATATTTCCAAAAGGTCAAGACCAAGCTCCTGGGCTTTGGCCAGAGCGTCCCGTAAAGGAATAACTCCGAAATTCTCACCGGCTTGGCCAATAACCCGGCATTCGGCAGACCTTATTTGCTGATTTATTCTAATTTTTATATTACTCAACTTATTTATATCAGTTAGTTAGAGACTGTATTTATAGCATAATCTGGCTTTTTGAGCAAGTTAAATCTGGACAAGGAAATAGGGGCGTTGCCGAAGCAACACCCCATATTTGAAACTGGAGTTTCGTCATAACTTGAAAGTTGTAGGCGGTTTTTGTTTTTTACCCCAACCACAATCCAGTCTTTTCATTAGCCAGTAGTGCAGGAGATGAATGATCCCCGCAGCAGCCGCAATAATTAACAATATTTTGAGCATAATTTTTCTCCAGAAAGTTGTTTAGGAACAGCAGACGCTACTCTAACATTGATTGACTTTTAATGCAAATGGGTATATAATATATGTATAAATTAAATATGCCACAAAAGGGCGTATTTTGTTTATAAGGCTAGTGGTTAGCCAGGTCGATCATTA
>CAZSCE010000022.1:0-6323 GCA_964605355.1 uncultured Candidatus Saccharibacteria bacterium
ATGCAGAATGAAAAGGCTACTATGTAAATAGTTTCAACCCAGTCAAAACAATACCTTTTCCAGAGAGAAATTTGGCAGAACTCTCGGTGGGGATTATATGCCTTTAAAAGTCCTCGGATCTCCTCGTCAGAACTTCGGCCAGACATTTTAAATTCAAATAATCCCCACCTTGGTTCTAAAACCGTTTCGGATTCCAAATTAAACGTAGCCAGAATATAGTGCTAGAGGAGGCTTGGGAGCGCGACGGCGCGAGCACGAGGAATTTTTTAGCAAAAAAATATCCGTGCTCCGGTTAGTACTATATTCTGGCTACGTTTAATTTAACAAATAATGTGATATAATTACTGAAAATTATGAGCAAAAAAAATAAATATAAAACAAGCGTTTCCCTCCCGGAAAACCCGCTTAAAAATTTGAAACGGGAAACCAGGCACAGCATATTAGCTATCACCTTTTTTGTCCTGGCCATCTTATCTATTTTAGCTTCATTTGATCTATCTGGTATGGTGGGTGCAAAAATGTTTGGTTTCTTTACCTGGCTCTCTGGTGTGGGTTACTTTCTGTTACCTTTAATTTTTATTATGCTGGCAATCTCTTTTCTCAAACAAGAAGAGCGAGAGTTCAGTGGGCTCAAAACCACTGGAGCTATTTTATTTTATGTTTCTGGTTTAGGAATTATTAGTTCCCTGGCCCGGATGCTCCAGTGGTCACAAGATGGCGGGCATATTGGTAAAGCTGTCTCTTCCCTCTTTTTTATGCTCTTTGGATCAACCGCTACCTTAATTATTCTCACTGCTCTGGTTATTATTTCCTGCCTTATTCTTTTTGAAGCCGAACTTACGATGGACACTTTATGTTTCTGGCGCCGCTTTAGAAAAGAGGAGGAAGAAGATGAACCCGAAAAAACTTCTGCTGAAGTTTTTTCGGGCAAGGAGGTAGAAGTGAAAGTTAAGAAAGAAGAGGAGACCACAACCGCCCCTAGCCCCTCCTTAACTAATGAGGGGAAGAGAGTAGAAAAGAGAGAGGAAAAAAAGGAAGATGAGATGGATATTGCCTTACGTAACAATCCCGGCAAGGAATACACCCCTCCCCCACTAGCTCTTTTAGCCAATGACAGCGGTAAGCCCGGCACTGGTGATATCAAGGCTAACGCCAATATTATAAAAAGGACTTTGCAGAAATTTGGTATTGATGTAGAAATGGATGAGGTCACTATTGGTCCATCTGTTACCAGATATGCTATCAAGCCCGCTGAAGGCGTCAAACTTTCTAAAATTGTATCTCTCCAGGATAACTTGGCTTATGCCCTGGCTGCGCACCCTATCCGTATTGAAGCCCCTATCCCCGGCAAATCCCTGGTAGGTATTGAGATACCAAATACTACCAAAACCACCGTGGGTCTGGCCTCACTACTCTCCGCGGATAAATTTAGCACTTCAGATAAACCGCTCCTGGTCTCCCTGGGTAAAAGTATTTCTGGTGAAGCCCACTTTGCCAACCTTGGTAAAATGCCTCACGTGCTGATTGCCGGCGCCACCGGTTCTGGAAAGTCTGTCACTATTCACGCCGTGATCACTTCCCTACTTTATAGAAATTCACCAGAGCTTTTGAAATTTATTATGATTGACCCAAAGCGCGTAGAGCTCACCGCTTATAATAAAATACCACATTTACTCACGCCGGTTATTACCGAAGCCAAGAAAACTATCCTTGCCCTAAAGTGGGCCGCCAAAGAAATGGACCGCCGTTATGATGTGTTACAGGAACGCGCTTGTAAAGATATTGATTCCTATCATAAAAATATTCTCGCTCCCTCTATTGAAAAAATAAAAGAGGCCAAGGGTAGAGGCCGGGATGAAAGAAAAATTGAGCTACCAGAAACTATGCCATTTATTGTGGTGGTGATAGACGAGCTGGCGGATATTATGATGACTTACCCCAGGGAGCTCGAAAGCGCTATTGTGCGCCTGGCCCAGATGAGCCGAGCCGTGGGTATACACCTTATTTTATCCACCCAGAGACCATCCGTAAATGTTATTACTGGTCTGATCAAAGCAAACATCCCTGCTCGTATTGCCTTGCAAGTGGTATCCCAAATTGACTCTCGAACCATTATTGATAGCCCCGGTGCGGAAAAATTGCTTGGTTCCGGAGATATGCTGTATTTAGGTGGTGAGATGAGCAAGCCGGTACGCCTGCAGAGTGCTTTTATTTCTGAATCAGAAGTAAAAAAAGTGGTGAAATATTTGTCCGATGCTTATATAGATGAAGTGCCGGGTCAAGAAATTAATTTTGCGGAGACAGCAAAAGACAGAAATGTATTATTTGAAGGTAGCATTGGTGATGATATGGGTGATGATGACGAGCTGTATGAAGCCGCTAAAGAAGCCGTGATTGCCGCTGGTAAAGCCAGTACTTCTTATATCCAAAGGAAATTAAGTGTGGGTTATGCCCGAGCCGCTAGACTGATAGATATGCTGGAAGAGCGTGGCGTGATAGGCCCTGGCTCTGGAGCTAAAGCCAGAGAGATTATGATTGGCCGGACGGGTGATGAAAATGATAATACTGCTAGCCTAGAAGAGACGGCTGACAAAATGCTTGCCCGAAATCATTCTAATGACGGCGGGATTGGTGAAGATATGGCCGGAGAAGAAGTAGCTGAGAAACCAAAGAAAAAATATGATAATAATGGCTTTGAAGAGCCAGAAAACCCAAAGGAGTTTTAAAAAACAGGTTGTTTCTGATTTTATGTTTTAATAATATTATGTCCAGACGCGAAACAAAATTTTATTTAAAAGCTATCACCATTTGCTTATTTCTGCTAGCCTTATTTGGTTATGGCATATTTGAAGTTTGGAATTATGCCACGGGGCCAAAAATAATTGTGGCCTCCCCTGCTGACGGCGTGGCGGTATCAGAATCACTAATCAGTATTGACGGCCAGGGAAAAAATACTAAATTAATTACCTTGAATGACCGGCCGATAGTGGTGGATGAGACTGGAAAATTTTCCGAGAAAATATTGCTGTCATATGGTTACAATGTATTGGAATTAAAAGCTGAAGATCGATTCGGCAAGAAGACAGAGCAGAAGTTACAGATAGTTTATAAATAATTAATAATTATGATATAAAAGTTGTCAAAGCAGAGATTATTTAATTTAAAAAGTCCTCGGGCCGCCAACAGTAAGGCTCAACCAGATGATGCATCATCATACTGCCGAGTGCAATTTTAAAATCAAACAATCCCTGCTTTGATTAATAACTTTTATAACAGCAAAAACAACATGATAAAGAAAGAAAAAAAGGAGCCAAAGCAGGTAGGAGCAAATATTCAAGACACACTGGACGCCATCAGGACAAAATTTGGTGATGATTCCATCATGAAGCTGGGTGACAAACCGCATGTAGATGTAAATGCTATTTCCACCGGCTCTATTGGCCTGGATGCCGCGCTGGGTGTGGGTGGATTACCGCGCGGGAGAATAATTGAGATCTTTGGGCCAGAATCATCTGGTAAAACTACCCTCGCCCTCCACGTGGTGGCTGAAGCCCAAAAGAAAGGTGGTTTATGTGCCTTTATTGATGCGGAGCATGCCATGGACCCAGAATATGCGCAGAAAATTGGTGTTAAAATTGACGAATTACTTATTTCCCAGCCAGATAACGGTGAGCAAGCTTTGGAGATTGTAGAGAGCCTAGTACGCTCCGGGAAAATGGACGTCATAGTGATTGACTCTGTGGCCGCCCTGACACCAAAAGATGAAATTGAAGGTGATATGGGTGCTCAGCATATGGGTAAGCAAGCCCGCCTGATGTCACAAGCGCTCCGTAAATTAACTGCCATTGTGGCCAAGTCTAAAACAATCGTTATCTTTATTAATCAAATCAGAATGCAGATTGGCGTGATGTTTGGTAATCCGGAAACAACCCCCGGAGGAAAGGCTTTGAAGTTTTACACCTCAGTGCGTCTTGATATCCGCCGAATTGCCCAAATTAAAAAAGGTGAAGAAATAATGGGTGGGCGCATCCGTGTAAAGGTAGTGAAAAATAAAGTGGCGGCCCCTTTCAAGCAAACTGAGTTTGATTTAATGTATAACGAAGGAATTTCAACTGAGGGTGAGATGATTGCTTTGGGAGAAAAAATGGGTATTATAAAGAAATCCGGTATGTCATATGAGTGGGCCGGGACAGATAAGGAGGAGGAAAAGAAACTGGGCCGCGGTTATGACGCCACCAGACAGTTCCTCAAGGCCAAGGAAAATAAAGTAGTGGCTGGTAAAATCCTCAAAGAAATAATTGAAAAATTAAGAGACGGTGGATTGACCACTGGAGCCACTGAGGAATAGATTAGTGATTTCGTGAAATTACATGAAAAAGATCCCAAAAGAACATGTCTGGCTGACATTTATAGTAGCTGGGCCAATACTTGCCTATTTTGCCCTCTTTTACCCTGGATTAATTATGGTATCAGCCGCTTTTATCATTATTGGTCTCAAAGGCGTGCTGGGTGATGTGATGTAATTTTTATTAAAGCCCGTACGCTTTTCCGGTTTCCACAAAAACTATTCAAATTTTTTACGCTTTACCCTTCCCGAGTACGGGTGGGTCCTACGCGCTAAAAAATTTTAATGTTTATTGTAGAAACTAAGAAAAGGAGAAAATTAGGTAGCTTGCTTAATTGATTATTTTCGGCTAGAATGCCCCCATGTTAGAATACAGCGAAATTGTGGAGCGCAAATATATTATCTTTAATAACGAGCCATATGAGGTGCTCTCTTCTCATGTATTCAGAAAGCAAATGAGAAAGCCGGTAAACGCCACTAAACTCCGAAATATGATCACCGGCAAGATAACTGAGCAGAGTTTTCACCAAGCGGAGAAGGTGGAAGAGGCAGACATTACTACCAAAGAAGCAAAATTCCTTTATAAAAACAAAGGTGAGTTTTGGTTTGCTGACCCAAAGGATCCCGCCAAGAGATATAAGATTGATGAAAATTTAATTGGCTACCAGGCTAAATTCCTCAAGCCAAATTCCATTACGGAAGTTTTGATTTTCAACAATGATGACGACGAGGATTCTGAAGGTTTGATGATTGGGACAAAACTGCCTATCAAAGTAGAATTAAAAGTTACGGATGCTCCCCCAGCCATGAAGGGTGATACCGCCACTGGTGGTTCCAAACAAATTACCTTGGAAACTGGCGCAATTATAAACGCTCCCCTATTTGTAAATGAAAATGATACCGTGGTGGTGAATACGGTGACGGGAGAATATGTGGAGCGGGCGAAGAAGTAAAAGTCTCAAATTAAAAAACCAGACTTTAGTTAGTCTGGTTTTTTAATTATTTACTTTATTTATTCAAGTATGGCAGCAAACCCATGAACCGAGCGCGTTTGATAGCCTCGGCTAACTGGCGCTGACTGCGGGCACAGGTAGCGGTTTTCTTGCTACCCATGATGCGGGCATGAGGATTAAGGAACCTTTTGATCAGGTCCATATCCTTGTAGTCCACATATTTGATATTATTTTGTGAAAAGAAACACTGTTTTGTCATCTTATTTCTTTGTTTTTATAATTATATTTTATTCTATTCGACTTAGAATGGAATGTCCTCAGGATTAATTTCTTCTGTGGGATATTCAATGGTATCTATCTTGGCGCTTTTATCTGTAGCGCTCTTGGCTCCGCCTTCTGTCTGGCTGGGGGTATAAGTACCGCCACCCTGACCACCAGGATTTGGACCAAATTGAAAGTTCTCCACAATCACCTCAGTTCTATATTTCTTGGTATTGGTGGCTTTATCATCCCAACTTCTGGTCTGTAAACGGCCATCCACATATATGCCCTTACCTTTTTTCATGTATTGAGCAATCAACTCGGCCTGCTTACCAAAGGCCACAACGTTATGAAACTCGGTGGTCTCTTTTTTATTACCATCCTTATCTTTATAAGTTCGGCTGGTGGCAATGCTAAAGTTAGCAACTTTGATGCCAGACGGTAAAGCTTTTTCTTCCGGATCCCTGACTAAATTACCGTACAATAAAACTTTATTTATATTCATCTGACTTTGGGGTAAGGAATTTTATTTTTTCTCTCCCTACCGATTAACCCGCCTAAGTTTTTATAAAATAAAAATTTTGGTGGGTGAACTATCTTAATAACTATTCTATAACTAATTCATCAATACTTTTATCAATGTCCTCTAGATCTTTTTTGGAAGAAATTTTGGTTTCTTCAGTTTTTACAGACTTCTTGGCTTTTGGAGCTTCCTCTTTAACAGGCGCTCGCACGTTTAACTTTGGCGTATACAAAGTGTTCTC
>CAZSCE010000023.1:0-6007 GCA_964605355.1 uncultured Candidatus Saccharibacteria bacterium
TTGCTTTTTTTACAAAAAATGTTATATTAAGGCCTGTCTCCAAGGCCTTATCGTCCTTTTGCTAGGACAAGCCTTTGAGAGAAAATATTATCGGCCTTATCGTCTATCGTGAGATTTGGGATAGGGACCCAAATCGCAAGATCGGAGCACGGACCCAGTAGGTCATTTTGCTAAATGAGGTGCGAGAGGGGGTCGGCAAGCAAAGTTAGCAAACTTTGACTTGTGACTAGGACATTGCGGATTGAGAATAGTATATCGTTCGAAAAATTTAATATAGTTATTGGCCTTATCGTCTATCGGTTAGGACATTGCCTTTTCAAGGCAAGAAGCCGGGTTCGACTCCCGGTAAGGTCACCCAATCTCAAAAACCTTCTGTTTATTAGTTTGCCCAGTAATTAATTTTACGCGAGCAGGGGCAATATTAAAATAAGTAGCCAAAGCGCGAATAATAGCCGTATTAGCCTGCCCAGCCACTGGCGCCTCTCTAATAGACACTTTATAAATTACCGTTTCATTTTCTATTTTATTTAAGCCAAGACTTGTTTGATTTACCCTTTCCACCTTTTCTATTTTTGCCCGTGTTTTAGCCTTAACAATAATTTTCATCTTTTTATTCTAACACATTTATGATAGGCTTTGTTTTATGATAATTTTAGGGATAGAAACATCATGTGATGAGACGGGGGTGTGTATAATTGAAGCCGAGAATAACCAAGTAAGGGTTCTGGGTAATCAATTATATTCCCAAGTAGCCAAGCATAAAGAGTTTGGCGGGGTTGTCCCTATGATGGCCAAAAGAGAACACGCCAAAAATTTGGTGCCACTACTTATTAAATGTTTAGAGGAAGCGGGATTGTGGACCCCTTTCCCCACCTTAGATAAGGCGGGGTGGCATTCTGATGACGGGGCGGTTGAGAAAATTTTAGAGCGAGAGGGTGAGCTTTATGACGAACTTTTGAAACTCCTAGAAACTGTTGAGAAACCAAAAATTGATGCCGTTGCCGTAACTAGTGGCCCGGGGTTAGAGCCAGCCTTGTGGGTGGGGGTAACTTTTGCCAAAGCCTTGGCCCTGGCTTGGAATATCCCGGTAATTGCCACCAATCACATGGAAGGGCACATCGTAGTATCTTCTCTCTCCCCCTCATTGGATAAGGAGGGGTTAGGGGCGGTTGAATATATTATAAAAGAAATAAAATACCCCGCCATTGCCCTTCTTATTTCCGGCGGACATACCCAATTAGTTTTAATAAAAAGTAAATTAAATTATGAAATAGTGGGTGGCACCCGTGATGATGCGGTGGGTGAAGCTTTTGATAAAGTGGCACGCATGCTGGGCCTGCCTTATCCTGGTGGCCCGCAAATTTCTATCTATGCTGATGCTTGGAAAAATAATCCAAATAATAAAAAACAAACTTTCAAATTCCCCCGCCCCATGATTAATTCCAAAGATTTGAATTTTTCTTTTTCTGGTTTAAAAACTTCTGTTTTATATACACTGAAAGAATTACCGGAGTTAACGGAAGACATAAAACAAGAAATTGCTTTTGAATTTAAGGAAGCCGTGATGGAGGTTCTTTCCATCAAAACAAAATCCGCCATTATCCAATACGGAGCACAAAGTTTGATTGTGGGGGGTGGAGTTATTGCGGATAAAAATATCAGATTAGCCCTAGAAAAAGTGGCCAATGAAACCGGAGTAGATTTTCTCTTGCCGGAGATATCAGCCTCGACAGATAATGCCTTGATGATTGCCGTGGCTGGTTATGAAAACATTTTAGCTGGAAAAATCCCCTCTTCTGACTTTAGCGCTAACGGTAATTTAAGCCTTTAATTTAAAAACCATCAAATACTTCTTTTTCTTTGCACGATAATAATTTTTTCGTCAAAAAATTATTTCTCTACTCCCTCAGTTTCTTGGTAGAAACTTCAGTCCGTAAGGCACAAAAAAGTAATATTTGTTGGTTTTTTAGCCTCTTTTTTGCTATTATACTGACATGGATGATAAATTTTTAAAGCCTTACAACCCGCAGGAAACAGAACCACGGATTTATAAAATGTGGGAAGAAAGCGGTTTTTTTAATCCAGATAACTTACCTGCGCGTCACAAAGATCCATTTACCATTATGATGCCACCGCCAAATGCCACGGGTACTCTTCATATGGGACACGCTTTAGGTATGACTACGGAGGATATAATGACGCGTTACCAAAGAATGATTGGTAAAAAGGCCCTTTTTCTTCCTGGTACTGATCACGCATCCATGGCTACACAATCGAAAGTTGAAAAGGAGATTTCTAAAAAAGAAGGAAAAAATAGACACGACCTTGGCCGCGCAGAACTATTAAAAAGAATTGAGCGTTTTGTCCAAGAGAGCCGAGATACTATTACTTCGCAAGTAAAAGTTTTAGGAGCTTCATGTGATTGGTCTCGTGAGGCCTTTACTCTTGATGAAAAAAGAAATACCGCAGTTAGAACAGTATTTAAAAAAATGTATGATGATGGGCTTATTTATCGAGGCTACAGAATTGTAAATTGGGATCCAAAAGGTCAGACCACTATTTCTGATGATGAGATTGTTTATGAAGAGCGTGAGGCCAAGATGTACACATTTAAATATAGTAAGGATTTTCCTATTTCTATTTCCACCACTAGACCAGAAACAAAAGTTGGTGACACCGCTGTAGCCGTCCACCTAGATGATCCCCGCTATACAAAATTTATTGGTCAAGAATATGACGCTATCTTCTGTGGTGTGCCAATCCATATTAAAATCATTGCAGATAAGGAGGTGGAGAAAGATTTTGGGACTGGCGCCCTAGGTGTGACACCAATGCACAGTATGACTGACTGGGAAATGGCAGAGAGGCATAAACTACCAAAGGTTCAGGTAATAAATGAATACGCCAAAATGACTGTGGGTGATGAAAGGATCATGGGTAAAAAAACCACCGAGGCCAGAGAAGTAATTGTGGACTGGTTAAAATCAGAGGGGTTACTAGAAAAAGAAGAGGCCATTAAGCAAAATATTTCCACCGCGGAGAGAACGGGTGGTATTGTGGAGCCACTACCAAAGCTACAGTGGTTTGTGGCGGTTAATAAATCCTTTACTCTTCCCCACTCAAAAATTAGTGGAATTAAAAGTGGCACCGAAACTACCTTAAAAGAAATTATGAAAAATGCCGTAGAGGGAGGGCAGATCAAAATCATACCAGATTATTTTTCAAAAACTTATTTCCACTGGATTAATAATCTCCGCGACTGGTGTATTTCCAGACAAATTTGGTATGGGCACCGCATTCCTGTTTGGTATAAAGGTGATGAAATTTGTTGTGATATAGAAGCCCCCAAAGGCACAGGGTGGACTCAAGATGAAGACACTCTGGACACCTGGTTCTCCTCAGCCATGTGGACATTCTCTACTCTTGGCTGGCCGGAAATTACAAACGATTTTAAAACATATCACCCGACTGATGTTCTGGATACTGGCTATGATATTTTACCTATTTGGGTTATAAAAATGATTCTCATGACTGGTTATGTATTGGGTGATATTCCTTTTAAAAATGTTTATCTTCATGGAATGGTCCGGGATATTAAAGGTAGAAAAATGTCCAAATCCTTAGGTAATGGTATGGACCCAATAGAGGTATCACAAAAATACGGTACAGATGCTGGACGAATTGCCCTTATAATTGGCACCGCACCAGGTACCGATAGTAAAATAGACGAAAATAAAATCCGTGGTTATAAAAACTTTGCCAATAAAATTTGGAATATTACCCGTTTTGTTTTAACTAGCGTAGAAGGCCTTGACCTAGAAAGTAAACCAAAATTATTAGAAAAAGATGAAAAAATATTAAGTGATTTACAAAATGTGGTTAAAGAAGTAACCACTGATATAGATGAATACCGCTTTTATATGGCCAGTGAAAAAATATATCACTATATCTGGCACAATTTTGCTGATATAATAATTGAGGAGAGCAAACCCGCTCTCAACGGTTCTGACGAGGTGGCCAAAAAATCCATCCAATATACCCTCTATCAAATACTGATCACTTCTCTCAAATTACTTCATCCATTTATGCCGTTTGTCACTGAAGAGATTTGGACTTCCCTACCACATAAAGATAAGAAAATGTTGATGATTGAAGAGTGGCCTGATTTTTAAGCGTAAAAATCACGTCAAAAATACCAGGTTTTGACGTAAGCAGTGAGCAAATTTTTAAGCATAGTTATTTAAAAAATTAAATGTTAAGCGAGACAAATGTATTAATCATTGCTCTGGTTGGTGGTGTGGTGCCGGCGCTGTTTTGGCTATGGTTTTGGCTCAGAGAAGATAGATTAAGACCGGAACCAAAATCAGCTCTCTTTTCAGCATTTTTGGGTGGAATTATGGCTGTATTGCTGGCTTTATTCTTTGAACTAATTTTTTATTATTTAATAGTAGACGCTAACCAGCACTCCATACAAGATTTTCCTGATGTTTTAAAACACTCTCTTCAGTGGTTTGTGGATAAATATAATATTATTGATTGGCAAACAAATTTTTGGATACCTATCCAGGATCTTTTTGATAATTTTAATTCATCACTTTTTAATGATCTAGATATTAAAAGAGCTTTCTTGGTAGTTATTCTAGCGCCTATTATTGAAGAAATATTAAAACTAATATTAACCTACAATATTTGCCTTCGTAGAAAAGTGAATGACGAACCAGTGGATGCCTCTATCTATATGCTAACCTCCGCTCTAGGTTTTGCTGCTATAGAAACCATGTTATTTCTCACAAAACCATTAGCAGACGGTAATATTCTGGATAGCCTGGTGGCTACTAACTTCCGCTCCATTGGCCCCATGCTTATCCACTTAATTTCTTCCGCCGTATTGGGCTTATTTATTGGTTTAGCCTTTTATAAGGGTAAATTTATGAGAACTATTTATATGGTTTTTGGCTTGATTATGGCCATATTATTACACAGCATATTTAATTTCTTTATTATATTAAATGATACAACGCACAATATTTCCTACTTCTGGATTGCCTGTGGCGGAACCTGGATTATGGTTTTTGTCCTATTCTTTTTCTTTAAAAAGGTAAAAATGGTTGCCAAGCCAATTTATAAAATGTTATAATAAATGTATGAAAAATAAAAAAGGATTTTTTGAAAAAATAAAAGGCTTACTAAATATTGGCAATAAAGATATTACCGATGTGGAGCTTGATGATGACAATGAAACAGAAATTGAGGTGGAAAGTATTTTAGATGATGAAGAAGAGGGTCAACTGGCAGTGGATATGTGCCAAACTCCTACAGAAATTATTATCAAGACCATGGTGGCGGGTGTAAAACCAGAAGACTTAGAAATAAATATCACTAGAGATATGGTGACAATCAGGGGTAAGAGATTGGAATCATATGAGGCAAAAGAAAATGACTTCTTTCATAAAGAATTATATTGGGGTTCCTTCTCCCGCACCATTGTGCTCCCGGCAGAAGTAGAAATTGAAGAAGCTGAAGCCGCAGAAAAACACGGTTTACTGACTTTGATTTTGCCTAAAATAGACAAAAATAGACAATCTAAATTAAAAGTTAGAACTAACTAATTATTTTAATGACACCAGAAGAAAGAAATTTGTTACAAGAGACGGCGGAACTCACAAGAGAAAATCATAAGATTTTAAAAAGTATTAGGCGTGGTACCAGGATTTCTGCTTTTTTCAGAACATTATATTGGATTCTTATTTTAGGCTCGGCCTTTGGTTTTTATATTTATTCAAAACCATACATTGACGCTATCATAAAAAGTTATAACGGAATGCAACAAAACATTGAAAGTGTGAAAAATATCACCACCAAACTCCCCGCCCTGCCCGGCTGGCTAGGCGGTAGTGAGTAGTAGATTTTTTCAAAATATTCATAGAAAAATCGCCAATTAAGGCGATTTTTTGGTGCCGAGACCCAGGCTCGAACTGGGGACATCTTCCTCTTCAGGGAAGCGCTC
>CAZSCE010000024.1:0-5285 GCA_964605355.1 uncultured Candidatus Saccharibacteria bacterium
GACGCCCGCCATTTGATTGGCAACCAAATGTACTACCATTATACTATACCCGCAACTTCCCTATCATATACGAAAACCAAAAATTTTACAAATTTATTTTTTCAACCGCCCCTAACCCCTCCTTATCCAATGAGGGGAAAAGAAAGAGTGTGCTATAATAGTAAAGTTCTTTAAAAGACATATTAAAATTACTAAGACAAATTTAAACACAGAATAGTAATTTTGTTGATAGATTTTGAGAAAATAGTGTTGTTTTGCAAACCTATTATTAAGGCAAAACTGTGGATAACTATGGGGATATGTTAATAACAGACGTCTTTTAAAAAGAAGTGAAAATAGGCTAATTTTGTCCTCAAAAACGCGTCTCTAACAATATGTGGCTAATAATAAGGGTAAATTAAATAGACAGGGTAAGGTACAGAATAAAAGCGTCTTATAATCACCGGTAATAGTTTCACGTGAAACCATAATGGACAAGAATCAGAAAACAATCAAAGCCTACGATAAAAATCCGCAATTCTACGCGGAAAAGTTTGATAGTTATGGTATCCGGACGGAGAATATTGATCAGGCCCTAAGATTAAATGAAAGCGTTTGTAACAAAGTTTTGGAACTTGGTTGTGGTAACGGCCGGGATGCCCAGTATATTGTTTCAAAGGTGGGGAAGGATAATTATCTGGGAATTGATGCCTCTCTGGGTTTAATTACTATTGCTAGAATTAATAATCCCGGAGCGGTGTTTCATGTGAAAGATATGAGGGACGTTTCACTTGAAACAGAAACATTTGGGGTTATATTTAGTTTTGCCTCAGTGTTACACCTGAAACGTGATGAACTAATTAGTTTGGTGGAATGGTGCCACAAAAGCCTTAAAATTGGTGGTATTTTGTATATTTCGACCAAATATGGGGAATATAAGGAGTTAGAAATAGAAAATCTTGGTGATAAGAAGTATTATTATTCATATGAGCCGGAGGATATAAAGAAAATAGCCGGATCAGGTTTCGAAACCGTTTACAGTGTAATTCAGGATAGTAGTTATGGTCCGGAGTTAGTGATAGCCCTTAAAAAACTTTAAAAAAATATAATTTGGAAGATAACCGTACTCAAAAAAGAAAGACGGGGGATATTGGTGAAAATATTGCCTGTAGGTTTCTTGTGAAGCGAGGTTTTGAGATTGTGGAGCAGAATTATTCTAAAAAGTGGGGAGAAATTGATATAATTGCCCGAAAAGGACAAAAATTACACTTTGTAGAGGTGAAGTCCGTCACCAGGGATAGTTTAAAGTATGTTTCACCTGAAACTGACAGTTATCAGCCGGAGGATAACTTGCACCCCTGGAAGCTGAAGCGCCTAAGCCGGGTAATACAGACATATTTGCTGGGTTATAGTGGTAATAGAGGTGTTACACATGAAACAGACTGGCAGTTTGATGTCATGACTGTATATTTGGATTTAAAAGGTATGGAGGCCAAGGTGAATTATATGGAAGATATAATTTTATAGACCATGTCCGATAGTTTTGTCCGATAGAAATTTTAAGAAAAAAAGAACCCCACAACACTCATTGTGGGGGGGGGCAAACAAAAGAGGGGCTAGGTTCGAAGGCGGTGATAGCCTTTTCTTCTTGCTATCTTTTCTGATTTGCTTAGTAGCTTTAAGCGAAGGGCTAGAAGCTCATCGCAGGTGACCTCTTGAACGCTGAAAAGGAGATTGAGATCTTCTGCCTTTCTCTCAGCATTTCTTTTTAGACCAAGAGCGTTTAGATTGCTCTCGTCTAGGGCGGTCTTCATCGCCAGTAGTTTGCATAACTCCGCTTCTCTTGCTGTATCCATAAATTCCTTTTTGTACAGAATCAGGCGAGGTTTTAACACCTCTGTAATCTGATTCATCTAAAATAAATATACAGATAAATACATTTTTTGTCAATGATATAAAAATAAGTTTGAAATATAATGAAACTGTGCTAATATCTTTTAGTTAGTAAATATATCGGGGCGTGGTGTAACGGTAGCATACATGCTTTGGGAGCATGCAGTTCGGGTTCAAATCCCGGCGCCCCGACAAATTAAACGGCTTTCAGGCCGTTTTTAATTTGCCGGGGCGCAACCGAGCAATGGGGTTGCTCGGTTAGGGATTTGAAGCCCGATTGAGATTTTTTTGAATTTCTGAATGATAAAAAAATCCAATTGGGGTACTGGTTGTGTAACAACCAAAATTCCCGGTGACTTTCTTTTATCTTATTTTTATGGAAGAATATATTCATGCCAAAATTATTTCAAAAAACAGTGGAAAATTTTACTTGTGAACACTGCGGGGCAGAAGTGGTGGGGAATGGGTACACTAATCATTGCCCTAAATGTTTGTGGAGTAAACATGTGGATATAAATCCCGGTGACCGCGCTTCCGAGTGTCAGGGGATGATGAGGCCGGTGGGGATGGATATTGATAGAGGGGAATATTATTTAATGTATAGGTGTGAGAAGTGCAGTTTCAAACGCCGAAAGAAAACGGAGAAAGAAGATAATTTTGATGAAATAATTAAAATCTCTAAAAATTAAATGCAATAATAACTAAGCGACCGCTTAGTTATTATTGCATAATGGGATTAGAAAAGTTTTGAAATTTGGCTTTTTTGTGTATAATGGGAGAGTTCTCTTCAAAATGCGGGCGTAGTTTAACGGTAAAACTCCAGTTTTCCAAACTGGTGTCGCGGGTTCGACTCCCGCCGCCCGCACAGACTTAAAAAATTTCTTCTTTATGCTATAATCTATCTATTATTAAATAATTTACTAAAAATATGTTTGAATCTATTAAAAAGTTTTGGGATCAGGAGGGTAAGGTGGAGCAAAAACCACAATGGGAGGAGGAAGCTCTAGAAGGTGAGTCCACCGTGACTCCAGAGCAAATTAATAAAGCCTTGAATATTTTTATGGCGGGTAGGGGTATTGTTATTGGTCCAGAGTTCGTAAATTTGGTTATTGAGAAGGCCCGTCTGACCAAAACGGAAATAGATGATATTGTAGCGGCTAGCTTTAATGTGATGCCGGAGAACGGGTTACCAATTGCCGCGAACCTCGTTTATATGGATACTTTGAGAGATAAAATTGAACGCGTTATTGGCGTGGGTCCAGATAAAATAGATGTTAATAGAAATATATAATATCACCTAACTTTATTAATTAATTAAAATAAAATGTTTGAAGGACTAAGAAATTTTTTTGGGGCAGAAAAGGACGAAGAGGTAGAGAAAGATGCACGAGAAAGGTCAACCGAGGCTAGAATAGCCGAGGATATGGCAAAAAGAGAAAAAGAGGAAGCAGAAAGAGGACAGACGCATGAGGCAATCCCTGGGGAGACATTAGAAAGCTAAATAAAATAAAGACAAAAAACCCCGGGAATATTCTCGTAACGATTAGTCTTCGTTAAGCGCAAAGAATATTCCCGGGGTTTTTTTAATAACTCTACTTCACTGCATCCTTCAAGCCCTTGGCAGCGCGGAATTTAGGAACCTTCATAGCGGCCACCTTGACGGTCTCACCGGTACGAGGATTTCTAGCATCACGAGCAGCTCTCTGCTTTACAGAAAAGATACCTAGGCCAGCCACAGATACTTCCTCACCTTTCTTTAATGAAGCGACGATGGAATCAAAAACCTTGTCCACTATTTGTTCAGCTTGAACCTTGGTGGTGTTTAAGATGCCATTAACAGCTTCAACAATTCCTTGTTTATTCATATGTATGATTTTTTTGAGCGTAGCGAAGTTAAAATCAATACCCTGTGTAATTGTTTGCTTTGAGCAAACAGGAATTCCTATTACACGGGGTTAATTAAATATAATCGCTGTGCTCGTTATTTAAATTAATAATTTTTCGACCTTGTTTATTACCTTATTATTATATTATAAGGGTTTTTCCAATGCAAACCTTGACAGAAGTCAGGTTTTTATCTCGCGTACTCCACCACTCTTAGCTCGCGGATGACGTTTACCTTGATTTCACCGGGATATTTTAGGTCAGTTTCTATTTTGGCAGCAATATCATGAGCCAGCTCCTTGGCTTCTAGGTCAGTTATCTGCTCTGGAGTCACAAATACGCGCACTTCACGGCCAGCTTGGAGAGCATATGACTTTTCCACGCCTGGGAAAGCATTGGCCAAAGCTTCAAGCTCTTGTAAACGCTTGATATAATTTTCAATATTGTCCCTTCTAGCACCAGGGCGGGAACCAGAAATGGCATCAGCCACCTGAACGATAATGGACTCCACGGTCTCATAAGGGGTCTCCTCATGATGACTTTGCATGGCTTTAATAATTTCCTCATTGGCACCAAATTTCTGGAGGATCCTCTTACCAATTTCCACGTGTGTACCAGCCACTTCATGATCCACGGCTTTACCAATATCGTGTAATAAGGCACCGGCTTTGGCCACGCTGACATTGGCGCCCATTTCCTCAGCAATCATGCCGGCAATGTGGCTCATTTCAATGGAGTGCTGGAGAACGTTCTGACCGTAACTGGTTCTAAAGTGTAATCTACCCAGAATAGCCACAATTCTAGGGTCTAGGTTTAGGATTCCGCATTCATAGACAGCGGCCTCACCCTTCTCTTTCATTATCTTATTTATACTTAGTTTGGCTTCTTCTACTATTTTCTCAATTTTCACCGGCTGAATACGGCCATCAATCAAGAGGTTTTCCAAAGCTACTCTGGCAATTTGTCTACGGACTGGATCAAAGGAGGAAATAGTGACGGCGCCCGGGGTATCATCTACAAGTACTTCCACACCGGTAGCTCTTTCAAAGGCTTTTATATTTTTACCTTCCTTACCAATAATTTTACCCTTCATTTCATCAGAAGGGATGCTGACAATAGTGGACATAACATCAGAAGCCACAGAGTTACCCAGTCTTTGGATAGCGGTGGTTAATATTTCTTTAGCCTTGGCCTCATATTTTTCTTCACCAAAAAGCTCCAGTTTTTTAATTCTGGCTAAAATATCTTCCTCATATTTTTTCTCGGTGGACTTTAATATTTCTTCTTTAGCTTCATCCACACTCAAATTAGCAATTTTTTGTAACTCACTTAATTTCTCTGTTTCAATTTTCTCTGTTTTCTCTCTGATTTCTTTGATCTCAACAATTTTCTTTTTGATATTTTCTACTTCTTTATCAATATCCATTTGCCTTTGATCCAAAAGATCTTCCTTTTTGATCAAACGAGCTTCCACCACCTTGGCGGCTTCTTCTTTTTCCTTGGCTTCCACCTTGATATCTTTCAAGGTT
>CAZSCE010000025.1:0-3934 GCA_964605355.1 uncultured Candidatus Saccharibacteria bacterium
TATCAAGACGAAAAGGGGCCCGAACGGTTTACTACCTAAGGCCCCCTTTTCTTTTATTTACTAATTTTCTTCTTAATATCTAAATCCTCGAGATGAGCAAAATATCTTCTACCTAATTTTTTATACAAGGATGAGGCATATTTTTTATTTGGAAATAATATCTTCTCAAATTTATTTTCTTCAATCAGAAAATCTACCAACATTTTATAATCGCCATCGCCTGAAACTAGAATAATCTTCTCAAAATCCTCTTTATTATACATCTTCTTCATAACATTAAATATAATATCTGAATCGACATTTCCTTTCTTTTTACCAAGCATAGCAGAATTATGTTCTCTAAATTTTAAAATTAGGCCAGATTTTTGTATTTCATCATATAATTCTTCATTCTCGTCCTGAACATACCCAAGAAAATAATATACTTCTGTGACATTGTATTTTCTTTCTAGGTAAAATTTAAATTTTGCTAGATCAACTTCCCACGGCTGTTCGCAGGTCTTGGTTCCCATATACAAATTTTGTCCATCAATAAAAGCTATATTTTTCATATGTCATATTATATCACATTATATTTTCATATTTTACCCCACCCTACAAAGTCCTGAAAGCCCCGCCTGAATGTAGTCGGGCAGGCACACGTTGTGTCCACCAAAGGTATACATTCTATTTGCATTTATTACAAAAAAGTAGGCAGAATTACTTAATACGGATCAGGGCGGTTGTTTTATATCCTATTCTTTTGAGACTCTATCTATCTCCTCTTCAATTCTATAAGTGCCAAGTTTTTCTACTTCAATAAAACCCTGCATGGCGGCATCAGCAAAATGACCGGCGTATAAATCATCATAAAGCCACTCCAGACAATATTTGGGGTCTTTTTGGGGTATACCAGAGCCCACGCCTACGAGCCACTCCTTGTTAAAATCCTCTTGTGAGCCCACGGGCGGAGCAATAAGGATAGGGAGGCCAAGGCCAGAATAAAACGAAAGCTCACTTGGTTTGGTCCAGAGAATGTCAGTCAGCCTTAGGGCTAAATTAAATTTAGCAAAATAATCAAAAACATCTTTTGAATAAATTATCTCCACGCTACTAATTACTTTTTTACTAACACCATTTTTTTTAAGTTTATCTTGAAAAATATTCTTCGTAGATTCTCTTATTCCTAAACTGGCAATAAATTTCAGATCATCAGACTCAATCTTTGAAGCTAAACTTTTTATGGCGTCCAGGGCTATATCCATCTGTGCTCCGGCGCCTCCAACAGCAAATAATATGGTGAGTATATGACTGGATTTTGTTGGTAATGCCCCTAAATGCTTTTCAACCAAAAAACTATATTTGTTTAAATAAGTCCCCGTGGGATCTAAATTTACAAGTCTGTTTGCTAAATCCAGCTTTAATATCTCCATTTCAGTACTACCAATATTTTCTTTTGGCAGTGGAAAACCAGTGTATATAATATTCTCTTTTCTAACTCCGTATGAAGCCAGTCTCAAGCCTGCTTGGTTTGTAGGCACAAAATACTTTACATTACTTTTTGAAGCATCCGGTGACGCCCAGGCCCGGGTAATATCTGTATCAGTAATGACACAATATATGGGAAACTTATATTTATGAATTTCCGCCATAAATGCCGGCCCAAAAAGTGTGGTAATGAGTGGGAGTGATTTTTCACTTATTCTTGAAACCAAATCCTTACCCCAGCCACGGCTAATTAATGAATTTATACGCCCCAAACTAATATTGGAATGGGTTTTGTCTGTTCCGTTATAAAAATCAGGGATTTTCAGGAATTTATTATATAAAGAAAAAAGAGAATAACCAAAAAAAATTCTCTCCGTATGCCTAGAGACAAATTCATATATTCTTCTGGTAAACTCCCAGATAAATCTATCCCTCCTTGGAATACCTACATAATCATTGGCATTTATAATTTCCTGATTTACAGCAATACTCTTTAGCGGATAAGCTGCCCGGAGGTGCCCATAACCCATATTTACCGCTACCACCCACGCCTTTTCCTTTGAATTATCACTACTCATTGATTTTGATATTATTTACCACCTAGAGCCAATTTTATTAAATGATCCAGAAAGTCCGGTAAAGTACAGCCAACAGCTTGTAAAGATTTTGGTAGTAATGATTCCGCAGTGAGACCAGGTAAAGTATTTGTTTCTAATATATAAATACCACGTCTAGGGTGAATAATAAAATCTGAACGGGAGTAATGACGGAGACCCAAAGCCCGGTGGGCATCAATGGCTAGTTTCTGAATCATCTCTTTTTCCACAGCGGTAAAATTACCAGGACATATTTCTTGTGACTGACCACTGTATTTAGCATTATAATCAAAAAAAGTAGAGCTAGCTGGTTTCCTGATTTCTACTGGCATCAAAGAATAAATATCCATATTTCTAAAATTATCCACGACCCCACAAGTGGCTTCCTTACCGGAAATAAATTCCTCTATTAGGGCGGTGTTAGAATATTTTAGGGCGTCATCCACTGCGTTTTGTAGGTCAGACATTGTTTGAGCAATAGCGGTAGCTACAGATGAGCCACCAGAAGCTGGCTTGACCACTACTGGCATAGGGAATGATTTGAAAATCCGCACTATTTCTGCTGGTGAATTATCATCCTTGGAAACAGTGGTGTGAAGTGGGGTTTTAAGATTATGATTTTTGTAAACTTTTTTAGATAATAATTTATTCATTCCCACCGCTGAAGCTAGGGCGGTAGAACCGGTGTAAGGAACATTGTGTAAATCAAGCAGTGTCTGTACGGTGCCATCTTCACCATAGGCTCCGTGTAAAGCATTAAAAATCACATCTACTTTTTTAAAAATATTTTTTGGCTCTACGGGTGCTCCCAGATAATGCCAATTCCCTTCTTTATCAATAAAAATATCAAGACACTCATAGCGGTCAGCCAAATTATCCATCACAGATTTTCCTGTTTTTAAAGACACTTCATATTCAGATGAAGGCCCCCCTCGTAACACTCCCACTTTTTTCTTACTCATACCTTATAGTATAACACTTCTTTTTTGTCTGTGAAATGCTATAGCAAACCTATGAGCCTCCGCATTAATTAATAAGATCTCTTTTTTATACTTTTTTACTAAATCTTCCGGACCAATTATAGCTTTGGCTTTATGTTTATCATCTTTTGTTACAGCAACCACTTTCTGAGGAAACATTCGGATATCTCTCGGAGTGATTAGGTCTGCCGTTAAACGGAGAGAGATTTCCGAATGTTTCCGTATCTGAGAAACAGCCGCGTTTAACTGTGCCGTTCCCCCATCCACCACAATCAAATCAGGACTTGGCCAATCCTTGTGTTTTAGGCGCCTCTCCAGTATTTCCTGCAGGGCACCTACATCATTCCCCTTACTGTTACGAATTATGAACTTTCTATAATCTGACTTTTTTAATTCCCCGCCTAATTGTCCGGCAGGCCCATTTTCCATTACCACCATGACCCCCACATTATTGGTGCCAGATAAGTGTGCCACATCATAGGCTTCGATACGAAACTTTTCAACCGCCCCGGCATCAGAATGCCACCCCGCCTTATCCAAAGCGGGGAAAGGGGAAATTAATGATACATCCTGAATATGATTCAACGCAAAAATCTGCCTTTTAGTCTCCCCTGCCTTTTCAAATTCATGTTTCCTGGCTAGCGCCTTCATTTCCTTCTCCAAGCTTTTCTTCAAGCTGTTTACTTTGCCGGAGAAGAACATAATAATTTTATTTAATATTTTTTTATATTCTTTTTTATTGATACTATTATCACACACTCCGGGACATAGGCCGATTTGTCTGTTAAAACAAGGTTTGCCAGATACCGGCACACATCTATCTCTGAAAGGAAAAATTTTACGAACAATTTTTAAAGCTTCTTTTAGCTGGGTGGAATTTGTAAAAGGCCC